>CAZUVE010000110.1:0-9512 GCA_964623735.1 uncultured Halobacteriales archaeon | reverse complement strand
CTCGCCCCACAGCCACGACGGACGGCGGTTGTGTGCTGGGACCGGGCAGTGTCACCAGGAGCCGACATACCAGCCAGCACTGTCCGAGAGAAGTGTCATCACCGCGGTTCTCTCCACCCTGGCTCCCGTCGGTTCCGCTCTCTTCTCTTTTGTTCGCTCTCGGCATCTGCACCGTCTCGTGTGCCTCTCCGCGTCAAAAATTGCGAGAAGTTACTGAAACGCGGACATAACTGGAAACGGACAGTGTTTCATCCGCAGTGGACTTCGAGAGCGACAGAAACTGCGCGCTCTGCCGGCAGACAAAGCTCTATCCGACAACAGGAGTAGTCAGAATTATACTTGATATGATAATAATTAAAATATATAGTATTCGTAATTACTTTGGTCCGTCTACGGTAAAATTTAATCCACCGAATAGTTCGCACAGA
Source organism: uncultured Halobacteriales archaeon (assembly GCA_964623735.1). Classification (GTDB taxonomy): domain Archaea; phylum Halobacteriota; class Halobacteria; order Halobacteriales; family Haloarculaceae; genus SW-9-67-25. The sequence goes on along the minus strand of CAZUVE010000110.1, from coordinate 9,084 downwards.
AGAACAGGCAGATATCGGTTCAATTCTGGGACAGAAAATGATAGATACACTTTCATATCTCCAGAGCTATCTCCAATTTATTTAATAAATTTGTAAGTATTTGTAGAAACACTATCCGAGACCAGTCTCTAGTTCTGCTCTCGTTGGCCGGGGGCGGTTCGAGTGAAAAAGCCAAGGTATTATTCTCTCTAATATTTTATACTCTCTGGTTCACGTCGTGACTGACAGTTATACAGCTGTAATTCCCGGTCAGATGGACACAAAATTTCATAGTTTCCGATTCTGGTCGGCACTTTTCTCCCGGGTGTACTACGAACGGTCACTGTTCTCTGATATAGTTGGCCTGAGATCCTCACGTGAGGTTCAAAGGGGCCGTCGAGTTACCGACGATCGATGGTACACAGATTCCGACAGAGACGCCGGTGTGCCTGTTTCGAGCATTCCGGTTCGAGAACCAGCGCGGGTGGCCATATTTGCGCGCTTGCAAAAATATTATAATGTAGGGTATGAACGACAACATGTGGTTATGCGTCAACCGAGAAAACGAAAAGGTGGTCAAAGATGGTACAAATGCGATCGAAAAAAGTACAGTACCCGTTCGACTGCGACGGTGGTACAAAAATGACGGGAACACACAGTCAGGCGCGCAGAGAGCAACAGACGGGTGTAGACAGTTCGAACTCTCGAGCCACGGGTTCGTCGCCGCCACGGCGTGACTGTCTGACGTGGGACAGAGGTGAGTGAGATGGACGTTCTGCTACAGGTCGACCCGGAAGTCCTCGCGGAAGGTGTCAACCTCATCTGGGTGTTCGTCGCAACGATTCTCGTGTTCTTCATGCACGCCGGCTTCGGGATGCTGGAGTCGGGCCAGGTCAGATCAAAGAACGTCGCAAACCAGCTCACGAAGAACGTCCTCACGTGGGGCGTCGGCATCATCGCATACTTCGTGCTCGGTGTTGCAGTGTCGGGTGTCGTAGCGGCGGTGACTTCCGGAGGGAGTATCTCCGGGGCTTTCACACACCTCAGTGGCGATCCGACGCAGTCGGCGTACATCCTCTTTGGCGGTGCGTTCTCCATGGTCGCCGCCTCCATCGTCTCGGGAGCCGTGGCCGAACGGGCACAGCTCGGCGGATACGTCGTGTTCACGGTGTTCGTCGGCGCATTCATTTATCCCGTCGCAACGGGACTGACCTGGGGCGGCGGGTTCCTCGCGCAACTCGGGTTCGCCGACTTCGCCGGTGCGGCGATCGTCCACATGGTCGGCGGTGTCTGTGGGCTTACAGCCGCATACGTCGTTGGCCCGCGGGTCGACAAGTTCGACGACGACGGATCGGCAAACGTCATTCCCGGCCACTCACTGCCGTACGCCATCCTGGGTACGTTGATCCTGGCATTCGGCTGGTACGGCTTCAACGTCGGGACCGCGATCGACGTGTTCCAGGTCACCGACTCCGGCGAACTGGCGCTCGGTGATTACGCGTACGCGGGCCGGGTTGCGATCAACACGGCGCTGGTGATGGGGGCCGGGAGCATCGGTGCCGCAGCGGTCGGGCTCGTCCGCAGAGGGAAGGTCGACAGCCTCATGACGGCCAACGGCCTCCTCGCCGGCCTCGTTAGCGTCTGTAGCATCGCGGCGGTCGCGAGCTGGATCGGAACGCTCGCCGTCGGGTTCATCGCCGGCATCCAGGTCGTGCTGGTGTTCGATCTGCTCGAACGGGTCGGGATCGACGACGTCTGTGCCGTCTTCCCGGTCCACGGGTCGGCAGGCGCACTCAGCGCGCTCGCGTACCCGTTCGTCAATACGACTTCGGCGTTCTCCGTGTCCCAGCTAGGCATCCAGGTGATCGGTGTCGTCGTCCTCGCAGCCTGGGCAGCCGGGATCACGCTCCTCATCTACGGCGTCCTGAGAGCAGTCGGCTGGGCCAGAGTGAGTCACGAAGAAGAGGTCGAGGGACTCGACGCGTCGGAACACGACATCGAGACGTACCCCGAGTTCGGGGAAGGTATGGTTCGTCCGGGCACCGGTGGGACTGCCGCGGACGGCGGCGAGGTGTCGGCCGATGACTGAGATCGAAATGGTCTTTGCATACATCCGCCCGGACAAGCTCGGCGATGTGAAGGAAGGCCTGGCCGAGATCGGCGCCCCATCGTTGACGGTGACGAACGTCTCGGGTCGCGGATCACAGCCCTCGAAGAAGGGTCAGTGGCGTGGTGAAGAGTACATCGTCGACCTCCACCAGAAGGTCAAACTCGAGTGTGTCGTCGAGGAGATTCCGACCGACGACGTCGTCGACGCGATCGAAGAGACAGCCCACACGGGCGATCCCGGGGACGGGAAGATCTTCGTGACGCCTGTCAGCGAAGCGGTTCAGATCCGAACTGCTGCTCGTGGAGCTGACGCTGTCTGACCTCAGTGCCCCGTCTCGGATACTGTGTCGTCTGCGAACCCGGGAGGAGGAATGATACGGATCGATGTCGGTCACTGCCGGATCGACCGCACGACAGCGTACGGTCGTACTGGTAAACAGTGACAGCAATCCGTATGAGAGGGAGTCCACAGATCACTGCTGTCGTACTGTCTGTCGGTGCTCTCGTGAGCGTTCCCGGACCAGCAGCGGCCCACGGAGTCGAGGGCGCCAACCCGGGAGGCATCCGCCTGACGTGGACAGTGACGGGAGTAACCGTTGCCGGATTGTGTGCGGGCGTCGCGGCCGCGAGCGGTCGTGTGCGGATCCGCGAGCGGGCCTTCACCGTCTCGGACTGGATAGTCGGACTCGTGCTCGTCAGTCTGGGGTCCGTCACACTGCTATCGGTGTTCGAGCACAGTGCCGTCGTCGGGGCGAGTGGTGCTGTTACCGGCGGTGTCGCTGGCGCTCTCGTCGCACGGGGTGGCCGTCGCGTCCGTGCCGAAGCGGTGACCGGTGCCATCGGTCTCCACCGACTGATCGAAGGAATCGCGCTTGCCGGGCTCTGGAACAGTGGTTCGGCGATCGGTGCTGCTGGGGCCGTCGTGGTCGCTGGACACACCATCGTGGAGTGTGTCGCGATCGGTGGGCACGCGGGATTGGCCTGGCCGAGTGCAGTCCGCTCGGTCGCTGTCGTCGCAGCCGCCTTTGTCAGTGGCGTACTGCTGGGCGTGTACGGTCTCGGAACGGTGGTACCTGGTGTACCGCTGTCCGCTGTGACCGGCGGTCTTCTGTTGTCCCTGGGCGTGACAGAAACTGGTATCGGGAGGTGGCTCCAGTGACCGGAGACGAGAGATACTGGGCGGACTACAGTGAGTACACGAGGGACCCGTCCAGCCGAACGGACCGCGGGAACGAGTTCACTGTGACGATTGCGGGCAAGGAGTTCGTAACGTCCGCTCTGTCGACCTGTGGGACGACACTCGCCGTCGATGTCTATCCGGAAGCGACATCCGGAATCAGTCTCCCGGCGGGGGAGTCTGTCACCCTCTCGACGCCCGAAGAGACTGTTACGGTGCGGCTGAGCAGCATCACGTTCGATTACGACAGGACGATCCTCAGCTTCGAACGTCTCGAACGGTGAGTTCGGGACTCCGTCCTCGCCACCCGGGGTGGCGAATCGCTCGTCTCGGTTACAGCCGACTGTCAGGACACCCCTGCGGACGGAGCACTCGACGGCGATTTCCCGGGAGACGGGACCGGCACGATTCAGCGTCGACGACCGGATAGCTGGAGTGTGGAAGCACCGGGAACAGATTTTGACATAATCACAGCAAACACCGTTCTGGCAAAATTTACGCCCAAAATTTAAGTTAGACGCTTCCAACTTTGAACCTGTACGACACAGATGGCACAGAAAGACATACCAGCCGTCGATCACCCGCTGGACCCGCTGTCGGCAGACGAGATCACACTGACGACCGAGATTCTCACCGAGGCACGAGACCTCGGTGACGAATTCACCTTCCACAGCTACTCACAGATCGAGCCGTCGAAGGAGGAACTCGAGGAGTGGGACGGTGGGGCCGTCGAACGGGAGGTTCTGGCCGTCCTACGCGACAAGAGCGCGGGTGAAACGTACGAAGCAACAGTGTCGCTGGCCGACCGAGAAGTTCTGTCGTGGGAGCACGTCGAGGGCGCTCAACCCAACATTCCCGGAAAGGAGGTGATGGGGGCTGAAGAAGCCGTCAAACAGAGCGAGGAGTACCGGGAGGCAGCCCGAAAACGGGGTGTCGAGAACTTCGATCTCGTGATAGTCGATCCGTGGCCGGTCAACGCCAGCGAGTTCCTGCCGGAGGACGTCGACGACGACCGACGACTCGCCCGGGGGCTCACCTGGGTAGCCGAAAGCGAGGAGGACAACGCGTACGCACATCCGATCGAGGGTGTACACGTTTTCGTCGACTTAGACGACATGGAGGTTGTCAAAGTCGTCGACAACGGTCTCATCGACGAGGAGAATCCACTCCCGTCGGCGGACGCGAACTACAAGCCCGACCTGATCGAGACCCGCGACGATCGGACCCACCTCGACGTCGTCCAGCCCGACGGACCGAGCTGGGAGATCGACGGACGGGAGGTCGAGTGGCTCGGCTGGAAGTTCCGGGTCGGCTGGAACGACCGGGAAGGGTTGGTGTTGCACGATATCCGTTTCGACGACGGCGACGGCTACCGGAAGGTGCTCCACCGGGCCTCGGTCTCTGCGATGGCAGTCCCCTACGGTGACGTGGATCCGAACCACAACTGGAAAAACGCCTTCGACATCGGCGAATTCAACGTCGGTCGGATGGTCAACCAGCTGCACGAGGGGTGTGACTGCCTGGGTGTGATGCACTACTTCGACGCGACGTTGAACAACGCAGACGGGGAAGCGACGCACATTCCGAACGCCGTCTGCATGCACGAAGAGGACGATGGGTTGCTGTGGAAACACACCGAGTGGCGCAAGGGCGACTCGACGGAGGTACGCCGCCGGCGTCGGCTGGTTGTCTCCCAGATTGCGACGGTCTACAACTACGATTATGCGTTCTACTGGTACTTCTACCCCGACGGGACCATCGAGCCCGAACTCCGGCTGACCGGCGTCGACTCCAACGGGATGGTCCCACTGGACGCGGACGCGGGCGACACCGACGGGTTCTACGAACTCGTGGCGCCACAGCTGAAAACGTCACTTCACCAGCACCACTTCAACTTCCGGCTGGACTTCGACATCGACGGGCAGGACAACTCCGTATACGAGGTTCACAACGAAGCCGTCGACGAAACTGCCTGGAATCACGCGGAGTCGGACAATCCGGGAGGGAACGGCTGGTACATGGACGAGACGCTCCTGGAGACCGAACAGAAGGCGTGCATGGACATCGATCCGCTCAACGATCGCTACTGGAAGATCACAAACCCCAACGAGGAGGGACCGTACGGGTACGAACCTGGCTTCGCGATCCACCCGTCGAGCAACGTCGCCTCGAAAATGCAGTCCGGATCGCCGTCACAGCGGCGGGCCGGATTTATCGAGAACAACTTCTGGGTGACGCCGTACAGCGAAGACGAGATGTACGCCGACGGGGACTATCCGAACCAGAACGACAGCGTTCACGGCCTCCGGGAATGGGCCAAGCAGGACCGCGATATCGTCAACGAAGATCTCGTGGCCTGGTATACGCTCGGCGTGAACCACCGAACGCGTCCGGAGGACTGGCCGGTGTTGCCGGTAGAGGTTGCGAGTTTCGAGATCAAACCCGAGGGGTTCACCGACGAAAACCCGGCGATCGACCTCCCACCGGAGCCGTCAGCCTGTGGAACTGACGCGGCGCCGTCCGACGACGACTGATAGTGTTTAGTGTGACTGTTTACCGTACGACCGCACGCCGTCGTGCGGTCGATCCAGCACTGACTTACAGCAATCCACCCGGACGTGACTCTGTCAGGTGCCACGACACCAGATCAGTGAGTTCAGTCCGTGAGACTCCGAGTTTGTGACGGGCGGAGTTGAGCAAATCACGTCCGGGTGGAAAACCACTGTGACGGACGCGTCGAATCCTGCAGTCACACAGCGCAGTCGACCGACAGACGGAGGCAGCAGCCACCGCGCCAGACATCGGTGACAGAGTCTATTAATGTATACTGTGTTTATCTATATATTATTATATATAAATTATTATCTAATGTATTCATGAATCAATAGGATGAGAACAGACAGTACCAGTGTCGTCTCGGGTACAGTTTCTCTCAATTTATGTCATAACACAGAGTAACTTGTTTGATTGATGAGTACTTCCCTCCGGCTCGAAACTGATCGAGACTTCGGAAGTACTGATTCCCGTGCCTTCCCGAGCGATACACTCGCACTTCCGCACGAGGCCCGATTCTACGTACACTCTCACTCTGAGTCGGAGCGGCGACGGTCTCTCTCACCGGAAGAGATCCTTGCTCGCACAGGCCTTCTGGACGCACACCCACAACACTTATGTGAATCTGCGAGACACTTACTCACAGAATGAGTAACGAGGACGGAAGCATCGAGACGGGGGAAACACACCTCGATGACATCGAAGACGGGGCTGGTTGCACGGAGATCTGGGAGAAGCTGAGCGAGTTGCGCGACGGACCGGGGACGGGCCCCGTGGAAGCGGACGACTGAGACAGATGACAGTGCTACTCACCGGCGGCGACGGCTATCTCGGGTGGCCGTCCGCACTCCGAATGGCCGATCGCACGGACCAGCGAGTACTGCTTGCCGACAACTTCGCCCGTCGGCAGTGGGTCGAAGAGGTAGGGAGCGTCAGTGCCGCGCCCGTCGCGGAGATGGACGACCGCCTCGCTGCGGCACGCGAACAGTTGGGGACCGAGAACGTGTCGTTCGTTCAGGTTGACCTGACCGAGAAACGCGCTGTCGACGAACTGCTGTCGGTCCACGAACCCGAGACAGTGGTTCACACGGCCGCACAGCCCTCGGCACCGTACTCACAGATCAACGGCGAGCGCGTGAACTACACCCAGCACAACAACCTCCAGTCCACCCGCAATCTCCTGTGGGGCCTCGAAGAGAACGACCTCACTGACACCCACTTCATCGAGACGACCACGACGGGTGTCTACGGCGCACCGGGCTTTCCCATCCCCGAGGGGGGTGCCGTCATGGAAAACCAGGGGGAACGTGACCGGGTGCCGTTCCCCGCCATGGCGGGATCGTGGTATCACCTCACAAAGAGCCACGACGCCGCAAACATGCGCCTCGCTCACCAGCAGTTCGACATTCCGGTCTCTGATGTCCGCACGGCTATCGTGTACGGTACCGAAACCGAGGAAACCCGCGGTGACGACCGGCTCAAAACCCGTTTCGATTTCGACTACTACTTCGGGACCGTCGCCCACCGCTTCTGTGCGCAGGCCGTCGCCGGCTACCCGGTCACGGTGTACGGCAAGGGCAAACAGCGCAAGCCGTTCGTCGCGCTGGAAGACGCCGTCGAGGGGCTCGCCCGGCTCGCACTCGCCGATCCGGCGGAGCGACCCGGCGACCACGTGGTCTACAACCAGGTCACGCGCGCGATCAGTATCGTCGAAGTCGCCAACACGATCGCCGACGTCGCCGGCGAGTTCGACCTCGGTGTCGACGTCGAACACTTCGAGAATCCCCGCGACGAGGACGAAACCCACAAGATGGAAATCGAGAACGACTGCTACGCCGCGTTGATCGACGGACAGGCACAGTCCTTCGAGAGTGGCGTGCGTGACATCTTCGAGACGATCGTCGAGTACCGGGACCGGATCGAAGCCCACGAGGACCGCTTCCTGCCGGGCGTCCTCGAGGAGTGACCGTGCGCGTCCTCGTCACCGGCGGCTGTGGGTACGTCGGGAGCGCGCTCGTGCCACGCCTCCAGGAAGCGTCGGCCATCGACGAGGTGCGTGTCCTCGACACCCTCTCGAGTGGCTCGCCGGCCAATCTGGCAGCGGCCGACGTCGCCCGGTCGGACTTCGAGTTCCACGAGGGAGACGTCAGGGACTACGGTGTCGTCGAGGCGGCCACGCGGGACGTCGACGCGATTGTCCATCTCCGGGCGCTGACCGATCGACCGCTGACCGTCTACGGCGACGGGTCGAACTGGCGGCCGTTCGTCCACGTCGAGGACGCCGCACGGGCGTTCGCCGACGCCGCCATCCGACCGGAGCGGTGGCCGGCGGCCGTCTACAACGTCGGCGCCAGCGCCGAGAACTACCGGATCGAGACGATCGCAGAGACCGGGTTCGACCTGCAGTGGTCACTGCCCGAGGGGGTGGCCGACCTGGCCGCCCGACTCGGTGGGGCGCGTGCCGAGGACGGGACCGTCCAGTCGGCTCTCGCCGGCGGTGAGACCGATGACTGAGTCGTTCACCGTCGGCGTGACGGGTGCGGCGGGCTACATCGGCGGCAGGGTACTTCAGGAACTGCAGGCGGCCCATCCCGACTGGGAGATCGTCGCCGGCGACAACTTCTACAAGGGTACCACCCGGGACGTCGGCGACGTCTCCGTCCAGCACGTCGACGTGCGGGATCGTCACGCCCTGGAAGGGGTCTTCGGCGACGTCGACGTCCTGTTACACCTCGCGGCCGTCAGCGGCGTCGACGACTGCGACGACAACCCCGAGTTGAGCTACGAGACGAACGTGGTCGGGACCACGCACGTCGCCCGGCTCTGTCACGACCGCGGGATCGGGCTCGTCTTCCCGGCGAGCATGGCCATCCTCGGCGATCCGGACGCGTTCCCGATCCAACCCGGATTGGCCAGGGACCCGCTGAACTGGTACGCCCGGACGAAAGTCCTCGGTGAGACGGCCATCGAGGGGTTCGCCCCGGATCGGTTCCCGGCCCACGTCCTGGTGAAATCGAACCTGTACGGCGGCTACGAGGTGGAGGGCGACCACGTCTCGAAGGGGACGGTCATCAACTTCTTCATCGAGCGGGCGCTTGCCGAGGAGCCGCTGACTGTCTACGAGCCGGGAACGCAGGCCCGCAACTTCGTCCACGTCGTCGACATCGCCCGCGCCTACGTCCGGAGTGCCGAACGGTTGCGGGAACAGTTAGCCGCCGGCGAGACCGGCGTCGATCACTACATGGTCGCCAGCGACGAGGACCCCA
>CAZUVE010000109.1:0-9540 GCA_964623735.1 uncultured Halobacteriales archaeon | reverse complement strand
AGGCCTGGCACATGGTCGAGTGGGCCGCGGGCAACGCCCGCCACCCCCACGGCGAGGTCGTCCCCTCGGAGATCGCGAGCAAGGACGCCTACATGCACCGCCAGCCCCGCGGCGTCGTGGGGTGTATCACCCCCTGGAACTTCCCCGTCGCCATCCCCTTCTGGCACATGGCTATCGCCTTGGTCGAGGGCAACACCGTCGTCTGGAAGCCCGCAGAGCAGACCCCCTGGTGTGGCCAGACAATCGCCGAGATGATGACCGACGCCGGCGTCCCCGACGGCGTGTTCAACCTCGTGCAGGGCTTCGGTGACGCCGGCAACGCCATCGTCGAGGACGAGCGCGTCGACACGATCCTCTTTACCGGGTCGGCGGAGGTGGGCCACAAGATCGACCAGAAACTCGGCGGCCAGCCCGGCCGGGAGGTCTCCCTGGAGATGGGCGGGAAGAACGCCATCGTCATTACCGACGACGCCGACATGGACATCGCGCTCCACTCGGCGGTGATGTCCTCGTTCAAGACCACCGGCCAGCGCTGTGTCTCCAGCGAGCGACTCGTCGTCCACGAGGACGTCTACGACGAGTTCAAAGCCGAGTTCGTCGACCTCGCAGAGTCGGTTGCCGTCGGGGATCCCCTCCAGGAGGACACCTTCATGGGCCCGGTCGTCGACGGGAGCCAGGTCGAGAAGTTCCACAGGTACAACCAACTGGCACGCACCGAGGGTGCGAACGTGCTCGTCGACCGCGCGGAACTCCCGGCCGAGGAGATCCCGGACGGCATGGAAGAGGGCCACTGGGTCGGCCCGTTCGTCTACGAAATCGGGTACGACCCGGACCTGCGGTGCATCCACGAGGAGGTGTTCGGCCCCCACGTCGCGCTCGTCGAGTACTCCGGCGGGATGGAGCGGGCCATGGAGATCCACAACGACGTCCCGTACGGGCTGGCCGGCGCGGTCGTCAGCGAGAACTACCGACAGATCAACCACTACCGCGACAACCGAGAGGCGGGGCTGGCATACGCCAACCTCCCCTGTATCGGCGCCGAGGTGCAACTGCCCTTCGGCGGTGTCGGCAAGTCGGGCAAGGGCGCGCCCAGTGCCCGCGAGTCCATCGAGGCGGTCACCGAGCGGACGGCCTGGACGCTGAACAACTCGAAGGACATCCAGATGGCACAGGGCCTCTCGGCCGACATCACCACACAGGACGACTGATACTGTTTCGTGTGACTGTGTACCGGTGTCTCACCACCTCTAGTGATCAAGGAAAGAAATTGAGGAAATTAGGTGTAGAAAGCCCCCTCGCGCTCGACCGTCCGGGGCTCGCTGCGGTCCTCGCTCTCCGCACCGCCCGCTGCGGTCCTTACGTCACCGGGAATCGGAGATTCCCGGTGAAGCAAGCACGCGAACGCAGTGAGCGCGCGCAGCGAGTCCCGGATGGTGAACGGAGCGAAGCGGAGTGAACGCAGTCGAGCGGTCGGGGGCTTCCTCCGGCTACCTGCCAGTTCAAATTCTTTGCTGAAGTACTAGGGGTGGTGAGAGACCGGCAATGACTCACAGCAATCCGTACGACAGCAACGCCGGCACAGACGGCCGACACCGGGGGACCGAGACGGAACTGTTTTTGTGCGGGCGTGCGTTCCGGAGTTGATGACCGATCACGAGACGCCGCGGTCGGTGGTCGTCGTCGGCGCGGGAATCGTCGGCTGTGCCGTCGCGCACGCTCTCGCGCCGGCACACGACGTCACCGTCCTCGAGAAAGACGCCGTCGCGAGCGGCGCGACCGGGAAGGCTTCGGGGCTGGTCTCGCCGGTCTACGACCACGGCGACCACCCCGCAGCCGCCCGGTACGCGACCGACTTCTTCCGTGCGTTCGACGGGACCGGCCGCTTCAGCTTCCACGAGCGGGACGGCGTGTTCCTCGTCGGCGACGACGAACTCGATCACGCCCGCGAGGCTGCCCGGACCGCCGAGGAGGCGGGGTTCGACGCCGACTACCTGTCGCTCGACGCGCTCCACGAGCGGTACCCGGGGACGTTCGGCACCGACCGGTTCGCGGCCGCCGTCGTCTTCGAGGACGCCGGCTGGGTCGACCCCCACTCGTTCGCGCTCGCGCTCAAGGAGGCCGCCGTCGACGCGGGCGCGGCGTTCGAGACCGGCGTCGAGGTGACTGGCGTCGAGACCGACGGACAGGTCCGCGGCGTCCGCACGGCCGCGGGACGGCTCGACGCCGACGCGGTCGTCGTGGCGGCCGGCTGGCGGACGCGCGACCTCCTCTCGGGGCTGGTCGAGGTTCCCGTCCGCCCGTTCCGGTACCAGACGATGACCCTCGAGACCGGCAACACGCTCGACGAGCGCTTCCCGGTCACCTGGGAACACGACGTCAAACTCTACTGGCGGTCGACACTCCGCGGGAACCTCCACGTCGGCGGGCGGCCGTACTTCGTCTCCGACCCGGGGGCCGTCCGGGAGCGGACGACCGACGACTTTCGTCGGCTGGTCGCCGCCCGGATCCCGGAGTACGTCCCCGGCGTCGGGGAGACGCGGGTGGTCACAGAGGGAACCTGCCCGACGGGCGACGCGGCGTCACCGGACGGGGTGCCGATCGTCGACGCGCCTGCCGGGGCGCCCGACGGGCTGGTCGTCGCTACCGGGATGCACGGGTTCGGGATCATGCTCGCGCCCGTCGTCGCCGCGGCCGCCCGCGCACACGTCACGGGCGTCGACCCGCCGTTCCCGCTCGAACCCTACGCCCTCGACCGGTTCGACGACCGCTCTGCTGAGTTCGGCTCGTCGTACGTCCGGGAGCTGTAGCCGGTCACCCGGCGAAGAACCCGACCAGCCTGTCTGCTGCCTTCCCGACCCGGGGAGAGACGAGCGCGAACCGGAACCAGTCGTCCATCCGGTCGCCGAAACTCTCGCCGGGCATGCACGCCACGCCGGCCTCCTCGATGAGCCGGTAGACGTTCCCGAGTGTTCCCGGAAACCCGGGAAAGCGTGCCATCACGTAGAATGCGCCGTCGGGGTTGGTGTAGTCGGCACCGACGGCGTCGAGTGCGGAGGTGAACGCGTCGACCCGGTCGCGTATCGCCGCGCGGTTGGCTGCGAAGTACTCCTCGGACGCCCCGGCGAGTGCCCGGGCGACGGCGTACTGTGGCGGCCGGGAGACGGTCACGTCGGTGAGCATGTGCCGCGAGCGCACGGCCCGGAAGTGCGTGTCGGGTACGACGGCGTACCCGATCCGGAAGCCGGTTATCGCCAGAGACTTCGAGAACGACCCGGTGACGATCCGGTGCTCGGAGTCGATCCCGACGGCGCTCGCAAACCGGCCGGAGTGGTCGAACCGTGCGTACACCTCGTCGCTGACCAGCAGGGCGTCGTGGTCCTCCGCGATTGCGACCAGTTCCCGCACTGTCGACTCGTCGTAGACCGCGCCCGTCGGGTTGTTCGGCGAGTTGACGACCAGACACGCGGTGTCGTCGTCTGCCGCGCGGCTGACATCGTCGGGGTCGAGGTAGCCGTCCTCGCCGACCGGGACGAACACCTGCTCCCCGCCCAGCAGCTTCGTCCGGCCGGCGTAGTAGGGATAGACGGGGTCGGTCAGCACGACCTCGCGGCCGGCGCCGCGGTTCAGCGCCCGCGCCATCGCCAGGTAGTTGGCCTCCCCGGTGCCGGTCGTGACGATCACCGACTCGGCGGGGACGTCCCGCCAGGCTGCAATCTCCGCCCGCAGGTCGGCGATCCCCTCGATTGGCGGATACTGGAACGACGTCACCTCCTGGCGGGCGTACGATTCGAGCCCTTCGCGCAACGCCCGTGGCGGCTCCCAGTCCGGAACCCCACTCACGAGATCGATCACGTCCCTCTCCTGTTCGGCCGCGTAGGTCCGGATCTCGTAGAACTGCGGTTCCTCGAACTCCATGGTCGGAACTTGGAACGGGACACTGTATGTTTTTGGGCGCGGGCCACGCACGGTCCGCCGGAGTACGCGCCGACTCGTGTGTGTGGATTGCTGTTTTGCCGGGCGCGTCACCGCCGGCGCAGGGGTCGGGCACGGGGTTCCCGCCCGACTGGACACCTGCAGAACCTTGATAGGTATGTCTGTCGAACAGCAGGACGCGATGTACGACCACATACTGGTGCCGACAGACGGGAGCGCCGGTTCGGTGAAGGCAGCGGAACACGCAGTCGACCTGGCGGAGAAGTACAGTGCCGACATCCACGCCCTCTACGTGGTCAACGTGGGACGTCTGGAGGGCATGTCGCTGAACGTCCCGGGTTCGATCGACAGGCTCGAGGAGGAGGGCAAAGAGTACGTCCAGGACGTCGTCGACACCGCCGAGAACGCGGGAGTGGAGGCGACCAGTGCCACCGAACTCGGGCGGCCGGCCAAGACGATAATCGAGTACGCCGACGAGAACGGGTCCGACCTGATCGTGATCGGCACACACGGCCGCGGCGGGCTGAGCCGCCGGCTGCTCGGGAGCGTCACCGAACAGGTCGTGCGTCTCGCGAACGTCCCCGTCCACACCGTCCGGGCCGGCGAGGACTGATCCCGATTCCACGTGGACCGGGACCGACACGGCCAGACGTCACGACAGACCGGTACCGGGCGACCGGAGCCGCCGCGGTGGCTCCGGACGCGTCCGGGCCAGCTACCACAGGAACGTTCGCGCGTCGACGTCGTCGAGTGTCACCTGGGCCGCGATCGACTTCCCGGAGATCGAACTCAGGACTTCGCCGACTGTCCCGTCAGACGGGGTCCACTCTGTGGGGACGAGCCAGTAGAGGGTGTACGCGAAATCCTCCCGCAGGAGGTCGATCTCGGGGGCGTTGCCCACGATGATGGCCGCCGAGAACTGGCGGTTGACGTGTCGTCTGACGACCGACCGGGAGTTGTCGATCGCCTCCTCGTGGTCGACCCGGGTCTCGAGGACGGCGTCCTCGGGCATCGACCGCGGCTCCAGGTCCGGATAGGCGTCGTTGCGCAGGCCGCCGCCGTGGAGGCCGTCGATAGTGATCGAGAGGTCCTCCACCCGGTCGGACAGAAAGAGCCGATCGAAGGTCACCTCGTAGTCGAACAGGTAGTTCGGGTGGGCGACGAAGCGCACGTCCGCTGGCTCGAACGGCCCGTCGGGATCGACGGCCGCCAGCGCCCTCTCCGGGGAGACGTTCGGGCTGACGACGGTGACCTCGGTCCCGGCCATCGTGTCGTCTTTGCGCCGGCTGTACAAATGCCTGTGGCCGCGCGACCGGCATCCCCGGCAGGCGTCCTCTCGACGGCGATCCGGGCGAGTTAAGACTCCCGGTAACGTACCGTAGAGCATGGAAACTCTGGCCGTGCTCGCGGTGGGGTTGGTCGCGGTGGCCGCCCTCCGCGTCGTTCTGGCGCGGTACGGCCCCGACCGGCCCTCCAACTGGGAGCGACGGCGGTACGTCCACCGGTCCGAGACACGAGAGAACCTCGTCCAGGACGCGCTCCCGCGAGTGGAGCAGGGCCTCGGGACGGCTCCCTGTTCGGCCTGTGGGACCGACAACGACGCCGACTTCGAGTTCTGCAGGGAGTGTGGCGGCGCCCTCGAGACCGGCTGACCGACGGTCCCGACCCCAGCCCCAGACCCGGTCGCGTCTCATCCGGGTGAGGGTCCGGAGTCGTCGTGGCGGCCGCTCCCGTACGGGATGTACCTCGTGACGTCGTAGGAGAGTGTGACCGTGACAGGGTCGGTCGGGGCGTTCCCGCCGGACCCCGCGTTGTCGACGACAAGGTGCCACGTGCCGGGCATGATGTTCCCGTTCGCGGTGTCGTCCTCGACGTCCCGGAGTGCCGGGGTGTTCTCCGGCAGCGCTCCGGCCTCGAACTCCTCGAACCGGGCCTCCCGGAGCAACAGGACGTCGACCGGCGGTCCCTCGCGGACCTCGACGGCGTACTCGATGGTTGCGGGTGAACGGACGTCGAACGAGAGGGACTCGTAGTCGCCGACCGGGATCAACCACTGTTCGGTCCCGTCCACGATCGACCGGGGCCCCGAACAGCCGGCCAGGGCACAGACCGACAGGACCGCCACGAACTCCCGCCTGTGCATGTGTCGGACAAGGTTACCCTGCGATTTGTATGTAGCGACCGAAAAGATACAAGCCGGTGCCGCCCGAACGGATGTGATCGATGGGAGAGTCTCCGACTGAGATCGGCGATGTCATCGACGACATTCCTGTCGGGCGGTTTCACCGCACCCTCCTCGTCGCGACGGGAGCGGTCTGGGCGTCGACTGCCTTCGGCGTGTTGAGTATCTCGTTCGTGTTGCCGACGCTGATCCAGGCCTGGAACCTCTCGGGGACGGCCGCGGGACTACTCGGGAGCGCGACGCTCGTGGGAATGATCTTCGGCACACCGCTCGGGGGGCGGTACGCCGACGCGGTCGGCCGGACGACCGCGCTGGCCTGGATCGTAACGGGCTTTTCGGTCTTCACGGCGCTGACGGCGCTGGCGACCGGGCTGTACTCGGCGCTGATCTTCCGCTTTCTGACCGGGCTGGCGGTCGGCGGGACCATCTCGGTGGCCTCCTCGTACCTCACAGAGCACCTCCCGACGCGGAGCCGCGGGCGGTACGTCGCCTACCTCGAGGTGTTCTACGCCCTGGGCAACATCGTCACCGTCGCAGTCGCGTGGGTCGTCCTCTCGGTGCTCCCCGCCGGGGGAACGGTCGCCGGAATCGCCGTCTGGCGTCTGTTTTTCGCGGTCGGGCTGGCCCCGATCGTCTTCGTCCCGGTGATCTACTGGCGGTTCAGCGAATCGCCGTACTTTCTCGCACGGGAGGACTCACAGGCGGCCGGCGACCGTCTCGCGGCCATCGCGCGCGAGGCCGACATCGCTCCCGACCGCATCGACGACGCCGTCCGCGCCGGGCGGGAGACCGAGACGAGCTTCGCACGGCTGTTCGACCCCGACCTGCGCCGGACTACGCTCTTGCTGTCGGTCGCGTGGTTCGGGCTCAACTTCGGCTACTACGGCGTGTTCATCTGGCTGCCCGACACCGTCGCCGCGTCGGGCTACGTCGGGAACATCTACGCGTACCTCTTTGCCGTGGGTGTCTTCCAGCTGTTCGGCGTGCTCGGCGCCGCCGCGATCATCGACTCGGTCGGCCGGCGGCTCACCCTGGGCGGGTCGCTGACACTCTCGGGGGTGTTCACCTTCCTGTTTGCCTCCGCACTGCCCGGTGTCGGTCTGGATCTCGGGCTCAGCGGCCGGCTCCCCTTCCTGTTCGGGATGCTCGCGATGGGCTTCTTTCTCTTTGGCGCCTTCGCGGTGATGTTTCCCTACACGTCCGAGTCGTTCCCGACGGAGGTGCGCGGCACTGGTATCGGCTTCACCGCCGGCATGGGGAAGTTCGCTGCCGTCGCCAGCCCGGTCGTCGTCGGTGCGCTGGCCGGCTACGGCCACCTGGTCGCGCTCGCACCGACCGCACTCGCGCTGCTCGTCGCCGGGACGGTGCTCCTGCTGTTCGGCGAGGAGACCAAAGACCGGACGCTGATCTGACAGTGACTGCTGTAACTGTGTCCCGGTGTGACCGCACGACGGCGTGCGGTCGATACCGAATCGACTTCCAGGGGTCACTGTGACGCTCACCGCGCGTCGATCGCCGTCAGGCCGGCCAGGCAGTCCACGAGCGCGTCGGCGTCTGCGGCCGCGAACGTCTCGTGGTCGTGGTCGTAGCGCTTGAGGTGGACGCGCGAGGACGGCCCCCGCTTCGCTCCGGCGTCGTCCCGGCCGACGTCGCCGACGGTCTCGAGGTCGAACGCGACCGCGTCGGCGCCGAAGAGCAACTCCAGCAGGTGCGGGCTGAACAGGACCCGCCGGTCGGTCACGTAGAGTTTTCCGCCGACCCTGCTGCCCGAGGGCCGCACCCGGATTGCCTTCCCCTCCCACTCGACGGTCTCTCCGGGTTGCGCGTCGTGGCCGGCGACCCACCAGTGCCCGATCGTCGCCATGTCCCCGCGTTGTCGGCCGCCGGTATTAAATCTGGCACGTCCCGCGGCCGGATCCGTGTCTGTGTCCGGGTGTCACCCGCGAGGACCAGCTACTTACGTTCGGATACTGTACCAATGGTATGGACCCGGAATCGACACTCGCCACACTCTGGATGCTCGTCGGGGTTGGGGGTCCCGTCGCTATGATCTACGGCACGGTTTTGCTTATCGGGCTGGAAGTGACCTCCACGCTCGAATTCGTCGTGGCGATGGGCGTCATCGTCGTGAGCATGGCATGGATGGTCTACTGCACCTGGCGCATCCGCCTCGTGTCGACGAGCGAGGACCCCGGACTCAGAGAGGCTGCACTCTCGCCCGACGTCGAGGACTGATACGGAGTACTGTAACTGCCTACCGGTACGACCGCACGACTGTGTGCGGTCGCTCCGGCACTGACAGACAGCAATCCGTGCGACGCCCGCCGGGCGGGGCGACAATCGAACCCGGGTTCGTACACGCGCACACAACCGACCGATGTTCGACTGGCTCAGACGGCTGTTCGGGCAGGAACACGGGGGTTCGCGCCCCTACGAGGGACTGGACCCGAAGGAGATTGTCGAGCAGTACGCCCGCGGTCGGGCGCGTCTCGACTCCGACGGCTGGTCGGGCGCCCCGCCGGAGACGGTCATGCAGTGTCGCAAGCTCATGACCGAGTGGGAGCGCCGGGGGTACGACCCGAACGAACTCGACGAGGCGGCCCAGCGCGTCGAGGACGACCTCGACGAGACCGATCTGGGCCTCTTCGAGACGTGACCCGCAGGGATAGCCCGGTCCCGGGCCGTGGCGGGCTGTTTCGGACGGTCGCCCGACAGCAGGTGATCGATCCGGTCTACGGGTTCGTCTCACCCGGCCGACGTTCTCTCGACAGTCCGAAGCCGCGGCGTTCCATCTCCCCGACGTAGCGGTCGGGATCCAGGCCGCTCGTCTCGGTGACGAACACGCCGTCGGCGTCGACTTCACCCGCCGCCAACAGCTGGAGTGTCACCGACAGTGGGACGCCGACATAACAGCCGTACTCGCGCATCAGCGTAATCTCGTTGCCGTCGAAGAAGGGGAACGGCTGTGTGAGGTGCAACACGGCAGTCTCCTGCCGGCCGTCGACAGTCCCCGTCACCTCCGCCGAGAGGACCGTCTGTGGCGTCCAGTCGGTCTCCGGGGAGAGGGCTTCCGGCGGCCGCCACTCGTCTTCTGCCCCGGCACGCTTGATCTGGCGCTGCATGACCTCGAGCGGGTCGACGCCGGCTTCGGCCTCCGGTCCCTCGCCGGCTCCGTCGACGGACAGCACCTCGGCGTCGAACGCGTCCATGGCGTGGAGTGTCCGCTCGTACCGCTCCCACTCGGGGTGCCAGACGCCGCGGGTGATCACGCGCTCGACGCCCGTCTCGTCCGCGACCGGCGCCTTCGGGAACGTCACCGGCTCGGGATGGGTGAGGACGTACGTCTCCTGCTCGCCGACGGGCTCGGGGAAGGTGAACGTCCGCTCGTGTCCGAAGGCGGGCAGGTCGTCGATCACCTCGCCGTC
>CAZUVE010000108.1:0-9694 GCA_964623735.1 uncultured Halobacteriales archaeon | reverse complement strand
CAATGACTTACAGCAATCACTATACAGCAATCACTAGCAGTGTATTCGCCGGCTGCCGAACACCCCATCCGGGTCGTACGTCTCTTTCTGGCGGGCGATCCCGTCGAAGTTATCCGCGTACACCATCGAGCCGAACTCCTCGTCGGTCTCCTCCAGTCCGGCGTAGCCGGCGTATGCCCCCTCGCCACCAGCGTCCCGGAACCGGGCGTCGGTCCGGCGGGCCCAGTTCAGGTGTCTGTCGGTGCTGTCGTCGTCCCACTTTGCCTCGACAGCGATCATGAAATCGTGGTCGCGCCACGGAAACGCGGTGTCGTCGCTCGCAGGATGCTGAACAGCCCCGTCCATCGGCCAGACGGAGACTCCACAGGTCGGGGACGGCGCCTCTGAGGCGGCAGCGTCAACCAGGTCGGTGAGTTCGTCCTCCCACTCCTCGAAGAAGACCGACCGCCAGCAGTAGTTTTTGCCGTCGGGGTACAGCATCCCACCGACCTCGTGAAGCGCCACGTAGGGCATGGGCTCACTCGTATCGGCCATCGGGTCGGCAATCTCTCGGAGTGGTTCGACCGCCGCCTCCGCCGACTCGCTGTCGCCCGTGTGACAGCCGAGGACGCCCACGGACGGCGTTCCAGTTGCCTCCGACGGAACCGTCGGCATATCGGGAATATACCCCCGCAGGAGGATGGTGGAGAGTTGCTCGTGTCCGGCGCTCACGAACCTGTGGTGTGCGTCAACCACCTGCTCAGTCAATTCGGCCGGATAGAACACTGCCAGCGCAAACACCGCTGGCCCGACCTCGTACGCGTCGAACTCCAGGGCAGTGACGACGCCGAACTCGGTGCCGGCCCCGCGAATCGCCCAGAACAGTCCGGGGTCGTGTTCCGGGTCGACGTGGCGCAGTCGGCCATCGGCAGTAACCATCTCGACCGACCGGAGGGCGTCGATTCCGAGGCCGTGCTGTCGCCGGAGCCAGCCGATACCGCCACTCAGCGTCGACCCGCCGATACCGATGCCGTTCGCGCTACCGGTCGGCACCGCGAGTCCGTAGCGGGCGGTCTCTGCGTGGAGTTCGCCCGCAGTGACTCCGGGTTCGATTCGCACGGTGTGGGCCGTCGGGTCGACCTGAACGCTGTTCAATCGCCCGAGATCGAGTACGAGATCCCCGGACACCGCTGCCCCGTTCTCGTGGTGGCCGCCGCCGCGGACCGACAGCGAGAGGTCGTGGTCCCGTGCGAACTCGACTCCCCGGGCCACATCGGCTGCTCCGGCACACTCGACAATCACCGTCGGGTACTCGTCGACCAACCCGTTCCAGACTGCTCGAGTCTCGTCGTACTGCTCGTCGTCTGGAAAGACGAGGTCACCCCACAAGCGCTCGCCCAGTCGATCTGTCGCGTCCGGTGCCCCTTTTAATGCCTCGCCTGGATCGTTGCTTTGCGACACAGGCTCGCAAGGGCTCGTACTATATTAGGACTTTCTCCGGTGAGATAACCGACAGTATTATGTTCAATAATCATCTGTACAGCGTATGACTGATTCGCCTCATCAACAATCTACACGTGGTCTCCTATCTGGTGAGGACGCGCTCCGTCAGATGCTTCGCATCACCGCAGATTACGACAGGCCGTTCGAGGCGAAAGTCTCCGAACTCCTCGAGTTGGGTCGCTCCTATCTGGGTGTCCAGGCCGGGTTTCTGACCGAGATCTCCGAGGGAACGCAGGTGATCGTCCACGCCAGCGGCGACCACGAACTGCTCCAGGCTGGCGAGTCCTGTCCCCTGTCGAGGGCGTACTGCCGGAAAACAATCGATCAGGAGAACGCGGTGACCGTCCAACACGCCGTAATCGAAGGCTGGGAAGGCGACGCCGCATACGAGGCGTTCGGTCTCGAATCCTACATCGGTGCGAAAGTCGTTGTCGACGGGGACATCTACGGGACCTTCTGTTTTGCCGGGTCCGAACCCCGCGAGCAACCGTTCGACCCGGCCGAAGAGACGTTCGTAGAACTGATGGCTGAATGGGTGAGCTACGAACTATTCCAACAGCGTGCAACAGAGCGCATCGAACAACAGCGCGACCAGCTGGAGAAGTTCGCCAACGTCGTCAGTCACGACCTCAGAAACCCGCTCTCTGTGGTCATGGGGTATCTCGATTTGGCAGAGGAGTCCGGCGATTCCGAGCAGTTCGATCGGATACGGAACGCCCTCGACCGGATGGAGACACTCATCGATGATCTGCTCGTCCTCGCACGGGAAGGGAAGGCTATCGCAGAGACCGAAACCATCGACGTAACCGAGTTAGGAGAGCGGTGCTGGTCGTTTGTTCCGACCGAGGAGGCGACAGTTGAGATCGAATCGGAGTGTGTGATCACTGGCGATTGGAGTCGGGTTCAGCAACTGTTCGAGAACCTGTTCCGGAACGCGATCGAACACGGCGGTGCGGACGTGACCATTCGAGTAGGTGCCCTTGCAGACGGAACGGGGCTGTATATCGAAGACGACGGACCGGGTCTTCCCGAGGGTGCGCGAGACCAGGTGTTCGACGACGGATTTTCGACTGCCGAGAAGGGAACTGGATTCGGGTTGAGTATCGTCGAACAGATTGTCGAGGCACACGGATGGGAGATTAGCGCTACCGACGCGACGACGGGCGGTGCCCGGTTCGAGATTACCGGTGTCGATTTTGCCGAGTGATCGATACAGCCTCGTGTCGCTGTTCCACTCTTTTCTGCTCTGTGGGCGGACGTGGTGCCTTTCGAGTACACCAGGTGTCCCTGCGGAGGGCGTATCCATCGACTCGTACTGTCGGCTGTAACCGATACGGATTGCTGTCCCTGTGTACCAGTACGCCGTACCGCACTCACCGGGCACGATCAGAGGATGACGCGGTTCGCGTCCCGGTCGACACCGACACGACAGACGCACCCGAGCGGGCGGAATCGAAGTTCACCTTCACACGACACGGTGTGTCACATGTACGTTTCCTCACAGGCCCGGACCGTCCCGCTCGTCCCTCGGACCCGCAGCCCAACCTCGTGGCCGTCGACCTCGGTCACCGTCGCGATGGCCGCGCGCGCCGGGTCGACTTCCCCGCGGTGGGTCCTGACGACGAACCCGCCCGTACCGCCGGAGACGTCGGCCGAGAGCACCGTCAGGTCGAGCCGCGCGCTCCCGGCGTCGCCCAGCAGCGTGCGGGCGGCCCGCCAGAGGGCGCGCTGGAGGGCTGGGCGGCCGACTGACGTCTCCGGCCGGATCTCGACTCCGACAGCGAGATACCGCCACCGCGGCTGGAGGTGTTTTGGGAGGTGTCTCACGTGATCGGGTCACCCCGGTTCCTGGCGGTCGACAGAGAGGCGGTCACCGGAGAAGCGATCGGCGACGAGTACGCCGACCTGTTCGTGGACCCGGTCGACGGCCGTCAGCGCGTAGCCCGCGTCCGTGAACGCGTCCGCCAGGACGCCGACCGTCGCCGGGTCGTCGACCTCCGGCGAGTAGAACGGTTCTTCGGGATCGGGTTCGCCGAAGAACATCACGTCTCCGAGAACGATCCGGCGCGGCGAGCGGTCAGCTAGTGTCGCGATGGCCCCCCGCTTCTCCGCGTCCCCGAGGTGGTGCATCGCGAAGTTCGAGGTCACAACGTCGATTCCTGCGCCGGCGGGGACGTTCGGCTCGCGGAACCGTCCCTCGTCGAAGGAGACGTTTCCGAGGCCGCGCTCGGAAGCTTTCTCCCGGGCGCGGGCGAGCATCCCCTCGCTGATGTCCCGGCCGATCACGCGCCCGGCGTGGGGGGCCAGTGCCAGCGCGACCGCGCCGGTGCCGGTCCCGACGTCGAGAACTACCTCGTCGGGTCCGGGGTCGGCACCCTCGACGACCAGCGAGACGGCGGTCCGGTGCTCCTCGCTTCCCCCCTCGTCGTACCCGGTCGCCTTCTCGTCGAACCGGGCAGCGTGGTCCTCGATCGAACGTTTCATGTGCCCGCTTGGTCGTCGACGGCAATCAAGTACACGAACGGGAGCGCCGCTCCGGGCAGGGCAGAGCGAGGAATACACTGCCGGTTACAGTAATCACTATCGGGGGCTTGCAGCCACCAGTCTCAAGACCGGCCCGCCCGAACAGGCGGACATGGCGACGCTCAAGCCACCGACCGAGCGCGTCTGCGAGCGCTGTGGCCGGACCGACGTCTGGGACGAGACGGCCGGAACGTGGGTCGCCGCGACAGAGGGCGACGAGCGGCTGGTCGGCGAGCCACACTGTGTCCACGAGTGGGACATCAACGGCAACTACAATCCGTTCGAGGGCGAGTGAGCCGCCGATGCCGACGGTCTATATCACTGCGCCGCCGGGTGCTGCCGAGGACATCGCGGCCACGCTCGTCGAGGAGCGACTCGCAGCCTGCGTCAACAGCGTCGCCTGCGAGTCGCGCTACCGGTGGGAGGGCGAGGTCCAGACCGACGAGGAGGTCATCCTGCTGGCGAAGACGACGGCCGAGCGCTACCCCGACCTGCGCGAGCGCGTCGTCGAACTCCACCCCTACGACGTCCCCTGCGTCGAGCGCTTCGACGAGGCCGACGAACTCGGCGCGTTCGGGGCGTGGCGCACCAGAAGCGTCCGCGCGGAGTGACCGTCCCGCGCTACGCGTACTCGAGGTCGTCGGTGTAACGATCGAGCAGCCACACGGCCACCCCGCCGACCACCGCCGGCACCGCGATCGACGCCGCGGTGGCGGGCGTCCAGGTCCCGACGCCGTCGACGATCTTCTCGACCGGCAACCGCAGCGATCCGATCATGAGGCTCACCAGGAACGCGAGTGTCCCGGCCCGGTACCGGTCCAGCGCACGGCGGATGACGTGCGCGACAGACACCAGCCCCACGAACGCGCCGGCAACGAACGTCACGACGACCAGCCCGCCCCCGACGAGACCGTCCGTGCCCGCTCCGGTGGCGGCCGCGAGCACGTCGTCGACGAACCGCTTCAGCGTCCCCGTCAGGAACGCGTACTGCCCGAGCAACAGCAGGACGAACGCCCCCGAGACGCCGGGCAGGACCATCGCACTTACCGCGACAGCACCGGCGAGGAAGACGACGGCGAGCCCGTGGCCGAACGCGCCGGTTGCGGTCACACCGGCCAGCAGGAATGCGACCGCGAACCCGAGAAGCGCGGCCGCCGCCCGTCCCGGCGTTCGCAGGGAGAGCTGGTCCGAGAGGACGACCGCCGACGCGCCGATGAGCCCGAAAAAGAACGCGAACATCTGTGGCTCGTAGAGCTGGTAGGCCGCGTAGACGAGTCGCGAGAGGGTCACGACCGACGTCACGACGCCCAGCCCGAGTGCGAGCAGGAAGAACGCGTCCATCCGGCGGAGGTCGCGCCACAGCGCCCGGCGCCCTTCCCGGCGGTGCAGGCGCAACACGTGGGCCAGCACCCGCGGATCGAGTGCTGTGACTGCCCGGACCAGGCGTTCGTAGACGCCGACGATGAGTGCGATGGTGCCGCCCGAGACGCCAGGGACGGTGTCGGCGGCACCCATCGCGGCCCCCTTGAGATACACCGAGACCAGTTCGCGTACGCCAAGAACAGCCCGGGTGCCCGCCGTAGCAGTCTCGTCAGTGGACGTGTCTCCCGCCACGGCTCACGGACCCGGATTCGCGGGGACAACACCGACCTTGTCGGGATCCGCACGTGACTGGCTCCCATCGGTTTCGTTAGTCGCTCCGCTTCCATCCCCGTCGCTGGGTCCGTCCTGTGGCCCGCTGAGGGCCTGCTTGTTCATCTCGATTCTCGCGGGCGAGTCGTCGGCGCCGACGACCTGCTGTTCGGTCACGTTGACCGTGCCGGTGTAGCGGACGAGGGCGCCGCTTTCGTTCAACCGGATGCTGGACGCGATCGCGTACGGTCCGGTCGCCCTGACGCTCGTGTTCGTGTACCCGTCGGCCGGCCCCACCTCGTCGTAGCCGGTTGTCGCGTACGGGACGGTGGTCGAGAACTCGCCGTTCGCGTCGGTCTCGACGCGCTGGGTGTACGTGAAGGGGATGCCGTTCTCCGGTCGCAACTGGACGCGGAGTTGCAGCGACGTGTTCGCCGGGCCGGTTCCCTCGACGGTCGCCCCGTCGACGCGCTCGAAGGTTTTCGTCCACGCCGCGGAGTTGGGGTAGAGGATCTGGAGTGCGCGCTGCTGGAGCTGGGATCCGGTGGCGTTGTCACCGGGTTGGGCCCGGAGCTGCTGACCGAGCCCGCTCTGTTGCAGGTTCCGGCGGAACGCCGCCACTTCGCCCCCGCCCTCGAGTGCGGACCGTTCGTCCATGTACACCAGCCGGTAGTGTTCCAGTGCCGGCACACGCTCCCGCGGGTACGGGCCGAAGCCGCCGATCTGGGCAGTGTCGTCGTTCTCGGCGAACGCGCGGGCGGCGCTCATGTTGTCGAAGCGTTTGACAGGCGGCCCCTGCTGTGGCGCACTCACGAACGTCTCCCCGGTCCCGAGGTTGCGCTCTTGGCCCTGCCAGTCGAGGACGTACGGCCGTGGTTCCTGGGCGCTCCCGTGGTAGAGGTACAGCCGAGCAACCGTCGAGTTGTAGTAGGCCTGCTTGTGCCGGATCGCCAGTGTCGAGCTGAACAGACCCCGCTGGCGGAGCTGGTCCGTTGCGAGCACGCGCGTGAAGTACGTCGACCTGTCGACGCCGTCGACGAACGCGGGCGGCGCGAAGAACTTCCCGCGCACCGGAGGCAACGATTCGGTCTGGACCATCTTCCAGTCGACCATCACGTACCTGGTGTGGGCGTCGTCCTCGTCGATATCCTCCAGGACGGCCAAGGACTCGTTCTCGCTCTGGGAGAGCAGATACCGGGCCGCGTCGTCCGACCCCTGCTGGAACGGATTGGCGTTGGGGATGCGCTCGCCCGAGGCGGTGATCCAGTGGCCGTAGTCCCACCACGACATCACGCCGTAGGTGCCGGTCGGATAGTCGAAGTCCTCGGTGCGAGCGTAGGTGCCGTAGTACTCTATGGACTCGGTACTGGCGTTGGCGTACTGGCCCTCCTCGGGTGTGTTGTCCGCCATCCAGTCGAGGCTGTCCTGCCAGCCGACGATACCGCCTGGGTTCTGTGCGGCGCTGGCGCTGCGGATCGGTCCGGCCCCGAACAGGAGCAGCGGCGCGATAACGACCATCAGGACGGCGGCGACGGCCAGGATCTGGTAGGCCTCGATTTCGAGCGACTCGTCGACACCGCCGACGAGTTTCATCACGGCACCGATGAAGGCCGCATTGAGTGCCGCGACCGGGACGGTGAGGTAGTACGCGAACCGTGCCTGGGTGAGGGAGGCGGCGACGATGAAGACGAACCAGACGACAACGAGGAGATGCTCGCCGCGGGGTTCGTCGTCCAGATACTGCTTTGCGAGCAGGATAAGACCGCCTGCGAGTGCAGTGAAGAACGCCAGCCGGTAGAAGCTGTACAGGCGGTTCGGTTGGAGGGGTTGTGCCTCGCCGACGGTGCCTGCAGTCGGCGAAGTCTGGAACCCGATCACGCGGAGAACCTGGTCGACGAAGAAATCGAACAGTTCCGGGAGAGCGACCGCCATCGCTCCCGCGCCGGCGACGATGATCCCGATTACAGCCGGCGGGTACGCGTACGGAGAGATCGACTGTCTGTCCCACTGGCGGGCGAGCCACGCCATGAACACACAGCCGAACGCGACCGCGAGCGCCAGTCCGGGCTGGAGGAGCGAGCGGGAGGTGGCGCTGATTTCGATAACGCGGACCGAGGAGAGCTGGAGAACGCCGGTGGTCCCGAGCGCGACGGCACCGGCAAAGGCGGCGTGTTCTGGACTCCGGCCGCGCAGGTACTCGAAACTGAGGTGGACGACGAAGAACGTCCCGAGGACGCCGAGCAGGAACACACCGGGTGGCCACACGGCGAGGTACAGGCTGATCGCGAACCCGGCGAGTATCGCCCACCCCAGCGGCCGTCGGAGCGCGTCGAACTCCCGGTCGGCGAGGAGTTCGTAGACGGGTTTGTCGGTCTCGGCAACGTGAATGGCGACCATCACGCCAAGCACCGCCAGCGCCTGTGTGAGCGCCTCCGCGACGTGGTGGTCGTAGAATCCGGCCACGCTCAGGCTCAACAGGCGGTCGGCCGCAAAGGCCAGGATCGCCACGCCGACGACGCCGCCGAACCGGCCACCGATCCGCCGTCCGATGACGTAGGTCGGGACCGCGATGAGCACCCCGACCACGGCAGGGGCGAACAGCGCGACCATCCTGACGAGTTCGGCGTCTGGGCTGCCAAGCCCGACGACGAGGGCGGCCAGGGCGACGACTTGGTCGTATATCGTCCCGAACTGGGAATTGGCGGTTCCGATGGGAAAGTGCGTCCAGGCGTCGAAGGGCATCGACACTGGGAAGTTGTTGACGATGTACTGCGTCGAGCGGTAGTGGTACCAGGGATCGTTGCCCCTGAACAGGATCTCGCCGTTGACGACGTAGTTCTGCCAGTTTCGTGTTCGGTTCCAGAACGCGAAGCCGACGAGGAGGGCAAGCGCGACGTAGTGGTAGTACTGGACGAACAGTGCCGTCGAGGCGTCGAACACTGATTCGTCTTCGAACTGTTCGCGCCAGTTACTCATTGTTCACGGGGAATCGCAGTGCGCGCATAAGCCTTATGTAATCGATCAGCAAACACCCGACAGACGGGCCAAAACGAAGTTTCGAGATCGTGTGAGGCGCCAAAACCACCTGCAGACACCATCAAAACGGTTAATAACAGCTCGGTCATCGCTCCGACAATGGAACCAAATATCCTTCTCGTGGTCATGGACAGCGTCCGTGCGAGGAATACGAGTCTCCACGGACACGCCAACGAGACGACCCCTTTTCTTGAGCAGTTTGCGGCCAACCGGGCAACACTGTACGAACAGGCACGGGCGCCCGGGGTGCGCAGCATCACGAGTCACGCCAGCCTCTTTACCGGACTCGAGGTTGCAGAACACCGCATCACGAGTGCCGATCACAAACTTCGTCCCGGCACGACAGTTTTCGAGCAGTTGCAAGACGAGGGATACGCGACCGGCGCCTTCTCAGAAAACGTCTGGATCACCAGCGTGGACATCGGGCTAAAAGAGGGATTCGACCACGTCGTTGGTCCCCAGGCGGTCCCGTTTCCGGACGCCATCAACCCCCGGCAGTTCGTCGCGGAACGAGGGCCGGGGCAGTACGGCACGTTCCTCCGCGCGGCGATCGACAGCGGCAGACCACTCCGTTCGATACTCAACGGCGTCCACACGAAACTGTCGTCCGACTTCGGCCGATTCCTGCCGAGCGACGCCGGACGAGTATCGCCTGGAAACCTCTATCGGAATCGGTTTCTCGATTGGATCGACGCCGTCGACCGTCCGTGGGCAGCCTGCGTCAATCTCATGGACGCACACGCCCCCTACAGGCCGAAACCGGCGTTCGACCAGTGGGGCGACGAGACACTCCGGGAACTCGAGGCCGACTCGCCGGGAAAGTGGGAACTCCACGCTGGAACCGCAAAGTGGTGGCGACGGAGCGCACGCGAGGCCCTCTATGACGGGGCGATTTACCAGGCAGACCAGTACGTCCGGGATATCGTCGAAGGGTTGAAACAGCGTGGCGTACTAAACGAGACTCTGGTCGTCGTGACGAGCGACCACGGCGAGGGGTTCGGCGAACGGAGTCATGTCAGGG
>CAZUVE010000107.1:0-10002 GCA_964623735.1 uncultured Halobacteriales archaeon | reverse complement strand
CGATGCTCGCTGCCGCCATGAGGTTGAACAGCACCTCGAACTCGCCCTGGAACCGCAGCACACCCTCCAGCATAGGTGCCCAGTTCTCGGGCCGCCCGTCGGTCATCAGCGACGAGAAGAAGTACTCGTTGTAGACGGTGATGAACGTGAGTACGCCGGCGGTCGCAACGCCGGGTGCAGACAGCGGGACGATGACCCGGAACAGCGCGCCCAGGCGGGTCGTCCCCTCGATCCGGGCGGCGTCCTCCAGCCCCTCGGGAATCTGTGAGTAGAAGGTCATCAGGATGAAAATCGACAGCGGCAGATAGATCGCCGACAGCGGGACGAAGATGGCGTACGGCGTGTTGTACAGCGACCCCGCCGAGAGAATCGGCCGCAGGGCGTCGATGTTGGTGTTGAACAGCCGGTTCAGCGGGACGAAAAAGGC
Source organism: uncultured Halobacteriales archaeon (assembly GCA_964623735.1). Taxonomy (GTDB): domain Archaea; phylum Halobacteriota; class Halobacteria; order Halobacteriales; family Haloarculaceae; genus SW-9-67-25. The sequence continues at coordinate 9,575 of CAZUVE010000107.1, read as the reverse complement.
CGCCGGCGGGAAGAACGACGTCACCAGCACCGACAGGAGGAGCGCGTTCCGCCCGCGGAACCGGAGCCGGCCGAAGACGTAGCCCGCCAGGCTCGCGACGAACAGCACGATGACCGTCGCCACCGTCGCGATCAGGAAGCTGTTGAACATGTACCTGTGGAACGGGAGCGTGGTGAAGATGTCGACGAACGCACCCGGGTTGATCGCGCCGCCTGGGGTGAGCACACCGACGTTGTTGAGGTCGCCACGCGGCGTGAGTGCCACCATGAACAGCCAGTAGAACGGGAAGAGCGTGGTGACGAGGAAGAAAAACGTCGCGAGGTAGAACGTCGCCTTGTACGCGCGGTCGGGATTGCTGATCATCCGCGCCGCCCACGCCTCGACGATCCCCCGGTCGAGATCGGGCTCTTCCTCCTGTGCCTGTGCCTGTGCCTCCAGGTCGGGGTGTTGCTCTTCGCTCATGACACACCAGCCTCCGTGTCACGCAGACCGAACAGGTAGACGAGTACCACCAGCGCGATGACGATAGCCGTCAGGAACGCGACCGACGAGGCCGTCGCCCACCGGCGCGTCTCCTGGAGGGCGGTGATGACCAGACAGCTCATCGACGGGACCGTCTGGCACCCGGCGGTGGCGTCGATCAGCCCGTAGATGCGCATCGCGTCCATCGTCCGGAACAACATTGCGACCAGCAACGCCGGCGCGACCAGCGGGAGCGTGATGTACTTGAACCGCTGCCAGGGCGAGGCTCCGGACACTTTCGCCACGTCGTAGAGGCCGCGGTCGACGCTCTGGAGGCCCGCGAGGATCAGGAGTGCCATGAACGCGGCCGTCTTCCAGATGTCGGCGACGAGCACGATGATGAACGAATCACTGGGGGTCGCCAGCGGGTTCTGCCCGAAGACGCCGATGGACTGCATGAACTCCGTCGCGAAGCCGACGGTCGGGTTGAACATCAGGAAGAAGATCATCGCCTGGATGACGATGGGAATCGCGTAGGGGATGATGATCGCCACGCGGACCCAGCGACGCCCGTAGAAGTCCTGGTCGATGACCAGGGCCTGTCCGAATCCGATCAGCGTCTCGAAGAGGACGCTGAGGATCGCGAAGGCCAGCGTCACGAACAGCGCCTGCTGGAGCAGCGGCGTCTCGAAGGTCGGGTCGAGGAACTGCTGAGGGACGAGCGCCTCGCCGCTCAACAGCGCGGCGTAGTTCCCGAAGCCGACGAACTCCCCGAAGGGATTGGCTGCCGCAGTCTCGTCTGCGAGCAGCGAGAACCGGAACGTCTGGACCAGCGGGATGAACGCGATTATCGCCAGCAGCAGGAAGGCTGGCGCCAGCAGCACGTACGCGAACACCGCCTCTGTCTGGGTCTCCAGCCAGTTCAGCGGCCGGGCGAGCAATCGCGTCCCCGGAGTGTCTGTTGACACGGTCGGACCCTCGGATTAGACGCTCTCCTCGATGTTTGCGAGTTCCTCTTCCAGGTCGGCCATGGCCTGTTCGGGTGACTTGTTGTTCTGGTAGGCCTGGGAGATCTGGTCCGAGACGAGCGGCGACTCGTCGGGCCAGACGGTCGTCACCGGCCGCGGGACCGTATTCTGTCCGGCCACAGCCAGCGTATCGAGGAAGTTTGCGATGCCGCCGACCTGATCCTCGGTGACCTGCTCGTTGACCGACGGATCCGGGGGAAGATTCCCCAGCTCTTCCATCACGGTGACCATCACGTCCTGGTTGGCGAAGGCCTCCAGCACCTGGACTGCCTGGTCCTGTTTCTGGCTGTTCGGGTTGATCGTGAGGTGCCACCCGCCCAGCGCGTGGCTGGTGCCGCCGGTACCCTCGTAGGAACCCTCGCCCTCGGGGACGCCGAACGGCATCGGCATGACGTCGTAGTCGCTCGGGTCGAACGCAGCGTCGTCGCCGAGGTTGATCGTGATCGCGTAGGGCCAGTTGCGCATGAACGCCGCGTTCCCGCCCGTGAAGGGTTCCCGCGAGGGTTCCTCGGTGAACTCGATGACGTCCGTGGTGGTGATCTGCGGGAAGTCCGGGTGGGCGTTCTCGGCGTCGGGGCCCTCCATGAACGACCGCATCATCCGGATTGTATCAATCACGGGCTGTTCGTTGACAGTGATCGGCCGGTCGCCGACCGGGCCAAAGAGGTTCTCGTGGGCCCCGAAGTACGCGCCGCCCATCGAGGTCATCATCTCGTTGAACGTACAGCAAGCCGTTCCCACGTAGTTGGCGCCCTGCGTGGTGAACCCGTAGTCGAGGGTGCCCTCGTTCTGGCTCCAGACGTCGGCCACCATCTCCGCGAAGTCTCCCCACGTCATCGGTTCGGTCGCCCAGTTTTCGCCCTCGGGGTCGTAGCCGGCCTCCTCGACGAGGTCTCTCCGGTAGTGCATCACCGGGTAGTCCGGGAACAGCGGCAACCCGTAGAGGTCGCCCGACTCGGGGTTGGTCGCCGTCTGGACCGACGCTTCGAGATAGTCGCTCTGGACGTAATCGAGCGTCTCCGAGGAGAGGGTCTCGCTCAGGTTGACCAGCTGGCCACGCACGACGAACGGGATCGTCCATCCCGAGTCCATCATGAAGACGTCCGGGCTGGCCCGGCCGGCGTCCAGTGCCGACGTGAACTCGGAGCGGCGCGCACCGCTCTCGAAGTCACCCGGCAGGATCTCGATCTGGACGTCCTCGCTCAGGCCCGCGTCGTACAGCGCGTTGGCGACGGGTTCCTGCGCGTCGGCCCACTGGCCGTCCATCGTGATCTCGACCGGGCCGCTGCCGCCACCACCGCCTCCGCCGCATCCGGCGATCCACACTGCGGCACCTGTCGCCCCTGTCGCCTCCAGGAACCGTCTCCGCGAGACGCCACGCGCACCGTCCTGGTGATCTCGGCCAATATCAACCATTACAGGTGTTGTTATACAGAACTACCATATATATATGTATTGCAAAAAATAGTATTTCTTATACATGAGGGCGGCACCGTCGTGCGCGCCGGCAGTTCACCGGCCTGTTCCCGGCTGTAGCCCTGCCGATCTGCGGGCTGTCTGGCGGGCGCTGACAAACACAAGCTGACAGGGAACAGAGAGGTCGGGGCAACAGGTCTATGCCCGCCCGAGCCCTGCCCGACCCATGGCCGACCTGGGTACGCTCGAGGTTGCGTGGCGCGTGGGGGTGGCAGTGTTCGTGATCGTGATGCCGACGCTGCTGTTCTTCCAGCTCCTCCGGTTTCTGGAGTGGCTGCGCGACGACGACCTCATCGCCCAGGTTGTCGAGCAACACGACCTCGAGACGGGCGACACTGACGACCTGCTGGCCGCGATGGCGACCGACTCCCCCCGGCGACGCGGCGCGAGCCAGTCTGGCAGTGCTGCCGAGGACGCGAACGCAGACGCGGACGCGGACGCGGACGCAGACGCGGACGCGGACGCAGACGGGGGCGGGGGCGGGGGCGGGGATGCCCTCGTCAGGTGTGACTCGTGTGGCCGGCGGAACGCGACGGAGGCGACCTACTGTTCGGGCTGTCTGGTGCGTCTGGAGTGACACAGGTTTTTTGCCGGCCGGGCTGCCAGCGTTGGGTATGACTCCGGACGTCCTCGTCGCGGGCGAGTGTCTCGTCGACTTCATTCCGGCGTCGCCGGGGCCGCTCGCCGACGTCGAGCGGTTCGACAGGCGGGCGGGCGGCGCTCCGGCCAACGTCGCCGTCGGGCTCGCGCGCCTCGACGAGACTCCCTGGCTGTGCACGGCGCTGTCGACGGACCCGTTCGGGGACTTCCTGGCGGAGACGCTCGCCGACGAGGGGCTCCCCGACCGGTTCGTCTCCCGGGTCGACCGGCCGACAGCGCTTGCGTTCGTCACCCACGACCCCGACGCCGACCGGGGATTCACCTTCTACCGCGAGGACACGGCCGACACCCGCCTCGACACCGGCGCGGTCGGCGACGAGGCCCTGGGGAGAGTCGGGACGGTCGTCGTCGGCGGCGTCCCGCTCTCGGTCGAGCCCTCCCGGACAGCCACTGTCGACCTGATCGAGCGCGCGCGGGCGGCAGGTTGCCGGGTGGTCTTCGACCCCAACACGCGCCCCGAACTGTGGAGCGACGGGGATGATCTCTCGGCGACGCTCGAACGGGTGCTCGGGCTGACGGACGTTCTGAAGGCGTCCCGCGAGGATTTCGGTCCGACCGCGTTCCCGACGGGCGAGACGTTGGCCGGGCGGTTGCTCGAGGCGGGACCCGACACCGTGTTGCTGACAGAGGGGGACGCTGGCGCCACCGTCGTCGCCGGGCCGGGTTCCCCGTGGGGGGCCGGCGAGTGGCACCACGCCGGCTACGAAATCGAGGACGTCGTCGACACGACGGGCGCGGGCGACGCGTTCCTCGCGGGCGCGGTGGCGGCGCTGGCCGAGGGAGCGGACCCGGAGGAGACGATCGGGTTCGCCAACGCGGTCGCGGCGGTCGCGACGACAACCGCGGGCGCGATGGCCGCACTGCCGGACAGGGGAGCGGTCGAGCGGTTCAGGGGCCGGTCGGCATGAGCGGGGGCGACTGGCCACAGTGGACGCGCGACCAGGCCGCGGGCGTCCGCCGGACCCCGGACACGGTCACCCCGGTGATCGAGCCGCCGGACGTCGATCCCGCCAGCGAGGTACACGTCTGGGACACGTGGCTCCTCCGGGACCGGTACGGCAGGGTGGCGACCGTCGACGGCTGGCGTGTGCTCTTCTCGCTGACCGCGCCGGCCGCGATGCTGCCGGGCAAGCGCCACGACGTCGCCGAGATCCGCTACTTCTACTCGAGGGACGGCCGCGAGTGGCACAACGGCGGCGTCGTCTTCGAGGACGGCGCGCTCGGCCAGCGCCAGTGGGCCGGGTCGGCGCTGTACCACGACGGCGACCTCTACCTCTTCTACACGGCCGCCGGCGACGAGGGCGCCGCGGAGTTGACCTACAGCCAGCGCGTCGTCGCCGGCCACGGCGGGCGGATCGCCGCCTCGCCAGACGGCGTGACAATCGAGGGACCCTGGCGCCACGAGGTACTCGTAGAACCCGACGGCGAGTGGTACGAGACCGAAGAGCAGTCCCGCGGGATGATCTACACGTTCCGGGATCCGTGGTTTTTCACCGATCCGGCGACCGGCGAGACGGTGCTGCTGTTCGAGGCCAACGTTCCGGTGCCGGAGGGCAGTGACGCCTGCGACGGCGACCCCCACAGGCAGGAGTTCAACGGCTGTGTGGGGATGGCCACCTCGCCGACGGGCGACCCGCTGGAGTGGGAACTGGACCCACCCCTCGTGGACTCGGTCTGTGTCAACCAGGAACTCGAGCGCCCCCACATCGTCCTCGAGGACGGCCGGTACTACCTGTTCGTGTCGAGCCACATGCACACGTTCGCGCCGGGCCTGGAGGGATACGACGCCCTCTACGGGTTCGTGGCCGACTCGCTTCGCGGCGATTACCGCCCGCTGAACGGGTCGGGACTGGTCCTCACGAACCCCGCGAACGCGCCCTTCCAGGCCTACTCGTGGATGGCCTTCCCCCACCGCGAGGAGGTACTCGTCCAGAGTTTCTTCAACTACTACGACTTCGCCGGCGGGTCGCTGGACGAGATCGCCGACCTTCCGGCCCTCGAACAGCGCCGCCGCTTCGGCGGGACGCTCGGCCCGACGGTCAGGCTCGGCGTCGAGGCCGACCGGACCCGGGTCCGGGGGACGCTGACACACTGGCACATCCCGACGCCGGAGGAGACACTCCCCGCGCCGGAGCACAGGGGCGTCACGCCGGCCATGCTCGAAGCCGGAAACGGGCCGAGCGTCGACGTCCGCGCGCGGTGGAGCCGGACCTACTAGAGCCGCACAGAGGACGCCGCGTCCGCGTCCTCGTCGGCGGGCCCGGTTGCGAACGCCGACCGGAGCTGCCAGACCGACAGCGACCTGACTGTCGCCCGCCCGCCCTCGGCGCGGACCGAGAGGCCGGTGCTGTCCCCGCGGGTCGGGTAGACGCGGCTGGTCAGACAGTGACGCCGGTTGGCGAACACCTCGACGACGGAGCCGTCGAGGAAGATCCGCAGCGACAGCGGTTCGTCGTAGGGTGTGACCGTCATCCGCTGGGTGTCGGCGGTCGCCCGGGGGTCCCGGCTCGAGGACGCCCGCTCGACGAGCAGTTCGCCCTCGCGGGTGTACCGGATCGGCGTCCGCTCCCCGCCGTCGGGCGACTCGAAGGCCGTCAGCTCGAACGCGGTCGCGTCCGAGAGCGCGACCTCCACCTGCAGTTCCAGTGTCCGTCCCGACGCGTCGAGCGTCCGCCGCTCGGAGTCGAGGTCGAACGACTCCGGGGCGGCCAGCCGGCGCTCGCGCAGCGCCGCTACCTCCTCTGCGGGGGACTGCCGGAGGCGGCCCCCGGGCCCGAGCGAGAGCACCCGCGGCACGGAGAGCGCCCCGGACCAGCCGGCGTCCCACTGTGCGCCGAGGTCGCGGGCCTCCGGGAGCCACCCCCACGTCAGCGACCGGTCGCCGTCGCGCATCGACTGTGGGGCGTAGAAGTCGCCGTGGTCGAGGACCCCCCGCCGGTCGACGCGGAACTCCCGGTTGTCGAGTTCGCCGACGAAGTAGAGGACGTCCTCGTAGTTCGAGACGTGCAACAGTTGCTTCCCGCCCAGGTCGAGCATCTCCGGACACTCCCAGACGGCGCCGCCCTCGCCGCCACCCACCAGCAACGGTCCCTCGTAGCGCCAGTCCCGGAGGTCGTCGGAACTGTAGAGGAGCGCTGCCCCGCCGGCGCCGTCGACGCCGGTGCCGATGACCTGGTACCAGGTGTCGCCCTCGCGCCAGACGCTGTGGTCGCGGAACTCCGCGTCCCAGTGCTCGGTCTCGACGACGTCCACCTCTGGCGGCGGTTCCTCGATGACCGGGTTGTCCCCGTGCTTGCGCCAGTGGCGCAGGTCCGGGTCCTCGGCGGTCGCGAGACAGGGTAACTGCGTCCGGCCGTTCCCGCCGGTGTAGAGGACCGTCGGTGTGCCGTCGTCGTCGATCGCACACCCCGACCAGCAGCCGTCCCGGTCCGGGCCGTCCGGCGACGGGGACAGCGCCACCGGCTCGTCGCGCCAGGTCAGGAGGTCGTCGCTGACCGCGTGCCCCCAGTGGATGGTGTTGTGGAACGGCCCCGCGGGGTTGTACTGGTAGAACAGGTGGTAGCAGCCGTTCCACTTGACGAGGCCGTTGGGGTCGTTCAGCCAGTTGGCCGGCGGCGTGAAGTGGTACGCGGGCCGACTCGTGTCGCCCGACAGCCGCTCGCGGATCCCGGACATTCCGTCCGCGTCCTTGGGTCTGCTGGGCTGGCCGGGCCCGCCGGCGAGCGCACGGAGACAGCCCATCGCCAGGCGGTCGCGGTTGGCCGCGACACCCTCGGCGGCGGCCTCGCCGAACAGCAGCGGCGTCCCGAGTCCGAGGACGGCGCCGTCGCCGGCGTCCCAGGAGACGGCGACCATCTCCTGGGGGACGTCCGTCCCGCCACAGCAGGTCCCGGCCAGCACCTCGCCGTGTGCCGGGAGCACCGACTCGTAGCGCGCGACCGCGCTCTCGCCCCGGTCACAGACGGGGACCCGCAGCGAGTCGAATCCCTCGACGGCCGGGTGGTCGTCGTACAGCACCCGCCAGAGTGGACCCGTCGGCTCCGAGACGGTCTCGACTGCCGTCACGTCGGGCGGGACCGGTTCGACGTCGAGCGCACCGACCGCACCCATCGCGCGGAGCGTGAGAACAACGCCCTCTCCCGCCCGCAGGACGGCCGCAAGCGCCGACGTGGCCGACGGCGGCGGCCCGTTCTCGAACGGCTCGTCACAGTGCCACCACGCGACGTCGACGTCCGCCGGCACGTCGCCGGGCCCCCGGACGGTCACCGCCTCGAGGCCCTCCCGTTCGGCCAGCCAGGCCAGCGCGGCCTCCTGCTCGTCGGTTGGCGACCCGTCCGTCACGAACCCGACACAGAGCGACGAATCGGCCATAGACCGGCTTATTTGGCACCGACTAAAAGCGTTGGCGGACTGTGCCGCCGCACGAGGGAGCGCAACGCCTATGTGCCGGCCCCGAAACCGCCCCCTATGGAGGCGGGAGTCGACAGCGCCATTCTCGACCGGCTCGACGCGTACCTGGGCGCGGAGGGGCTGGCAGCGGTCTGGTTCGCGCGGCCGAACGGCTTCGCCTGGCTGACCGGCGGCGACAACGTCGTCGACAGAGCCGCCGACCGCGGGGTTGCGGCGGCCGGGTACGACGGCGAGGGCGTGACAGCCGTGACCGACAGCGTCGAGGCCGGCCGGCTGGCCGACGAACAGCTCCCCACGGGGGTGGCCGTCGAGTCGTTTCCCTGGCACGAGACCACGCTGGAGGGGTACCTGACCGCCGAGAGCCCCCGTCCGGCCGCCGCGGACGTGCCCGTCGAGGGGTTCGAGCGCGTCGACGCCTCGCGGCTCCGCCAGCCCCTGACCGACGCCGGCGTCGAGCGGTACCGGCGGCTGGGTGAGACGACCGCCCGCGCCGTCGAGGCCGTCTGTCGCGACTGTTCGCCGGACAGCACCGAACGCGAGGTTGCGGCCGATCTCCGGGGCCGGCTGGCGGCCGAGGGCGTCGACACGCCGGTCGCGCTCGTCGGCGGGGAACGCCGTGCGGGGCGGTACCGCCACTACACGCCCACCGACGAGTGCCTCGGCGGGTACGCGCTCGTGTCGGTCACCGCACGCCGGGCGGGGCTGTACGCCAGCTGTACGCGGACGGTAGCGTTCGACCCGCCTGGCTGGCTGTTCGACCGCCACGAGGCCGCCGCCCGCGTCGAGGCGTCGGCGCTCGCCGCCACGCGCCGGGTTGGACGCGACGGCGGGACCGCGGGTGACGCCTTCGAGGCCGTCCGGGCGGCCTACGCCGCGGTCGACCGCGGAAGCGAGTGGCACGAACACCACCAGGGCGGCGCCGCCGGACACGCCGGCCGCGAGTGGATCGCCCGGCCTGGGGGTGACGAGCAGGTCTATCTGCCGATGGCCTACGCCTGGAACCCGACCGTGCAGGGCGCGAAAAGCGAGGACACGGTGCTCGTGACAGCAGACGGGTTCGAGACGCTGACTGCGACCGGCGAGTGGCCGACGCTCGAGGTATCGGCGGTCGAGCCTGACGTGACGCTGTCCCGGCCTGCGGTACTGGGACCCGAACTGTGAACTGTCTCTGTGACCGCTATCCACACGAAAGCCCCCGGCCCCTTTCATAGTGTTTAGTGTGAGTCGTTGCCGGTCTCTCACTACCCCACGGTGGTGAGGCACCGGTAAACAGTCACACGAAACACTATCAGTCCCGCCTGGCGGGCCTGCCCTTTCCCGGGTCGCGCGGCCCTTCGGGCACGCGCTCCCGGCCGACCCGGCGCACACTGTAGATTGCCGTGAGCGACACGAGTGTAGACCTAGTGATACTGCTGACACGGGCCAACCAATTCCGGCGACGGGGTTTAGTGAGCAGCGCCCGAAAGGCAGCGCGATGACCGACCCGGACCGGCTGTCCCGGTTCCTGCGGACGAAAGCCCGGAACGCCGGCCGCCAGTA
>CAZUVE010000106.1:0-10063 GCA_964623735.1 uncultured Halobacteriales archaeon | reverse complement strand
TCTACGTCGGCGGCGAGGAACACGCCGTCCTCCACCTGCTGTACATCCGCTTTTTTGCGCGGGCGCTGGCCGACCTGGGGCTCGTGGACGTCCAGGAGCCGGTCGAGCGGCTCGTCAACCAGGGGACGGTCCTCTACAACGGAACGAAGATGTCGAAATCGAAGGGCAACGTCGTCAACCCACACGAGTACGGCGCGGAGACGACGCGCCTGTTCGTCCTCTCGGCGGCCCACCCCGAGCGGGACTTCGAGTGGACCGCCCGCGAGATCAGCAGCTCCTACGACCTCCAGCAGACACTCTACGGGATGGTCGAGTCCTTCGTCGAGCGGGCCGCGGTGCGCGGCGACCGCGAACCCCACGACGAGTACGTCGCCCGTGAGATCGACCGGACGGTCGCCGCTGCCACTGCCGACTACGAGCGGTTCCGCTTCCACCAGGCCGTCACCGAGATCCGCCACCTCGTGGCGCTGCTGGGCCGGTACCGCGACTTCGAGACACCCAACGAGGAGGTGTACAGGCGCGGGCTGCGCGTCCTGACGCGGCTGGTCGCGCCGCTGACCCCGTACCTGGGCGAGGAGATGTGGAACATGCTGCGGGGCGAGGGACTCGTCGCACACGCCGACTGGCCCGAGCCCCGCGGGGACGTCGCCGACTACGACGTCGAGCGCCGGCTGGTCCGGAATCTCCGGCAGGACGTCCGGGACATCTTCGACGTCGCGAACATCGAGGACGCCGAGGAGATCGAGATCACGGTCGCCCCCGACTGGAAGTACCGCGCCCACGAGATCGCCCGCTCGGCTGCGGAGGGGGACCCGCTCGTGGGCAGGATCCTCGAGGACAGCGCCGTCCCGACGGGCGAGCCGGCCCAGTCGTACGCCGAGACGCTGCTCGGGCGCCGCCAGGAACTGGAGCGGATGCTCTCTGGGGCGGCGGAGTACGAACTGCTCGACCGGGCGTCGTGGCTGTTGCGCGACGAGTTCGGCGCCGAGGTGACCGTCCGGCGGGCCGACGGCGGCGAGGCAGCCGGGAAGGCCCGGCCCGGGAAACCCGCCGTCCACATCCGGTAGGCGGGTCTGGCTCGTGAGAGACCCGGACTCTGCGTCGGAGGAACCGACCCGCGGCGACGGACCCGTCCCGGAGGGACCGGCGGACCGGAGCGACGTCGGGGCCTACTACACCGGCGGGGACGTCGCCGACTTCCTGGCCCGCCGCGGGCTCTGGGAGGCGCTCCGGACGGAACTCGAGGCCGACCTCGAGCACGGCCGGACACCCGACGGGCTGGAGCCCGAACACCTGTCCCGGGCGGTCCACGACGAGGGGAGCCACGGCGCGGACCGCGGGACAGTGACCGGATTCGACGTCCTCTCCCGTCGCTGCGCGGACGAGCCGGCGGTCCGCGAGTACCTCGACGCGGAACTCCGGGACCTGACGATCTGTGACCCGGCCGCCGGGGACGGATCCCTCCTCCTGGCGGTCGCCCGGGCGCTGTTCGCGTGGCGGTCCCGCTGTGTCGACCGGGACGGCGACGCGCTCCGTCGGGAGATCCTGTCCCGGAACCTCTTCGGGGTCGACGTCCGCGAGGACGCGGTCAGGACCTGCAGGCGCCGGCTTCGGGACTGGGCACTCGACGCGTCCGGCGGGTCGGCGGCCGGCGACGGCCGCGACGGCGGGGCCGGCCCGTCGCCGAACGTCCAGGTCGGGAACAGCCTCCTGGGGTTCGTCGACACCGCTCCCCTCGCGGAGGGACGGGCGTCGACGCCGGAGGCGGGCGACCCGAGAGCCCGACTCGACGAGCGCTACGCCGCGCGCCAGCGCGGGATCGAGGACGGACCCCGGATGACCCACCACGTCGACAGTGCCGACGCCGCCGTGCGGAGTCTCGGCGCGGCCGTGGACCCGTCGCCGACGCTCCGCGTGAACGTCCCCGACGGCCTCCCCGACGCGCTGTCCGCGTACCTCGAGCGGGAGGGGTACAGGACGTACACGTACACGGCACGCCTCGACGTGCCGGCTCCCGGCAGCACAGACCCCGGTGACCGGCAGTTCGGGGAGGAGGACATCGAGGAACTGTTCGGGCGCCTCCGGAGCGTCCGGGAGGACTGGGCGGTCGTGGTCGAGCGCGGCTACGTCGGCGCGGACTTCGCGCCCGGCCGGCTCGAGGCCTGCCACTGGCCCCTGGAGTTCCCGGCGTTCCGCGAGGCCGGGGGATTCGACCTCGTCGTCGGGAACCCGCCCTACGGGGCGTCGGTCAGTCCCGAAGCCGAGCCGCTGTTGACGAGCGAGGCCAACTACGGGTGTCAGGGCGCGTCCGACTCCTGTGAGTGGTTCTACGAGCGCGCGCTCGACCTCGCGGCCCCGGACGGAGTCGTCTCCTACGTCGTCACCAAGGCGGTCGCGTTCTACGCCTCCTGGGCGGATATCCGCGAGCGGCTGCTGGCCGAGACTGCGATCAGGCACGTCTTCGACGTCGGTCTCGGGTTCGCGGACGTCGACCTCGAGACCGTCGCGCTGGTCAGCGCACTCGATCCCGGACGCGACGGCGGCGGCCCGGACGCCGGAACCGACCGCGGAGGAGACGACCACGCGGGAGGTGGGGCCGGCGGGGTGAGGGCGGGTACCGGACGGGCGGCCGTCTACCGGAGCGAGGACCGCCGGCGCACGGACGCGAACCGGCCGGTCCACGCCGGCTGGGTCGACCAGCGCGTCATGTGCAACGCCGGAACGGTCGTTTTCGCGCCCGTCACCGACGACGAGCGGGCGGTGCTGGACCGGGTCCGCGCCCGCGAGCGCCGCCTGGAGAACGCGATGTCGACGCGGGAGACAACGCGCCAGCTCTACGTCCCCGACAGCGAGAAGCGAACGCTCGCGGCCGGCACCGACGCCTACATCGAGAGCAATCCCTGGGTCCGGCCGTTCCACCTGACCGACGTCTGGCACTGCGACCTGTCGGCGTACCGCGACGCGGTCGAGGACTACGCCGTCCCGCGGGTGATGCTGAAAGTCCTGCGGGGGTCGCGCCTGCGCGCCTGGCTGGACCCCCGCGGGGAACTCGTCGGGACCGAGAAGCTGGTGAACGTCCCCTTGACCGGACACGACGCCGACGGCATCGCGTTCGTCTACGCGGCGCTGAACCACCCGTGTGCGTCCTTCTACCTCCAGAAAGCGGTCTTCTCCGGCACGACCGAGACGGCCCGTGTGCTTGACGGTCACTACTCCGAATCGATCCCCCTCCCCGCGCCCTCGCCGGTTGTCGAGACGGCCGTCGCGGGCCTCGCCCGGACGCTCACCATGGGACGCCAGCTCGCACACGACACCGACCGCGATCCGGACCTTGCCTGCGCCCTCGAACCGGCCTGTGACCGGGTCCAGGAGGCGCTGGAGGCCGTCGTGGGCGAGTGTTACCTGAACGGACAGACAGAGCGCGTCCGGGCCTGGAGTGACACCCTCCTCGCGGACGGTCCGGCGGCCGACCGCGTCCGGGCGCTGTTCGGGAGTTTCTACACCGACCGGTACGCCACACCCGGCGGCGACCCCGACCGACACTGGGCGGCCGTCGCGTCGGTCCTCGGGGACACCGCCGCCGCTGTGGCCGGCTGGGACACCGGCCGTGTCTGCGAATCCGCCGAGATGCGCGTCGTCCGGGACGCGCTCGGCTAGTATCGGGCCCGCAGCCGCGCCAGGGCGGCGAGCGTCACGACCGCGGCCAGTACCCCGAGGACGACGGTTCCGGTGCCTGTCCCGCCCGGTTCGGCCCTGTCCGTCCCGCTCGACCCGGTGTCAGCCCCGGCCGACGACCCGGCCTCGGCCGTCTCGGGGAGGACAACCTCGACCGTCCCCGAGGCGTTCGCCCGGGTACCGCTGGCGTCTGCCGCCTCGACCGCGACCGGCAGCGACCCGGGCTCGGTGCTCCCGTCGACTTGGAGGTCGTACTCGACGACGACGCGCTCGCCGGGATCGAGGTGTGGCAGCGGCGTGGTGTTCGCGACCGTCAGGGCGGCCTGGCGCGACCCGTCGTCGAGGTACACGACGTCGCAGCAAGTCCGTTCGGCCGCGTCCGGGAACTCGACCGCCAGGTAGGGCACGACACTCCGCTCGCTCCCGGTGTTCTCGACGGTCACCGGGACCGTGGTCCGCTCGCCCGCTCGTGTCGTCGTCTCACCGACGCTGACGGCCAGGTCGGCGTCGGACTCCGGTGCTTGCAGCCGGTCCGGGGGCGGCACGGCGAGCGCGTCCGGCCGCGACCTGACGTGCCTGTCGAAGAACTCACTCGTGTCCGCGCCGGCGGCGTCGCCGGCGAACCGCTCCACGTCTGCGAGTGTCACCTCCTGCCCGTGGGCGTTCTTCGCCCGGAGGACGTCCTGGTAGCTGCTGGTGCCGTTCGACTCGGCCCTGATGACGGCGTCGAGGGCGGCGACCGTCAGTCCGCCACGCTCGTAGTCGGCTCTGGTCCCCGTCCAGGTGTCGGGGTCGGCCAGCACCACGTCGTCGTACTCGCCATCGAAATGCGAGAACCGCTCGTGGAACTGCACGTACTCGATGTCGCCTTGCAGGAGCGCGAACAGGAACTCGTAGTACTCGGCTTCAGCCTCGACCGACCACTCGGTCGACTCGTCTGCGGTGTACTCCTGTCGAGTGTGGACGTACTCGTGGATTGCCGTATCGATACCGTTCTTGGGCGGGAGTGACCGCTCGTGGACCTGGAAGTCTGAGCGACACGCCAGCCCACCCTCCCGGATGGGGTCCGTCACGACGAAGCCGGTCACAGTGTCGGACGTCCCGCCGACGGCCAGCCTCCGGGAGACACCGACGAGCGCGTCCCTGACCTGGTCGATCCGGACGTCCCCGACAGGGGCACCGACGACGAGTCGGAACCGCTCGCCATCCCCGTCGAACTCGTGGACGTCGTTCGGTCCGACGTAGACAAGACAGTCCCCGGCGGAACCCGGTTCCGCGGTCCGGACCTCGCGTGTGAGCTCGACGTCCTCCGGGTTCCGTGCCCGCAACCGGAGGCCCCGGTCGATCCCCTTGACCAGCGCCCAGTCACCCGTGTCGACTTTGTCCAGCCCCGAGAACCGCCGGTTGGTTCGATTCGCGTCGACGGCGACCCGCAGCGTCGGCTCCGTGCCCGCCTGGCCGCGCTCCCACCGGTAGGTGTCCGGGTCGTCGGTCGGGCGGAACCCGTCGGTGTCGACGACCGCCGTGATTCTGTCGCTGGACACGTTCACTTCGAGTCCGCTGACGTCCCGGCCGACGTGATACCCGAGTTCGACCTCGACCGTCCCGGAGTCGGTGTCCTCAGTAACGAACGTCCACACTTCGACGATTTCGTCCGAATCCGCGGAACCGCCGTGGTCGGCGGCGACCGTCCCCGCTGGGACGCCGGCCGCGAGTGACAGCCCGACTGCGAGAACGAGTCCCAGCGAGACGCGGAGGTCCCGACGGCGCATGGCCGAATCCGTTGGTCAGTCAGTAAAAAACGCTTCGGCTCGACGGGTCGACCACTTCCGCCCCACTCTCCAAACCCACAAGAGGGTAGGGTCCCCAGGGCTGACGAGGCCACGATGGGAGGACGCGAGTTGCTCGCAGAACGGAATGTCCCCTTCGATCCCGTCGAGGTCGGGATCGACGACGGCGAGGTGCTCGATTTGCTCGAACCCGCGGTCCGGGAGTGGTGGGTCGGAGAGTTCGGCGAGTACGTCCCCCGAAACGGCGGGTTCTTCACCCCGCCACAGAAGGAGGCCATCCCGCTCATCCACGAGGACGAGAACGCACTCATCTGTTCGCCGACGGGATCGGGAAAGACCCTCGCGTCTTTCACGGGCATCATCAACGAACTGTTCCGCCGGGACCGGGCGGAGGGGCTGGAGAACAGCGTCTACTGCCTGTACATCTCCCCGCTGAAGTCGCTCGCAAACGACATCCACCGGAACCTGGAGGTGCCCCTCGAGGGCGTCACGGAGAGACTCGACGACCGGGGCGTGGACGTGGAACTCAGACACGCGATCCGCCACGGCGACACCGCTGACAGCGAGCGCCAGGCGATGCTGAGGGAGACGCCACACATCCTCAACACCACTCCGGAGACGCTCGGCATCCTGCTCAACTCCCCGAAGTTCAAGAAGAAACTCGAGACCGTCGAGTACGTCATCGTCGACGAGATCCACAGTCTCGCGGAGAACAAGCGGGGAACCCACCTCTCCGTGTCGCTGGAGCGCCTGGAGGCGATGACAGAGGAGTCACCGACCCGGATCGGCTGCTCGGCCACCGTCGAGCCCCTCGACGGGATGGCCGAGTTCCTCGTCGGCCGCGAGCGGCCGGGGGGCCCGCCCCGCGGGTACGAACTCGTCGACGCCCGGTTCGTCCGCGAGTTCGACATCGAGCTGTCCTGTCCGACCGACGACCTCATCCACACGCCCGCCGAGGAGGTCAACGCCGGGTTCTACGAGCAACTCCACGCCCTCGTGCAGGACCACACCAACACGCTCGTGTTCACGAACACCCGGTCGGGCGCCGAGCGTGTCCTGCACAACCTCCGCGAACGGTTCGGGTACGACGAGTCCGACTCGGGCTGTCACCACGGCAGCCTCTCGAAAGCCCGGCGCCAGTCCGTCGAGGAGGCACTGAAGTCGGGCGAGATCGACGTCGTGACCACCTCGACGTCGCTGGAACTGGGCATCGACATGCCACACCTCGACCTGGTCGTGCAGGTGGGGTCGCCCAAGTCCGTTGCGGCGCTGCTCCAGCGCGTCGGACGGGCCGGCCACCAGCTCGGCGAGACCGTCACCGGCCGGGTGATCGCGCTGGACCGCGACGAACTCGTCGAGTGTGCCGTCATGCTCACGAAGGCCGAGGAGGGGTTCGTCGACCGGGTGTTCGTCCCCGAGAACGCACACGACGTCGCCGCCCAGCAGGTCTACGGCATGGCCATCAACGGCCCCCGGCCCGAGCGGGAGGTGTGTGCGATTCTCCGGCGGGCCTACCCCTACCGGAACTACGGCGAGGAGGAGTTCGAGCAGCTGTTCCGGTACCTGACCGCCGGCTACGGGGGGCTGGAGGAGAAAAACGTCTACGCGAAGATCTGGCGGGACACCAACGACCCGCCCGACGGGGAGTACCACTACGAGGAGTTCCCGGTCGGGGAGCCGCTGATCGGCAAGCGCGGCCGGCTCGCGCGGGTCATCTACATGACCAACATCGGCACGATCCCGGACTCGTTCACCTGCGACGTGTTCATCCGGAGCGGCGACGAGTGGGTCGGGCAACTCGACGAGGAGTACCTCGACACCCTGGAGACGGGAGACGTGTTCGTGCTCGGCGGGAGCCACTTCGAGTTCCGCTACCGCCGCGGGTCGAAAGTCTACGTCGACCGGACGAGCGCCCGTCCCACGGTACCGTCGTGGTTCTCCGAGCGGTTACCCCTCTCGTACGACCTGGGCCGGGAGATCCTGGCGTTCCAGCGCGAGTTGCTGGAGCGGCTGGACCGGGGCGGCAGGTCGGAGGTGCGCGTCTGGCTGCGCGGGTTCCCGCTGGACGAGAACAGCGTCCGCGCGATTGTGCGGACCTTCGACGAACAGGTCCGCTACGCCGGCTCCGGGAGCGTCTCGACGGATTGCCGCCTCGTGATCGAGGAGGAACGCGACCGCGAAACCTACGAGCGCCACTACTACGTCCACTCGAACTACGGCCGGCGGTTCAACGACGGCTTCTCGCGGCTGCTCGCGTACCGCTGTGCACAGGAGGCGAACGCGAACGTCACGGTCGCCGTCGCCGACCACGGCTTCACGCTCTCGATGCCGCTGAACCGCAAGGTCGACATCGCGGGCGTCGTCCGGGGGATCGACCCCGCCGAGGCCCGCGAGGACCTCCGGGCGAGTCTCGAGGGGACCGACCTGCTCGAGCGGTACTTCCGGATCAACGCCACGCGGTCACTGATGATTCTCAAGCGGTACAAGGGCCACGAGAAGTCCGCCAGCCAACAGCAGGTCAACAGCGACATGCTGCTGGGGTTTGCCCGCGACCTCGAGGAGTTCGCGGTGATCGAGGAGACCTACCGGGAGATTCTGGAGGACAAGCTCAACGTCGCCGGCATCGAGGAGGTGCTCGGGCGGATCGGGCGCGGCGACGTGGCGGTCGCGGCTACGCGCGTCGACTCGCCGTCCCCGCGGGCGTTCGGGCTGGCGACACTGATGGCCAGTGACGTCGTGCTCGCCGAGGACGAGTCGGCCGTTCTCCGCGAGTTCCACCAGCGCGTTCTGGCGGAAATCGAGGGCAGCGGCGGCGAAGGGGAAGGGACGGCAGTCACCGATTGATTATTCCGAGAGTGCCCTGCGCGCTTCCTCGACGGCGGGGATAACGACCCAGAAAGTCAGCGCCCCGAGAATCGCAAACCAGAAGAGTACGTCCTTCAGGAGGATGGCCAGCTGGCCGTAGATGTTGAGCGTCTCGGGGTCGGGGTTGGGCGCGAGCAACTGCCGTCCCTCGAAACTCGGCGTGTTGTAGGTGGCAGCGATCATCAGCCACCCGAGCCCTGCGGTGACCAGAATACCCAGTCCCTTGGCGAACTCGTCAGCCATCGTCCGAAGGTTCGTCGGACTCGGCTTTAGCCTTTCCCATTCCGGCCGCCCGGAAGCGGGTCGAGAACGCGTACACGACCGCCCCACCGACGATCCCCGCGAGCCCGAGAATCGCCAGCAGAGGGTCGATCTCCGAAACCTCGGCGGTCGCCCTGTCGGTCGCGGCGTCGAGCAGGACGAACCCTCCGAGGACGAAGGCGACGGCGAACAGCGTCGAGAAGACGGTCACTGTCTTGTACAGGCGCAGGGGCACGACGACGTCGCGCCCGCCCGAGCCGTCGGCCGCGGCAGCCTCGTCGGGTCCGGAGTCGCCGTTCGGCGCGGACGACCCGGCGTCGCCCATTATTTCGGCGGCCGGAGGCGGTAGTACCGGCGGTTCAGGTCGAACATGTACCCCTCGCGCATCGCGCGCAACACGGTGTAGGCGACAATCCCGCAGACGACCGGCGCCAGGAACGTCAGGTCGAAGAGGAGGTGCGAGTCCATCGGCACCAGGTTCTTGACCGACAGCACGGCGATGGTGAAGGCGAAGACCACGCCCATGACTCCGACACCGGCCCAGAACGGCTGTTCGACCGGTCGTCGTGCGCTGCCCTTGTTGAGGAAGGGCACGACGGCGATGGCACCGACCACGACGAGGTTCGCGACCACCCCGAAGGTGCGGTCGGCCATCAGCTTCTGCCCGCCGAGCAGGCTGAGGTCGGGGTTGAGGGGCCCCAGCTTCAGCAGGCCGAACGACCAGTAGAGATACCAGTCGGGCAGGATGACCGCGGGCGTCGACCCCGAGTCGGCCGGCCCCGGGAGGTGTGGGGGAACCGCCGCCGACAGCAGGAGGATCATCCCGACGAAGAAACTCGTCAGCGCGAGGTTCCGGATCACCTCGTGTGGCCAGGTGGGGAAAGCGAGGACGTCCCGCTCGACGTAGCTGGACTGCTGGCGCAGGTTTTGATCCTCGCGCCTGGACTGTTCGAAGTACTCGTAGGTCAGCCGGGAGAGCCCCTGGGAGCGTTGCTTGCGCTCGCTCCAGGTCGGGGTCTCGTCGTCCGGCGGCACGATCCCCGTCCCGTCTGCGGCGACCTCCTCGCCGCCGTCGGTCTCCGTCTCGCCGCCGTCGGTTGCGACCCGGCCGTCCGTGGTCGGTTCCGCTCCGTCGTCCGTGTCGGTGGTGTCTCCTGACATTGTTAGTGGGGTTCCGCGATGCCCTGCATCCAGACGATGCCGATGTGGACCGCGATGAGCGTCGTCACGACGAACGGTAACAGGAACACGTGCAGTATGTACATCCGCATCAGCGTCGACTGTCCGATGGTGAACCCGCCAAAGAGCAGCTGGGCGACGTACTCGCCGATCAGCGGTATCGAGAGGCTCATCTCGACGCCGATCTGGCCGGCCCAGAACGACAACTGACTCCAGGGTAGCAGGTATCCGGTGTACCCGAAGACCATCGTCAGCGAGATGAGAACGATGCCGATGATCCAGTTGAGTTCGCG
>CAZUVE010000105.1:0-10206 GCA_964623735.1 uncultured Halobacteriales archaeon | reverse complement strand
CGAACTCCTGGACGACCGAGACTGGCGGCTCGAGGAAGGACATGTAGACGACGGGCTCGCCGCGCTGGAGCGCACGCCAGACGAGTTCGGCCTGGATGGCCTCCGACCGCGTCCCTGCGAGGTCGGTCAACAGCACGAACGAGTTGCGCGGTACGCCCTGTGGGAGGCCGGAGTCGAGCGCGGAGACGCCGGTTGTCAGCCGATGGAACCCGTGGTACTCGGTGAACACCCGGTCGGCGGTCTCGAGGGCGTCACGGCACGTCGCCGAGCAGAACTCGTAGGTGACCCCGTCGCGGTCGAGCGTCCGCGAGGCCCCCGGTACGGGCAACCGGCAGTAGTCACACCGGCGTATCGCCTCCGCCTCGGCCTCGGCCTCGGCCTCACCCTCACCCTCACCCCCGCTCCTGCCCCCGTCCCCGGCGTCGTCGTTCGCGTCCTCGGTCATGGCCGCCCGTTATACCGGCAGCGACAAAACCGTGGGGGGAGGAATCGCGCGGCGGACCCCGCCCGTCACGAAGTCACCGGATCCGGGGGACCGCGAGGAGCAGCAACGCGGCGGCCTCGTGGACCTCCCACCCGTAGACGTGGTTGAGCAGGACGTAGGTGAGGATGCCCAGCGCGAGGCTGACGCTCCAGGCGACGGCGGCGATCCGCCCGACCCGGGCGTGGTTCGTCTCCCGGAGTTCGGCCGGCGCGTGGGTCAGCCCCAGGATCGCCGCGTACAGCACGACGGGTACCGAGACGACCGAGAGGAAGATGTGGATTGCGAGCATCGCGAGGTAGACGGTCCTCACTGCGCCGGTCGCGAGGATCGACTTCTCGAAGCCCCCGCCGGTCTTCCAGAGATACAGGACCAGAAAGAGGAGGATCAGCGAGAAGGCAGTCAGCATCGCGGCCCGGTGTTTGCGGACCTCGCCGTTCCGGATGAAGTAGACGCCGGCCAGCAGCGATCCGAGCGCGAGCGTGTTCACCCCGGCGATGAGGTGACTGAACAGGTTCACCGTCGACCGCGAGAGGGCCGGGAACAGCGGGATTGCCCCGGTCAGCGCCCCCCCGACCAGGACGTACCCGACAACCGAGAGAACCGCCGCGACGGCGCGCGGTCGTGCCCTGAGCCCCGTCTGGAGCCTGTCGGCGACAGCCATATCAGATCGTCGGAACCGGGGGCTCAATTCTCTTGGGGTTCGTGTCCGCACGCCGTGTCCGGACCCGTCCACTCCGCCGGCGGGTCCCCCGACAGCCGCACCGACCCGCGGGAGTGCAACCGGAGTTGACTGGAATCAGGTACGCTTGTCGGGGTGACCGTAACAGTCAAGCGGAAACCGGGAAATATAGCGGGTATGGGCGTCGATCAGGAGCAGCGGACGGTACGGTGTCTCGTCGCCAAGGTCGGACTCGACGGCCACGACCGCGGCGCGCACGTCATCTCGCGGGCCTTCCGGGACGCCGGGTTCGAGGTGATCTACTCCGGACTGCACCGCGCGCCCGACGAGATCGTCCAGGCGACCGTCCAGGAGGACGTCGACGTGCTCGGCGTCTCGATTCTCTCGGGCGCACACGACACGCTCGTCCCCAAGATCGTCGACGGACTCGAGGAGTACGACGCGCTCGAGGACACCCTCGTGCTCGTCGGCGGGATCGTCCCAGACGAGGACGAACGGGACCTGAAGGAACTGGGGGTCGCGGAGGTGTTCGGTCCGGGCGCGTCGATGGAGGAGATGATCGCGTTCGTCCGCGAGAACGTTCCCGACCGGCGATGACGGACGACCTCGTCGACGGCCTCCTGGCCGGCAAGCACCGCGCGCTCGCGCGCGCAATCACCAGAATCGAGAACCGCCAGCCGGGCTACCGCAAACTCGTCTCGCGGCTCCACGAACACACGGGCAACGCCGACGTGATCGGGATCACCGGCAGTCCCGGCGCCGGCAAGTCCACACTCGTCGACAAGATGGCCGCTACCTACCGCGACCGCGGGCTCACCGTTGGCGTGATCGCCATCGACCCCTCCTCGCCGTTCACCGGCGGCGCGGTGCTGGGCGACCGCATCCGCATGGGATCGAACGTGGGCGACATGGACGTGTTCTTCCGGTCGATGTCCGCCCGCGGGTCGCTGGGCGGGCTCTCGACTGCCACCACGGACGCCGCGACGGCCCTCGACGCGTTCGGCAAGGACAAGATCATCGTCGAGACCGTCGGCGCCGGCCAGAACGAGATCGATATCGTCAAGACCGCCGATACAGTGGCGGTGCTGGTCCCGCCGGGCACCGGCGACGACGTCCAGATGCTCAAGGCCGGCATCCTCGAGATCGCGGACGTCTTCGTGGTCAACAAGGCCGACCTGCAGGGCGCCGACCGCACCGTCCAGGAACTCCGGGAGATGATCCAGTACCGCGACGGCGGCGTCCCCGGGGGCGGCGGCCACCACGGCGCCGACGGCCGGGTCGGGGACCTCGACCGGCCCCACGAGGCCGAAAACGGGTGGGTCCCGCCCATCGTGGAGACAGTCGCGAACCGCGGCGAGGGGGTCGAGGACCTCCTGGAGGCGCTGGCAGACCACCGCGAGTACGTCCGCTCGTCGGGCCGGCTGGCCGGGATCGAGCGCACCCGCTACAGGGAGGAAATCCGGACGCTGCTGCGCGAGGACATGAGCGCCCTGCTCGAGGAGGAGATCGAGCGACGCGGCGGCCTCGAACGGTACGTCGAACGGGTCCGCGAACGCGAGACCGACCCCTACAGCGTCTCGGACGAACTGCTGGAACCGCTCGTCGAGTGCGTCGAACGGGAGCGCGACTGATCGCCGGTCGCCGACGCTTCTTTTATACCCGCGCCGGACGTTCCTCCGGACATGAGACTCCGGAACGTCCTGGGTGTGACCGCCGGCACGGTCGGGCTGACGGCCATTGCGAACCGCCTGTTGACCACCCGTGCAGGGGAGTTCGAGCCACTCCTCGACGGCGAGCACGACACCTACCGCTGGCGCGGGTTCGACGTCGCCTACACGGAGGCAGGCGACCCAGACGACCCGGACCTCCTGCTGTTGCACGGGATCAACGCCGCGGCCTCCAGCCACGAGTTCTGGCGCGTGTTCGACGCGCTCGCGGAGGACTACCACGTCGTCGCACCGGACCTGCCCGGCTTCGGCCACGCCGACCGGCCGCCGCTCCTGTACTCGGCGTCGCTGTACGCCACCTTCGCCGGCGACGCCATCGCCGACCTGACCGACGAACCGCCGGTCGTGGTCGCCTCCTCGCTGTCCGGTGCCTACGCCGCGCTGGGTGCCCGGGAGGCCGAGGTGGCCGAACTGGTGCTCGTCTGTCCGACCGACACCTCGATGGGCGGCCGGCGGACCTGGCTGCGCTCGCTGCTCCGGTTGCCGGTGGTGGGCCAGGGGCTGTACAACCTCACCGTCAGCAAGCCCTCGATCCGCTACTTCCACGCCGACCACGGCTACCACGACCTGGCCACCCTCCCGGAGGAGGTGGTCGACTACGAGTGGCGGTCGGCCCACCAGCCGGGCGCCCGCTTCGCGCCAGCCTCCTTCGTCAGCGGCTTCCTCGACCCGGAGAGAGACCTGGGCGACGTCCTGGCGGATCTCGACGTCCCGGTCACGCTCGTGTGGGGCCGCGAGGCCGACATCACGCCCCTCTCGGAGGGGCAGACGCTCGCACGGCGTGCCGACGCCCGGCTGGTGGTCTTCGACGAGGCGCTGTTGCTCCCCCACGCCGAACACCCCGAGCGGTTCGTCGAGACGGTACGCGGCGAGGCACCCGTCGAGGGCGAGGTACCCGCAGAGAGCGGGTAGACAGGTCGCTGTCGATCAGTCCAGGATGTCGGCGACGCGGCGCGGTTCGCCCGACAGCGCCGGGTTCTCCTCGATCAGCTTCAGCACCTCGTGGTCGGTGACGTCGGGGTAGGCCTTGCCGACCGCCTCCTCGATGAGGGACTTCTCCAGGCGGAACTCGGTGCCCTGGTAGACCACGTCGACGCCGTGCTCGTCGAAGGAGATGGCCGTCATACTTCCGGGTAGGCGGGTCGGAAGCAAAAAGGTACAGACACGGCCGCGGGAGACCGCCGGCGACCCGTGGCGGTCGGTCCGCTCCGGACCGCAGGTGGCGCGGTCGACTCGAGGACAGCGACCGCCGTCTGTGTCACTCGACAGCGAGCGTCAGCGTCAGGTCGGCACCCCCGGACAGCGCGGCGACCAGGTCGCGGTCCAGGTCGGCGGCCGCAGCGCCGGCCCCGACCATCACGGTCCGGTCGTCGACGTAGTCGCTGGTCCGGCAGACGAGACTCCGGCGACTCTCGAAGCTCAGATCCGGGTGACCCCGACCCGCGACGCGCTGTGTGTGGCCGCCGGCCTCGATGGTGGCGAGTACGCGAGCCGCGTCCGACTGACAGGCCGCGACGAACGCCGGGTCGAAGTCGGCGGGCGTCCGGTCGGCGCCGATCCCGAGGACGCAGTCGCCGGCCGGCGTCAGGTAGCCGTCACTGGTCACCTCGAACGTGCTCGCGTGCCCGGCCGAGACGTGTTCGTGCCCGCGAGCGCCGACGACTTCCTCCATGTGTGTCCTTCGGCTCGGGGGGGTATATATGCGCGGATCAGGAGCGGCGCTCCTCGATACCCACCTCGGCGTCGGACCCGCTGACGTAGGCAGCCACGCGGACACCGACGAGACTGATGAGGATCGAGGCGAGGATGAACAGCGCGAGGTGCGATCCAGACGCGAGCGTGACACCGTCCAGTGCGACCGGGCCGACCTCCGTGGCCGGGATCGACACCTCCTCGAAGGCGCCCGCACGTTCCAGGAAGTACACCGAGAACCCCCGCAGTGCGAGGCCGACGGCGATGGCCACGAACGGGAGGTTCACGTACGCGCTCCCGATTCCGTCGTCGCGGATGAGTTCGTCGATGAGTCGGCCGGTGCTGGCAGCCAGCGCCGCGGCCGTCAGCCACGGGACGCTGTGGTAGGCAAAGCGCATCGAGAGGATGAACTCCCCGAACCCGGCTCTGTCCATCCCGGAGGCGCCGAGCACGCCCGCGAACAGTCCGACGAGCGCCAGCCCGACGGCGACCACGTAGGTCACCAGCGACACCTGCCCGGAGTACAGCGCCTCCCGCGTCTCGCTCGGGAGGCGGGCGATGTAGGTGTCGACGCCCAGCCCCTTGTAGAGGAGGAAGAGCCCGACTGCGGTAGCGATGGCGCCGACCGCGAGGGTGGGCGACTCCACGACGAACAGCAGGGCCGGAAACGCCAGCAGCGCCATCCCCAGCGGGACGAGCACGGACTTGCGGAGCTGTTCGTCGGCCAGGAACTGCTTGAGCAGGTAGTAGGTGGACTCGATGTCGCGGGCCTGCCGGACGACCACGCGGTCGACCGCGTCGACGGTCACCCGGCTCTCGACGATTGGGACCAGGCGTTCGTCCTCGGCGCTGTCGACGACCACCACCGCCGAGTCGGGGTCGTGTTCGGCCACCAGACTCTCGACCTGGCGGGCCACCTCGCGGTCCGCGGCGACGGATTCCCCGCCCGAAGAGATCACCGCGACGACCGCCCCCTCTATGTCTCCCGCCACCCGCAGCCCCTCCAGAAGGCAGTTGACCCGGCTGTCCTCCGGGTCGTCGACGCCCAGCGTCGTGACGAGCGACTCGACGGCCTCCCGTCCGACCACCGGCAGGTCGGTGTCGAGATCCGCGCCCCGGTGTAGACAGACGACCAGCGTACTCACGGGTGGATGGTGACGGTACGAGAATAAAAAACCTCTCGCCGGTCACGTGCGCTCGATACCCCGGTCCGTGACGACCGAGTCCAGCAGGCGCGTCGGCGTCGCGTCGTAGGCGGGATTGTCGGTCCGGAACCCCTCGGCGGGTTCGAGCATCACCTCGCTGGCCGGCCGGTAGTCGTTCTCGAAGGCGAAGCCGCCGTCGACGAGTTTGGCGGCCGACCCGACGACGGTGACCGGGACGCCGACGTCCGCCGCGGTCGCGGCGATAGGATACGTGCCCACGCGGTTGTACAGCGTGTCGTCGACGATACAGTCCATACCCACCACGACGCGGTCGCACTCCGGGAGGTAGTGACCGGCCGCCGAGTCGACGACGAGGTGTGTCTCCACCGACCCGAGTTCCGCGAGCCGGCGGGCCATCTTCCGGCCGAGATACCGGGGCCGCGCCTCCGTGACGTAGACCGTGAACTCGGCGCCGTCCTCGACGGCCTGCCTGACTGCCGCGAGAACCGTCGTCGAGTAGTCGTGTGTGAGCAACGTCCCCTCGCCGGCGAGCAACCCGGCCGCCTCCGTGGCGGCCCGCTGTTTCCCGGTCTCGACCTGGTCGACGACCCGCTCGACCGCGTCGAGGGTCAGTTCCTGTGCCTCGGTGACCGTCCCGGGGTCCGCGCCAGTGACGGCCGCGACGACCTCGCGCTGTGTGTTGTGTAGCGAGGCGTGTGAGGGGTTGGCCCGCCGGAGTGCGCTGCTGTTGCGCTCGAGCGTCCGGACGTACTCCTCGACGGTCGGGAACTCCCGGTCTGTGAGTTCCCCGAGCGCCTTCGCGGCCTTGACCGCGACGACCGAGGAACTGTGGGTCTGCATGTCCGCGATCTCCTCGGCTGTCTCGTCGATCATGTCTCGGCAGTCGAGTCGCCGCGACTAAGTACTTTCCCGGACCGGGAGACCCGGCGCGGGTCGCACACTGTGGGTCACCCCTTGATGTTGCAGACCGGGAACGTGCGGGCGACACGGTCGCCGACGCCCAGCGCGTCCGAGACGCGCACTACCTCGTCGACGTTCTTGTAGACGCCGGGGGCCTCCTCTGCGACGGTCGCGCCGCTCTGTGCCTTCACGTAGACGTGGTCCTGTTCGCGCAGGTCGTCCATCACGTCCTCGCCCCAGTACTCCTGTTTGGCCTGCGTGCGCGACATGAGCCGGCCGGCGCCGTGGGCGGTCGACCCGAACGTCTCCGACATGGACTGCTCGCCACCCCGGAGGATGTAACTGCCGGCACCCATGCTCCCGGGGATGATGATCGGCTGGCCGACGTCCCTGTACGCCCGGGGCACCTCGGGGCGCCCCGCTGGGAAGGCCCGCGTGGCCCCCTTCCGGTGGACGAACACCTCCTCGTCGCTGCCCTCGATCTCGTGAACTTCCTTCTTGGCGATGTTGTGGGCCACGTCGTACAGGAGCTCCATCCCCAGGTCCTCCCAGGAACTGCCGAACACCTGCTCGAACACCCGCCGCGTCTGGTGCATGACGAGCTGGCGGTTGACCCACGCGAAGTTGATCGCCGCACACATCGCCCCGTAGTAGTCCTCCGCGAGGTGCGACCCCGCGGGTGCGGCCGCGAGTTCCTTGTCCGGCAGGCTGTCCAGCAGCCCCTGGTGGGTCTGCTCGATCTCGCGGAGGTAGTCGGTACAGACCTGGTGGCCCAGCCCCCGCGACCCACAGTGGATGAGGACGACGACCTGATCCTCCTCGAGGCCGAAGTCCGCGGCCACGCCCTCGCGGTAGACGTCGGTGACGCGCTGGACCTCGAGGAAGTGGTTGCCGCTGCCCAGGCTGCCGATCTGGTTTTTCCCGCGGTCCCTGGCCCTCTTCGAGATCTTGGAGGCGTCCGCCTCCGGCCGTCGTCCCTCGTCCTCGCAGTGGGCGAGGTCCGACTCGACGGCGAACCCCTCCTCGAGGGCCCAGTCCATCCCCCGCTCCAGGATCGCCTCGACGTCCGAGGTCGACCCCTCGTGGACCCCGCCGCCGCCCAGCCCCGAGGGGACGTTCGCAAAGAGTTTGTCGACGAGTTCCTCCTCGCGGCCCCTGAGGTCGCTGTACTGGAGGTCGGTTCGAATCATCCGGACGCCGCAGTTCGAGACGACGAACCCGTCCGCGATGAAGTTGTGCGCGCCGTGGTCGACCCCGATGTCGTAGACCCGTTTCCTCCCGGCTTCCCCTATCGCCGCGATCTCCGCCTCGACGGTCAGGTCCTCCCCGACCTCGCAGGTCTCGCAGAACTCCTCGAAACTAAGGAATTCCTCGCCGGGACGGGGACGGCCGGCCCGGCCGCTCCAGCTGCTCCGCTCGACGAACCGGTCGTCGATGTCGAACTCCGCTTTGACATCCGCGGCCGTCGCACCACCGTCAGCCAGCGCCCGTGCTTCCGCCGCGATCGATTCACGCCGTTCGATCTCGCGCTCTTTCGTCCTGAGGTACTGGATCGCCTTGACCGCTCTCTCCCGTTTCTCGCGGTTGTACCGGTACCCGACCGTCGTGAAAAAGCGGAGGAGGTTCTCGGTGTCGTTCTTGACGCCCAGCCGGAGCCTGACGACATCCTTTTGACTGTTCGAGTCGGCCTCGAACTCATCGATGGTGTTCGTCCGGATCCCGACACCCTCGAGGAAGTCTGCGAGGTCGCGGAAAAACTGCCGGCCCGCCTCGACCGTTTCGACGGTCCGGTTCTGGGAGACTTTCGGGCAGTAGAGGTTCTTGTCGTGCTGGACTGCGGGCGCGTTCATCTCGGCCCCGAAGTACGCGGAGTAGTACAGCGCCTTCTGCCAGTCGGCGAGATGCTCGAAGTACCACGGCGTGGTGAATCCGGAGTCGATCTTCTCGCCGACTGGCGCGCCAAGTTTCTCGAGCAACAGTCGGAACGCCCTGGCGGTCGTCTTGAAACTGTACTCGGTCGTCCCGAAGGCCGTCCCGTCGATCTCGTGGTTGCGTTCCCGGGAGTACACCCTCGAGGGTTTGAACCCGACGTCCTCGACGTCCTCGCGGATCCGCTCGAGGTCCCCGGGGTCGCCGTAGAACCAGGTCTGGCCCTCGCCGCCGACGGAGCCGTCGCCGGTAAAGAAGCCGACGATCTTCAGCAGGCGGTTGAACGTCTCGTCGGCCGTCGAGAGTGGCAGTACATCCCGCTTGTTCAGGACACGGCGGATCTGTGGATTCTCGCCGGCGAAATCCTCCTCTGTCAGCAGCGTCACGTTGGCAGGGTCCTCGTGTTCCAGTCCCTGGAACGGCTGGACGTGGATCGTGTCACCGGGCTCCAGGTCGTCGAGTTCGCGCATTCCGTCCGGCGTCCGGAACGGGTGGTCCCCCGTCGCCTCCACCCGCTCGCCCGTCGCCGTCTCGACCTCGTAGATGGTCTTTTTATCCGAGGCGGTGAACAGCCGGATCGGCGAGTCGACGAGGTCTTGGCCCGCCACCATCGCGCGCTCGTCCTCGAAGCGCGGTTCGAGGTCCGCGATGGTGGCCCGTCGCCCGAACGAGAGCCGAACCTCCGTGTCGCCCGGAAGACAGTTGATATCGTAGCCAACTGCTCCGGGGCTGATACAGCCGTTTTCGGCGTCGATGGCCGCGACGCCGCCGACGGGGAAGCCGTACCCCTGGTGGCCGTCGGGCATGCAGATGGCGTACTTCCGGGCGCCGGGCAGGTGGGTCGTGTTCTGCAGCTGCTGGAGGGTCTTGTCCTGTTTGATCTCCTCTAAGAGTCGTTCGCTCGCCAGTACGCGCGCCGGTACGCGCATGTCGCCGGACTGTGGGATCTCCCAGACGTGGTCCCGCACCTTCTCGAGCGTGACGGAACCGGCGTCGAATGTCGTCATGTGCGTCCATCGTTCGGGGACGGAAAAGAAGCTGTCGCGGGACGCCCGTCCGCGGGGACGACACAACGTTTTTTTCGCGGCGCGGATTCGCTACGGGCATGCACGGGCTGGCAGTGGTCGGCGCGTCCGGGACGGCGACACCCGCGCCCAGGGAGGCGCTCGGCTCGCCGGCGTGGCTGCCGGCCTGGCTGCCGGGATGGGTGACGCCGGTTGTCGCGTCCCTTCTGGTCGTGGGCCTGGCCTGGCTGGTTGCGCGCCTGCTCATGCGGCTGTTTGGACGGCGGCTGGCCAAGCGGTTCGAGCGCCCCAGCCTCACCCGGACGGTCCTCCGGGGCATCCGCGTGGGTGTCTACCTGTTTGCCTTTCTCGTTATTCTCCAGGTCAACGGCCTGGACCTGGGGAACATCGCGCTGTCGGTGACAGTCTTCTCCGCCGTTGTGGGTGTCATCCTCGCGCCCATCGTCGGCAGCTTCGTGAGCGGCGTGTTCCTGTTGGCCGACCAGCCCTACGAGATCGGCGATATGATCGAACTCGCCGGCGGGGGCGAGGCCAGACAGGGGTACGTCGAGGACATCACCCTCCGGTACACGAAGATCTTCACGCTCGACAACACCTTCCTGGT
>CAZUVE010000104.1:0-10308 GCA_964623735.1 uncultured Halobacteriales archaeon | reverse complement strand
GTCTGGTAGACCTGGTCGAACCGCACCAGGGTGGTGAACATGCAGATATCGGCCTCGGTGAGGCGGTCGCCCGCGAGGTAACGCTGGTCTGCGAGCACCGAGTCCCAGTGGTCGAGTGCGTCGAACAGTTCCCCGACCGCCCGGTCGTACGCGTCCTGTGACTCGGCGAATCCGGCGCGGTAGACGCCGTTGTTGATCGGCTCGTAGATGTCCTCGATGATCCGGTCGACCTCGTCTTGGTAGCCCTCCGGGTAGAGGTCGACGTCGCGCTCGGCCACCTCGTGCATGGCGGTGTCGAGCATGCGCAGGATCTCCTCGGACTCGTTGTTGACGATGGTCTCCTCCTGCTTGTCCCACAGCACCGGCACAGTAACGCGGCAGGTCACGCTGTCGTCGGCCGTCTTGTAGACCTCGCGGAGGGAGTCGCTGTCGTTGACAGTGTCGGGCGTACAGCCCGCCTTCCCGGGGGTGAACTGCCAGCCGTCGTCCCCGCGGTAGGGATCGACCACGTCCACCGAGATGGCGTCCTCGAGCCCTTTCAGCGACCGGACCAGCAGCGTCCGGTGGGCCCACGGACAGGCGTACGAGACGTAGAGGTGGTACCTGCCGGCCTCGGGCTGGAAGCGGACGTCCTGATCGTCGCCGTCTCGTGGCTGATCGCTGCTCGATTCTTTGGCGTCGGGGTGTGACGCCCCGATCCAGTTCCGAAACACCGTCTCCTGGCGCTCGAACTCGCCGCCCTCGTTGGTCGACTCCGAGACACCCGTCTGCCACTCGCCGTCTACGAGCATGTTCATGCCACTGTTGAGGGGCCCGACGGTCAAAAACCCCGCGAGATGGCGTCGGTATCGCCCGCTGCCGTCTCCTCGCGAGGTCGGTTCAAAGCCTTTATGCCCGGCGTTTGCCTCGTGTACTGCAAGATCATGTCCGACAAGCCAGCCTCGATGTACCGAGACATCGACAAGCCCTCGTACACGCGACGGGAGTACATCACGGGCATCCCGGGTTCGAAGATCGCACAGTACAAGATGGGCGACAAGGAGGCAGACCCCGAAAAGTACCCCATCCGGATCTCGCTGACCGTCGAGGAGAGCGTCCAGGTCCGCCACGGTTCCATGGAGTCCGCGCGCCTCTCGGCCAACCGCCACCTCATCCAGGAACTCGGCGAGGGCAACTACCGGATGATCCTCCGGAAGTTCCCCCACCAGGTGCTACGGGAGAACAAGCAGGCGACAGGCGCCGGCGCCGACCGCGTCTCCGACGGGATGCGCCAGGCCTTCGGGAAGATTGTCGGTACTGCCGCCCGTATGCAGGTTGGCGAGGCGCTGTTCACCGCGTGGTGCGAACCCGACCAGGCCGACGCGGTCAAGGAAGCGTTCCGCCGCGCCTACAACAAGATCACTCCCCCCTGCCGGATCGAGGTCGAGCGCGGCGAGGAACTGCTGATCGCCTAAGCCCTCGCGGCCGCTCGGCTTTAGTATTCCGCCAGGTACCGCCTGCGCGGCGCTCGCGGTTGCTCGCGCACGCTTCGAGTCTGCACCGCAGCGCTCGCCACGGAGACCGAGCGCGACGGTGCGTTCAGCGTCGCTCGGAGTCGGCCTACCCTTCCCCGGGTCGCGCGATGAAACGCGCTCCCGGCCGTCAGGTGGCGCGCGCTGTCGCGGCTTCCATGCCGCGATGATACCGTGCGAGGGACGAGGAGCGCAGCAAAGCGAGCACCGCAGTGGTTGGGGCGGCGTGTGGATGCGGTGGGTGGGAATGAAAAGGGCCGCGGACTCGGCGAACCCCGGCGACGTGAGCACTGGACCGAGCGAAGCGGGGGAAGCGCGCAACGAACCGCGGGAGCCGAGTCCGCGGGGGCGTTCTGGCCGGGCGTAACGGAGGCGTCTCTGCGAAGAGCAATCGTCTCGAACCGCCCGGGGGGACATCTCACTAAGTGAGCACTACCAACCGAGACCGTGGACTTTTGCACTGCCGGTCGTAGGACCTTGGTATGCTCCGGCTGGCGGTGGCGACGAACGCCGAGACGTACGAGCGCATGCAGGACCCACTCGCCGAGCGCGGAATCGACGCCGCACACGTCCCCACGGCCGAGCGGACCATCCCGCTCGACGCGGACCCCGGGGACTTCGACGCCGGCTTCGTGTTCCCGCCACGCCTCGCAGAAGGGGGCGTCGCGAGCGAACTCCTCGGGGTGCCCTGGGTCAACAGTCGCGAGGCGGTCCTCCGGTCGCGTCACAAGGGCGAGGCGCTGGCCCGCCTCGGGCGTGCCGGTCTGCCCACGCCCGGGACGGTCGTCGTCTCGGATCCCGTCGACGAGACCGACCTCGTCGCCGCCTTCGAACGGTTCGACCCGCCGGTCGTCGTCAAACCCAACGCCGTCACCCGCGGGATCGGCGTCGCGAAGGCAGGCGACCTCGACTCGTTTCTGGGCGTCTGTGACTACCTCGACCTGGTCCACGACTACCGTGCGGCCGGCGACCGGACGTTTCTCGTCCAGGAGTTCCTCCCCGAGGCCCAGGACTACCGCGCGATGCTCCTCGACGGCGAGTACGTCGGTGCCGTCGAACGACGCCTGCCCGACGAGGCGCTGGCGGCGGGCCAGTGGAAACACAACGTCCACCGCGGCGCCGAGGCGACGGCCGTCGACCTGCCCGACGACCTCCGGGACCTCGCCGAACGGGCAGCCGCCGCGATGGATGTCCCCTTCCTGGGCGTGGATCTGCTCGTCTCCGAGGGGCGGGCGGTGGTCAACGAGACGAACGCCCGGCCGACAATCGACGCCGCGACGAAGTACGAACCGGGCTTCTGGGACGACCTGGCGGCGCTGAT
This sequence comes from uncultured Halobacteriales archaeon, assembly GCA_964623735.1. GTDB lineage: Archaea > Halobacteriota > Halobacteria > Halobacteriales > Haloarculaceae > SW-9-67-25. The sequence continues at coordinate 7,476 of CAZUVE010000104.1, read as the reverse complement.
CCGGCAGACCGCAGCGGAGTAACACGCGAACACAGACGCGTCGTACGGATCGCTGTCAGTCAGTGCCGGATCGACCGCACACTGTCGTCCGGTCGTACTGGGACACAGTTACAGCAATCCGTAGCAGTAGCTGCGACACCCGCCGGCAGTCAGATGTCGATGCTCGTCGAGTCCCCGGCTTTCTCGAGACTCACCTCGAGGACGCCGTTGTTGTAGGTGGCGTCCGCGGAGTGTTCGTCGACGCGGGCCGGGAGGTCGATCCGCTCGCTGTAGTCGCGGCCGTCCGCGCCTGCCCGGACGTACAGCGTCGATCCGTCGCACTTGAGGTCGATGTCCGACTTCTCGACACCCGGGACGTCCGCGACGACCCGTACCGCGTCCTCAGTCTCTTGGACGTCGTAGTGGACGTCGGTCCTGCTCCCGCCCGCGTCGCTCTCGGCGGTGCGGCCGTGCTCGAAGCGGAACTCCGCGTTGCCGCCCATCATCTCGTTCATCATCCGCTCGATCTCCTCGAAGAAGTCGTCGAAGGGATCGTCGCGGTCGTCGTCTCTCATGCCCGTAGGTAGGGTCAAGCAGGTCAAAAGCTTTCGGCCTGCTTGTACTCGCCGACGAACGCCTTCGGGGGAGCGACTACGCCACGCCGGGCCAAGCCCTCGCCCGTGGTACGCCTCATACGGACTGCTGTCGGTGCGTTCCGGATCGACAACAGAGCGGTGATCGACCGGAGACCGCAGTCCGTATGTGGGCACAATCCGGCGCTACGCCTCGACGACCCCGACGGGGTCTCCGACGCGGAGTGTCTCTCCCCGGTCGCTCTCGGGAACCCTGGCGATGAGCATCAGCGTGTAGGAGTGGTCGAAGGCGTCGGTGTCTGCCCACTCCGGGAAGGTCTCCTCTCGCTTCCCGACGAACTGCTCCCGGAACCCCGCGAGTGGCTCGCCGGTGTCGGGGTCGCGCGCGGGAACGACACACCGGCCACACGGCGTGACACCCTCGAAGCGGACGCCGCCGGCCTCGAAGGCGGGCGCGTCCGTCCCGACGAACCTGTCCTCCCAGAACGCCGGGACGTCCCCGACCTCGACGTTCGCGCGGAGTCGCCGCCGTGCCCCGTCGACGGTCATTCCGTCGAACCACGAGGCGACCGTCTCGAGGGTGGCCGTGCTGACCACCGACGGCCCCATTCTCTGCCGGTCGACGTACCCCGTCTCGCTGTCGTGTGCAATGTAGACCTCCTCGTCGAAGAACTCGCCGAACCACGCGGCCGCCCGCTCCCGTTCGGCCTCGAGGTCGAACGCCCGGCGCTCGCCGGCCGGCGTCTCGACCGTCATCCGCGCCGACCCGCAATCGAACTCCGCCGCGAGGTCGTTGACACGCCCGGTCCGCTTTCCGTTGATGACCTCGCGGTCGCCGTCGAACAGTGCGTACTCCCTGTCGCCCGCGAGCGTCCCGCCCCCGCGGATCCGTGCCTCCCCGCGTTCTGTTCCCTCCAGTGCCTTCACCGGGTACACCCGGAGCCGTTCGATGTGTGCCATGTCGCGTGCGTGGCTGCCTCACTCTCACCCACCTCCGGCCGGGTCTTACCTCTTGTGCCCCGGTCCCCGCGGGCCACCCCGCCCTCGAACCGCCCGACGGCGGTCGTAACCCGTGCCGACGGATTGCGACTCGCCCGACTGGTAGACGCGACCCACCGTCTCCGTCTCGCGGTCGAGGACAATCCGCCGGCGGAGCCGCCTACAGCTCGCCGAGTTTGCGGAGCAACTGGCCGCGGTACTCCTCGTCGGCCTGGACGCCCTTGAGTTCGAGGACGTTCCGCTCGAGCTTGTCGAGTGCGACCCCGAAGGCGGCGTCGGCGCCGTAGCCCTCGCCGGAGCCGGCCGCCTGGCCCTTGTTCGTTCGGAGGCGGATCTGACACTGGATCAGCGGCGTCCCGCGGAGCTTCTCCTTGTGCTCGCTGAAGCGCACGTGGGCGTGCTGGACCTGCATCTCGCCGTACTTGTCGGCGACCCGCTCGATGCGCTGGCGGATCTCCTCGCGGGTGATCGCGTCCAGCAGAGTGATGTTGGTGATCTGGACGTCCATGTGTTCCTCCTCGGTGAAGGTGAGCGCCCGCAGGACGTCCGTCTTCGTGATGATGCCGGCGACGAGGCGGTCGTCACTGGCTGGCGTGACCACGAGGCCGTCGTAGTTGTGCTCGAGCATCCGCTCGACGGCTTCCCGGACGGTCTCGTCGTGGGTGGTCGTCGCAACGGGGCTGTTCATCACGTTGTAGACGGGAATGTCGAGAACGCGGTCGGTGTCGCCTGCCCGGTCGCCCCGGGTCGCCTTGTCCATGTCCCGGACGACAACGTCCACGATGTCGTGGGTCGTGGCCACCCCAGAGAGGTGACCGTCGTCGTCGAGAACGGGCAGCCGCGAGACGCCGTTCTCCCGGAAGAGGTTGATCACCTGCCCGATGTTGGTGTCCTCGGTGACCGTCACGACGTCCGCCGTGTAGATCTCCTCGACGTCGAGCGCGTCGAGGTGTTCGAGAACCGCCTCGAGGATGGCGTCGCCGGTGACGATCCCCCACAGGCGGCCGGCCTCGAAGACGGGAGCGACCTTCGCTCCGCTCTCGACGAGGACGCGCGCCACCTCCCGGACGCCGTCGGTCCGCTCGATCTTGGGCGCCGAGCGTGTCAGCGCCCGCACCTTGGCGTCGCCCTCGACGTGCGACTGCACCAGCTGTCGTTGCGTGATGATGCCGGCGTAGTCGCCGTCCTCTGTGACGACGATCCCTTTCGGGTTCTTGCGCTCGAAAATCGACCGGACCTTCCCGAGCCGTTCGTCGGCGTCGATCTCGACGTAGTTACTGGTAGCAATGTCGGCGATATCCATCGTTCCTTCCCGTTCCGGTGGTTCGACTCGAGGCTTAATCAATGTTGGTACCGTTTCCCACGGACCCTGGCACGGAACGGGCGCCCGACCGCCGGATCGCGGTCACGGCGCCGCTCCGGCGGCACAGACCGCCCGCGCGTTCGTCGACTGCGGGCCGGTCGCGCTCCCCAAAGGAGTCTTCAGGGGTCCGTCCCAACCGCTACCGTGCTCCCCGACATCACCGTCTTCGGCGACTACACGTACCTCGTCACCGAGGTGCTCTGGGGCTCTGTCGCGCTGGCGCTTGTCGCGTACGCCGGCGCGTGGCGGCCGGCCGCCCGTACTGTGGCCGTCCTCTACCCGTTCGCGTTCGTCTGGGACTGGTACACCCTGACGGTGGGTGTGTTCGCTATCCCGATGCGGACTGGCGTCGAACTGCTCGGCATTCCCCTCGAGGAACACATCTTCATGTTGGTCGTCCCGGCGATGGTCGTCGGCGCCCACGAGACGCTCCGGAAACTCGACCGCGCGGGCCGGCTCGGCCCCCTCGCGACCAGCAGCGATACGTAGTCGCCGCCGGACTATATATCTCTCTTAGAAAATTTATAGCGGCATCGACCACAGCCCCCACATGGGAACCACGGACCGCCGGGTCGAACTGCACGTGCGCTCGCTGGCCTCGCGAACGGGAGACAGCGTCCGGGAGCGAGCAATCGGGCTGCTGGGCCGGCTGGAGGCCGAGGGAGAAATCGCCTCCTTCGCCGTCCGCGTGTGGGGCGAGCGCGTCGGGCTCTCGACGTCGGCCGTCGGGACCGACCGCGGACAGGAGGTGCTCGAGCGGATCGGCGCGTTCCGCGCGTGGGCCGGCCGCAACGGCGCTTCGCTCGATCCGTTTTTCCGGTCCGGGGCGGCCGACTCCCGGCTCACCGGAGAGGAGTACGCGACCCTGCGGCTCCCGGTGGCGGTGCTGGCCGAGTACGAGGGTGACAGCCTCGTCCACGTCACCCCACACGAGCGGGACGAGGTTGTCCACACTGTCGACGACAGACTCGACACCATCGAGGGGGGTACCGACCCGGAGCTGGAGCCGCTCTCCACGAACTGACAACCGACTTCTCGGGGTGTGCGCACCCTGGACCGGTCATCCGGCGAGAGACCGGTATTTATGATAGTGGTCGCCGTTCGGTTAGGGCGATGACCGATCGGCGGGCCTGGCTCGCGTTCGAGGCGTCACTGTTCCGGTACGATCCCGTCGAGTGGGTCGTGCTGACGGGGGACCGGCGGCTGGTCAGCGGCCTCCAGGTCGCGGTCCTGGCCGCGATTCTGGCCGCGGTGGTCTCTTCAGGGTTCGTCCCGCTCGTCACGGAGACGCCGGTGCTGTTTCTCCTGTTCGCGCTCATCGCCGCCAACTTCACACTCATCGCCATCGTCACCTCGCTGAGCCAGTTCATCCTCGGGCGCCAACTCGAGTCGCCCGGCGAAATCCGCGCGAAGATGAAGGAGGCGGTCGCCTACCGCGAGGACGTCGCCGAGACTGTCGGCGAACCGGTCCTGCCGGTCAAACCCGACACGTTCTTTCTCGTCCTCTTCGAGAGCGTCGGTGACGATGTGGAGTTCCTGGGCGAACTGACCTCCGAGGGACGGACCAGGCGGACCCGCGAGGAGCTCGCGGAGCTCGTGGAGGGTCTCGAACAGCACACCGGCCACGTCCGCGGGTTGCTCACACACCCGGCAAGCGAGATGAAACACGCGCTGTTTGTCTCACTCAACACCAACTACGAGAACCACGTCCACCGGGCGTGGCACCTCCAGCGCGAGTACGCAGACGAGTTCACCGACCGGATCACCGGCCAGCTCGACCGGCTGGCCCGGACCCTCGAGTACATCGTCGTCGCGGTCCGCATGTTCGAGGCGGTCTTCATCGAATCCGAGGTCTCCGAGCTCGCGCGGTACCTGCTGTACGTGGGGCTCCCGGTGCAGCTCTCGGCGGTGATCGTGACGCTCCTGTACACCGCCCCCGGCGGGACACCCCTGCTGCCCTCCCCGCTCGTGACTGTCCTGGTCACGGCGGTGTTGGTTGCGGGGTTTACCCCATTTCTCATCCTGGGTTCTTACATCGTGCGCCTGACCATCGTCGCCCGCCGGACGGCCGACACCTTCCCTTTCAGCTCCCAGCTCACACGGACGGTCGCGCTACGGGATACCTCCACGGAGGAGTGACAGTGACTGCTGTAACTGTGTACCGGTCCGACCACACGCCGCCGTGCGGCCGATACTGCACTGACTTGCACCAATCACCACGAGCCTGCGCCGCCTGCCGACCCCTCTCGCCGCTCCCGTCGCCCGACGTTTCCCGGCGGCCGGACAGTCCGGAGGAGCCACGTCTCGGGGTTCTGCCGCTTGACTCGAGGGGGCCGAGGTGGTCGGCGTCGGCGTCGACGAGCTCGAGGAGGAAGTTCCGGACCGGCATCGGGTCGCGGTCGCTGACGAGGTAGAACTCCTCGCCCTCTCCTTACCCGCCCGGTGGTCTTGCTGGCCCCGGACGGGTCTCGGTCGGCTGGAAACCGGCCGGGACACTACGTTCGGACACGCCCACCGAACTGCCCACACGGCCGACACCCACAGAGCCGCCGGGGACACCCGGCGAGGGGGCTGCTGGTTCGGGGGCCCACAGCCGGGGAACGCTCTCGCCGTGTGTGGTTTCACGACCGACACGCGGACCGAGGCGTTCTCAGAAACGATATTTGCTCCGTAAATCTAATGTTGGTATTCGCGAAAGTTACCGGCGATGCACGAGACCGTTGTCGAGCCGGATCGGATTCTCGAGGAGTGTGTCGAGTGCGAGTGCGAGACGCTGCACTCCGTCTCCATCGAGATTTTCCAGGAGGGCAATAGCCAGCGTCCGAGCGCGTACTCCCGGGAACCGTACCGGGTGACCGAGTGCGACAGGTGCGGGTCGACGGAACAGTTGCGGATGAACAACCAGTAGGGACCGTCCCGCTGCGGACGGCCGGGGGCGGGATCGGGTCCAGCGAGGAGCCGCGCGGGCTACACCGGGTCGAACCGGAATCCGTCCCACTGCTGGCTGTCCGGGTCCCGGAGTCCGGCTTCGGGGTCGCGCAACTGCTCGACGTACACGGGGCGCACGGCGTCGCCGGTCGCCACCTCGCCGGTGGTTCCACCGACGACCCGCACGGCCGCCCCCTCGAGTTCGAACTCGACGATTGCGACCGTGTTTGGCTGGCGGACCCCCGGCGGCGTCGCCCGGCTCTCTGTCCAGGTCACGACTGTCCCGGTCGTTCCCGAGAGGTCGATTGTCGTGGTCTGGTTCTCGCCACAGTCCGGGCAGACCGCGTGACCGGGGTACGTGACGTGCCCGTTCGGACAGCGGTGGACCGGGAGAGTGTGGTCGCCGGCGCCCGTCATCGCGCGGCCTCCAGAACCGTGGTGATCACGCAGTTGCCAAAGCCCCCGACGTTGCACGCCAGCCCGCGGTCGGCCGCAACCTGCCGCGGGCCTGCCTCCCCGAGGAGCTGTTCGTAGATCTCGACAACCTGGGCGACGCCGGAGGCCCCCAGCGGGTGGCCCTTCGACTTCAGCCCGCCCGACGTGTTGATCGGGAGGTCGCCGTCCATCGCGGTGTCGCCGTCCTCGACCCGCTCCCAGGCGCGGCCGTGGTCCGCGAACCCGAGCGCCTCCATCTGGAGGAACTCCAGGATCGTGAACATGTCGTGCAACTCGGCAACGTCCACGTCCCCGGGACCGCAGCCAGCCATCTCGAAGGCACCCGCGCCGCTCTTTGCGACGGCCTCCATGACCGTGGGGTCGTCGCGTTCGTGGACAACGTGGGTGTCGGTCGCGCCGTCGACGCCCGCCACCACGGCGTAGTCGTCGGTGTGTTCCTCGGCCACCTCGACGGGACAGAACAGCAGCGCCGCGCTCCCGTCGGTCACCGGGCAGAAGTCGTACAGCCGTAGCGGGTCCGCCACCACCGGACTCCCGAGGGCGGTCTCCACGTCGATCTCCTCTTGCAACTGCGCCCTGGGATTCCTGACGCCGTTGGCGTGGTTCTTGACCGCCACCTTCGCGAGGCTCTCCCGGGGGACGTCGAACCGCTCGAGGTAGTGGCGCGCGGTCAGGCCCGCAAACGACGGCAGCGTCAGCCCGTGCTTGTACTCGGCGGGGTGGGTGATCGAGGCGATAATCTCCGTCGACTCCGCCGTGGTCCGGTGGGTCATCTTCTCGCCGCCGACCAGCAGTGTCAGGTCGCTCGCGCCGGAGGCGACCGACTGCCAGGCCTCGTAGACGCCCGCCCCGCCGGAGGCCGAGGTCTGGTCGACGCGCTCGGCGTAGGCGCCCACGAGCCCGAGGTCGTGTGCCAGCGCGTTCATCACGCCGGTCTGTCCCTCGAACTCGCCGCTGGCCATGTTCGCGACGTAGAGGTGTTCGACCGCTCCCCGGTCGACGGGAGCCTCGCTCAGACAGGCCTCGCCGGCCTCGGCCAGCAACCCGCGAATCCAGGCGTCGCGTTCCCCGAACTGCGTCATCGACGCACCGATGATCGCCACGTCCATGCCCCACCCTCTCGCGCCGCCGTTGTGTTCGTTTCGGTCGGTCTCGGAA
>CAZUVE010000103.1:0-10357 GCA_964623735.1 uncultured Halobacteriales archaeon | reverse complement strand
GGCCACGAGCGCATCGAGCCGTTCGTCTCGCTGTTCGTCGCCCTCGGGATCTTCGCCGCCGGCGGGGTCGTCCTCTGGCAGGCCGGGACGTCACTGCTGTCGGGTGCAGTCGAGGTGGCCCGCGGCCCCGCGGCGGTTGCCGTCCTCGTCGGTGCCGGGGGTCTCAAGTACCTCCTCTACAGGTACTGCCTCCAGGTCGGGACCGGCCGCAACTCCCCGGCACTCGTGGCGACGGCCCTCGACAACCGCAACGACATCCTCACCGCCGGGGCGGCGCTGGTGGGTGTCGTCGGCGCGCAACTGGGCTACCCCGTTCTCGATCCCGTCGCGGCCGCCGTCGTCGCGGTGGGTATCCTCTACACCGGCGTCGAGGTGGTCCGGGACAACGTCGGGTACCTCGTCGGCGCCGCCCCACCGGAGGACCTCCGGGTGGAGATCGTCCAGCGCGCGCTCGCCCACTCGGACGTCGAGGGCGCACACGACGTCATCGCACACTACGTCGGCCCCGAGATCGACGTCAGCCTCCACATCGAGGTCGAGGGCGACCGCACCCTCCGGGAGGCCCACGACATCGAGACCGAGGTAATGGAGTCTATCCAGGCCCTCCCCGAGGTCGACGACGCGTTCGTCCACGTCGATCCCAGGGAGGCCGGCGAGTGGAAGGACGACGACGAGGTGGACCGCCTCGTCGACGGCGGGCACAGCAGCGAGGAGTGATACTGATTGCTGTAAGTCAGTGCCGGAGCGACCGTACGCCGTCGTGCGGTCGGACCGGTAAACGGACACAGCCGGCCCCGCGACGCGTTCGGACTCAGGTGCGGTTCGGGAGGGTAGCGGTCCCGGGAGCGAGTCGACGCATATTAACCGGTCGGCGGTGGAGTGGATCCTACATTGGTCACACGACGAACGTACCTCCGGACCGTGACGGCCGGTGTCGCAGTCGGGGGTGTCGGGACGGCGTCGGCACACGTTCCCCGACGGCCCGCACAGACCGGCGGGGCACCGACCCAGGAGGCGAGGTTCGCCCCCGACGACGGCGACGACGGCGACCAGTTCGGCTGGTCGATGGCACTGGACGGCGGAACAGCCCTCGTCTGTGCGCCGACCGACGCGGACCCGAACGGCCCCAGAGCGGGTTCGGCGTACGTCTTCGAGCGGACCGACGGCGGGTGGGAACAGGCGGCGAAACTCGCTCCCGAGGACGGCGACAGCGGCGACTTCTTCGGGACCGCGGCGGCCCTCGACGCCGGGACGGCACTGGTCGGTGCCCGACGGGACGAGAATCCGAACGGCCCCAGAGCGGGTTCGGCGTACGTCTTCGAGCGGTCCGACGGCGGGTGGGAACAGGCGGCGAAACTCGCCCCGGAGGGCGTCGGGGTCGACGAACGGTTCGGCTGGGCAATCGCGCTGGCCGGGGAGACGGCGCTGGTCGGCACACCCAGGGACACCGAAAACGAGGTGGGTGCTGGCGCGGTGCGCGCATTCGAGCGGTCCGACGGCGAGTGGACGCTGCAGACGCAGCTCCTCGCCGACGACGCGGACGGGGGTGACTTCTTCGGATCCTCTGTCGCGTTGTCCGGGGACACCGCGCTGGTCGGTGCGCCCGGCGACGAGGACCCCAACGGCGAGCAGTCTGGCTCGGCGTACGTCTTCGGACGGGACGACGGGGGGTGGACACAGCAGGCGAAGTTCGCCCCGGAGAACGGCGACGGCGAGGACCTGTTCGGCACCGCGGTGGACCTGGCCGGCGGTACGGCACTCGTCACGGCCGTCCACGACGAGGACCCCAACGGCGAGCAGGGGGGATCGGCGCACGTCTTCGAACAGTCCGACGACGGGTGGGAACAGGCGGCGAAACTCGCTTCCGGCGACGGCGCGGAGGGCGACGAGTTCGGCTGGGCAACCGCGCTGGCCGGGGAGACGGCGCTGGTCGGTGCGCGCCGGCACACCGGCAACGGCGAGGACGCTGGTGCCGTCTACGCGTTCGACGGGAGTGACAGCGGGTGGGAACAGGCGGCGAAGCTCGTCCCCGAGGACAGCGGCGAGGGCGCCCGCGTCGGGACGTCGGTCGCGCTGGACGGCGGGACCGCTCTCGTCGGCGCGCCGGGGGACGCGACCGAAACGGACGACGGGAACGCCGAGACGGGCTCGGTGTACGGGTTCGCGCTCGGCGAGGACACGCCGACACCCTCCCCGACACGGACGCCGACCCCGACGCCCACGTCCTCACCCGCGCCGACGGAGACGCCCGGCGGCGACGGCCCCGGGTTCGGGGTCGCCGCGGCGCTCTCGGGACTCGCGGGCTGGCTCTGGTGGCGGCGGTCGCGCTGACGGCCGCCGGCAGCGGGATCAGGCAACCAGTTCGCCGAGCGCGTAGACGGTGTTGTGGCCGGTGATCTCGACGTCGACGACGTCGCCGAGCTCGACGCCCGCGCGCTCTGCGCCGGGGATCGCCACCTGGCGGTACGCGCGGTCGTACCCGACCATCGAGTCGTCGGTGCCGTCCTCGACGACCAGCACCTCGCTCTCCCGGCCGACCATCGCCTCGTGGGCAGCACCCACTACCTCCATCTTGACGTCGGTCAGCCCCTTGGAGCGTTCCTTCTTGATCGTGCCGCCGAGACCTTTCATGCCGGCGGCGTCCGTCCCGGGCCGCTTCGAGAAGCGCGTGATGTTGATCTTCTCGGGACTTGTCTCTTCGAGCAGGGCCAGCGACTGCTCGTGGTCCCGGTCGGTCTCGGTCGGGAAGCCGGCGACGAAGTCCGTCGCGAGCGTCCAGTAGTCGAGGTGCGCGTCGAACGTCTCGACAACCTCGACGTACTCCTCGACGGAGTGCTGGCGGCGCATGTCCGCGAGCACGTCGTCGCTGCCCGACTGGACCGGCGCGTGCAGGAAGTTGTACAACTCGTCGTTCTCGGCGAAGACCCGTGCCAGACGCTCGCGGACCCCGTGGACGCCCTTCGGGTTGGCCATCCCCACGCGGACACGGAAATCGCCCTCGATTGCACAGATCCGCTCCAGGAGGTCGGGCAGCAGGCTCGTTCCCCGGTTGCGGTCCCAGCCGTAGACACCGGTGTCCTGGCCCGTCACCCGGATCTCCGTCGCGCCGGCGTGGACCAGCGCGCGGGCCTTCTCGACGTTCTCCTCGACCGGCGGCGAGTCGATCCGGCCGGTCGCTCGTTTGGTGATGCAGTACGAACAGTCGCTCATACACCCCCGGGCGATCGGGAGGACGCCGACGACCCCGTCGAGGACGGGGTCGGTGTCGGCCGTCGCGGTCGGACACTCCCCGTTCAGGACGTGCTCGGGGACGTCGTCCCAGTGGAGGATCTCGGCGTCGACGCCGGCCTCCCGGAAGGCCTCGCCCTGTGCCAGCGCCATACAGCCCGTGATCACGAGGTCTGCGGGGGTCTCCTCGTCGAGTTCCCTGGCCCGCCGGAGCATGTTGCGCTCTGTCTTCTCGACGACGGTACAGGTGTTGAGGATGGCCACGTCGGCCTCCTCCGGGCCCGGCGCGGGGCGGTGTCCCCCGTCCCGGAGCGCGCGCTCGATCTCGCGGCTCTCCCCGCGGTTCGAGGTACACCCGTACGTCTCGAGGTGATAGCGAACCACACCTGAATGTGGGCCCCGTCGGGCAAAAGCCCGACGTTCCCGACCGGCCGACAGCCCCCGCGGTTCATCACCGTTATTGCCACGCGGTGGGAACAGTGTGGACGTGCCTTCCGCCTCCAGATGGCAGACGACACGGTTCGTCCCGACCCGCGTGGAGTTCGCGGTAATCGTCTCCGGCGTCGCCAGCATGGGGCTGGAGATCGTCGCCGGCCGACAGCTGGCGCCGGCGTTCGGGTCGAGCGTGTTCACCTGGGGGAGCGTCATCGGCGTCTTCCTCGCGGCGCTCGCCGTCGGCTACTGGATCGCCGGCCGTCGCGCGGAGGGGCGGGCCTCCCACGGCGCGCTGGCTGCCGTCTTCGTGGGCGCGGGCCTGTACGTCGCCGTCCTGCTCGTGGCCGGCGAACCGTTCCTGGGATACGCCGGACGCCTCCCGCTCCCGCCGCGGGTCGCCCCGGTCGTCCCCGTGACAGTCCTCTTCGGACCGCCGACGGCCCTGCTGGGCTTTGTCAGCCCCTACGCGGCCGAACTGGTCGACGCCAGGAGCACCGGCGACGCGTCCGGGCGGGTCTACGCGCTCGGCACCGCCGGCTCCATCGTGGGTGCGTTCGCCACGACCTTCTTTCTCGTGCCGGCGGTCGGCGTCCTCGGTATCGAGTTCGCCTACGGCGCGCTCCTCGCCGGGACGGCCCTCGTGATCGCTCCCCGGGACTCGGTGTACACGGGTGCCGCCGTCGTCGTCGGGATCGCTCTCATCGGCGCGTTCTGGGTCGGCGGCGTCGGCGTCAGCGTCGGCGGCGAGACCGTCTACGAGACCGACACCCAGTACCAGCACCTGGAGGTCGTCGACTCCGGGAACACGCGGACGCTGTACCTCGACGGCGTCCCCCACAGCGCGATGTACCTCGACCGGCCCGACGACTACGTCTTCGAGTACACCCGCTACTTCCACCTCTCGATGCTGGCCGTCGACGACCCCGAAGAGGTCGACCGCGTACTCTTCGTCGGCGGCGGCGGGTTCTCGGGCCCAAAGCGATTCCTCTCGGAGTACAACGCAACCGTCGACGTCGTCGAGATTGACCCCGCAGTCGTGGACGCCGCCGAGACCTACTTCGGCGTCAGGGAGTCCGACCGGCTACAGATTCACACGATGGACGGCCGGAAGTACCTCGAACGGACGAACCACACCTACGACGTGATCGTCCTCGACGCCTACCGGGCCGACCGGGTCCCCTACCAACTCACGACCGTCGAGTTCCTGGACCTCGTCCACGGCCGGCTCGACGACGACGGCGTCGTCGTGGCGAACATCATCTCGGCCCGCGACGGCCCGCAGTCGCAGTTCTACCGCGCCCAGTACCGCACGATGGACCGCGTCTTCGCGAACGTCTACAGCTTCCCGACGAGCGAGACGACGGCGCTGCAGAACATCGAACTCGTCGCCTCGAAACGCGACCGGCGGCTCACCGAGGCGGCGTTCCGCGAGCGCAGCCGCGAGCGCGAAATCGGGATCGACCTCTCCTCGGAAATCGACGGCTACCGGGGGACGGTCCGGGCCGGGGACGCGCCGCTGCTCCGGGACGACTACGCCCCGGTCGACAGCCTGCTCGCGACACAGGTGGACATGCAGTACGTCGTCGAGCGGACCGACGGGAACACGACGGTCGCGAGCGGGGAGTCCCTCCGGGCGCCGGCCGGGACCGGGACCGGCTGACTGTCACCCCTCCACCACCAGGAGCCACAGGTCCGTGACGTTCGTTCCCCAGACCCGTCTCGGTGATGTTCGGCGCGTGAGCGTGCGGTCGGACCGGTACACAGTTACAGCAATCACTGTGAATCCCGGAGGCGTTCGTCTCCGCGTCGGCGACGCACTCGCGTTCCTGCCGTGGCGTCCCTGACGGACGTCGCAGTCGGGCGCCGCTCACGCGGCACTGCTACCAATCGGCCCCGATGTATACAACGATACCGCCGATCCTACACGGGTTCCTCGTCGGCGGCGTCGCGGTACTCCCGGACGATGACGTCGCCGCTGGAGGCGCCGATCCGTTCGGCGCCGGCGTCGAACATCGCCTCGGCTGTCTCCCAGGAGCCGACGCCGCCGCTGGCCTTCACCGGGAGGTACTCGCTCATGATCCCGACGTCCCCGACGGTCGCGCCGCCCTCGGAGAAGCCGGTTGCCGTCTTGACGAAGGCGGCGTCGGCGTCGGCCGCGGCCTGACAGGCCCGCCGGAGTTCCGGCTCGGAGAGCAGCGGCGCCTCGACGATGATCTTCACCGGGACGGGAACCGCGGCAACGACCTCCGCGATGTCGGCCCGGAACGCCCCGTCGTCGCCGGCACGGAGGTGGCCGAGGTTTGCCACCACGTCGAGTTCCGCCGCGCTGTCCGCCCAGGCGTCGCCCGCCTCGGCGCACTTCGTGTCGGTCGTGTGCTGGCCGTGTGGGAAGCCGACGACGGTGACCACGTCGACCTCCGGTGCGTACTCGACGGCGTCGGCGAGGTAACAGGGGGGGACACAGGCGCGCATCCCCTCCCGGAGGGCGGCGTCGAGCACCGTCCGGACGTCGTCCCGGGTCGTCGTCGGCCCGAGCACGGTGTGTTCGATCCGCGACGCGACGTCGTCCATACAGGAGGAAGGGCACGGGGGCTCAAAATTCCCGGGTACGGCCGCTGTCAGACAACCGACCGATAAAAATTTCGGGAGGCGCCTGCTGCGTACTGGTATGCAGGTACCGTTCGAAGGGTTCGTCGTTCCGTCGTTGTCTCAACTCGCCGTCCTGGTGGTCGGAACGGTCGCAATCGCCGCGATGCTGTACACGCTCCGGCCGCCCGTCACTCAGAAAGTCGTCCTGACGTTCGCACCGTGGATGGTCAGCGGCGCCGCACTCCACGTCTTCTTCCAGCTCGGCGAGGCATTCGACGCCCAGGTGTATCCCCGATCCGTCGAGCCACTGTTCTCGGCGCCGGCCGTCTACCTGACGACGTTCGTCGTCATGGGCGTCGTCTGGGTGGCCGCGGTCGTCGTCCAGCGGGTGACTGCCTCCGCGGCCGAGGGGTACGACTACGTCGCCCGGTATCTCGGCTCGGTCGGCGCCGGAGTGATGCTCGTGCTCGTGGGGCTGTTGCTCTGGCAGGCAACCGACCCCCTCGTCGGCCCGCTGGACCCCGTCCTCCCGACGGTCGGTCTGATTGCGGCGCTCGTGTTGACCTTCCTCGCCTACGTCGTCATCGGCGTGTGGCGCACGTACGTTATCGCCGAGGCGCGGTACGTGGCTGCACTCGTCCTGTTCGCACACGCGTTCGACGGCGTCACGACCGCCATCGGGGTCGACCTCATCGGCGTCGGCGAGCGCTCCGCCCTTCCGGCCCGCATCATCGAGTTCTCCGCGACCCTGCCGACTGCACAGTACCTCGGCAGCGGCTGGCTCTTCGTCGTCGTCAAGCTGCTCGTCGCCGCGTCCGTCGTGGTGCTGTTCGCCGACTACGCCGCGGCGAAACCCGACAGGGCGAACCTCCTGTACGGGCTTGTCGCGGCCGTCGGCCTCGGGCCGGCCGCGAACAACTATCTGCTGTTCATGCTCGGCCTCGGGGGCTGATCCCCGCCGAGTTTTGTACCCCGCGGCCGAACGCCGTCCATGGGCAAACAGCCACACCTGCTGGTCGAGGACGGCGCCCTCGCCGACGTCGCGCTCGTGCCCGGCGACCCCGGCCGCGTCGACCGTATCGCCGGCCACTGTGCCGACGCCACGACAATCGCGCAGAACCGGGAGTACAAGGTCGTCAACGCCACCTACGAGGGTCACGACCTGACGGTCTGCTCGACGGGCATCGGCGCGCCGTCGGCTGCAATCGCGGCCGAGGAACTCCACGCAGTCGGGGTCGAGACGCTGCTCCGCGTGGGGACGACCGGCGCCCTCCAGCGCGGCGTCGAGATCGGCGACATGGTCGTTGCAACCGGTGCCGCCAAGGACGAGGGCACGACGAGGCGCTACGAGTCCGAGACCGTCCCCGCGGTTCCCGACTACGGGGTCCTCTCGACCCTCGTCGACGCCGCCCGTGACCACGAGGAGCGCGTGGCTGGTGGGTCCGGCAGGGTCCACGTCGGCCCGGTCGCAACCGACGACGCCTTCTACGCCGAAACCGACGAGTACGTCGCCCAGTGGGAGGACGCGGGGCTGCTGGCCGTCGAGATGGAAGCAGCGGCGCTTTTCACGCTGGCCCGCCGGAAGAACATGGCTGCCGGCGCCGTCTGTACCGTCGACGGCAACCTCGTCGAGGGTACGCAGAAAGGCGAGACCGACGACGAGGAACTCCCCGAGAAGGCAAAGGACAACGTCGACCGCGCGATCCGCATCGCGCTGGACGGGGTGACGCGGCTGTGAGACGGACTGCTCTGTGTACCAGTCCGAACGCGGTCGTGCGGCCGGTCCGACACTGACGCACGGCAACCCGCGCGAGGCGGACCCGCTTTCGTTCCGGGCGGCGACCGCTCACACCCCGGCGCCGCCGTCGACGCGGATCGTCGTCCCGTTGACGAACCCCGCGTACTCGCTCGAGAGGAATGTCACCAGCGCTCCCAGATCCAGCGGGTCGCCCGGCTCGTCGAACGGGCAGCCCTCGAGAACCGCCGCCCAGGCCTCGGCGGGGTCCTCGTACCGCCCGTCCCGGACCCGGTCGACGAGCATCCCCTCGAGATCCTCGGTCTCGTGTGGGCCCGGCAGAACCGCGTTGACGCGGATCGCCGGCGCGAGCGTCCGTGCCTGGGTCTCGGTGACCCCCTGGACCGCCCGGCCGAACGCGGTCGCGACGGAGAACTCCCCGGCGAGTGCCGGAATAGCGGGATTCGTCACGTTGACGATTGACCCGTAGTCGGAGGCCTCGAGTTCTTCGCGGGCCTCGCGCGTCGCCCAGACGGCACTCATAAACAGGCGGTCGAAGCCCCGGAACCAGTCCTCGTCGGCCACGTCGACCGCCCCCACGGGCTCCAGCGGCCGGGGGCCAGTGACGAGGTGGTCGACGCGGCCGTACTGGTCGACGGTCTCCTCGACCAGCGCCGCCACCTGCCCGGGCTTGCGGATGTCGACCTCGAGGCCGAAGATCTCGCCCTCGCCCAGCGCGTGTAGCCGGTCGCTGGCGTACGCGAGGTCGTCGAGGTTCGGGGCCGCGAGGGCGACGTTCGCCCCCTGCCGGGAGAACGCCTCCGCACAGGCGTGTCCCAGCCCGGTCGCGCTGCCTGTAACCAACGCCACGTTGCCCGCCAGTCCGAGGTCTATGTCCATGTTCGGGGCGTCGGCGACCAGACCTAAAATGTTCACTCTGTTGGGCGCCCAGACGGGGGTCGAGCGACTGCGCCGACAGGCGAACACGAATCGTCAGTTCAGTATACTTTTGTGTGTAGTAACTATTATGACCGGGCCAGACGAACCGCCGGGGTGACGTCCGGTCCTCCGGGCTGGCACGTCAGTTCCTAACGATGGCACGAGAAGACGAAAACAAAGACATCATCCGACGCTACCTGAACGCGTTCAACGAGCGGAACAGGGAGACACTCGCGGAACTGCTCGCGGAGGACGTCGTCGAGCACGGCGTCCACGAGGAGTTACACGGTCCCGGCGAGATCATCGAGTACCTCGACGCACACTTCCGGACGTTCCCCGACTACTCGGGCGAGGCGGGACACGTCGTCGCCGAGGACGACATCGTCTCGGTACAGTACACGGTCGAAGGCACCCACACCGGCGAGTACCAGGACGTCGAACCGACAGGTCACACGGTCGAGTGGACCGGCCTCGCGATGTACCGCGTCGAGAACGGCCGGATCGCAGAGATCTGGATCGAGGAGGACCGGCTCGGACTCCTCCAGCAACTCGAGATGGTCGATCCGCCCGGACACCTGCGGATCTAGTCGCTCTGTGCGTCCTCGCGGGCGTGGAGTTTCGCCTGTTCGCGGGCGCTGGGGTTGACCGAGGGCTTGAACGGTACCTTCGAGACCTTCGCGTAGACGGGATCCTCGGCGTACTCGTCGGGGAGGTGGACGTGGAACTCGATGTCGACCTCGTCGCTGACGTCGTAGACGCGGTCGTCCAGCGGGACGTCCAGGGGTTCGAGTTTCTCGGCGGGCACGAACGCGAGCGCGAGGTTGGTCTCCAGTTCGGGATTGTGCCACGGCGAGGTGACGTAGCCACACTTCTCGCCCGTCTCCGGGTCGGAGACCAGCCAGAAGTCGGGCGCGTAGTCGTCGATGGGTTCGCCGGCCATCTTCAGACCGACCAGCTTGAGGCTGAACGGGTAGTTCCCGCTCTCGATCTGCTCTCTCTGGCGCTCCAGGGCCTCCTTGCCGATGTAGTCGGCGTCCTTGTCGTCGGGCACCTGGTAGCCCAGGTTGACCTGGAACGGGGAGGTCTCGTGGTCCATGTCCTGGCCCCACGAGAGGATGCCCGCGGCGATCCGGCGGTGGTGGGCGGGCGCGACCTGCATGCCACCGTGGTCGACGACAGTCTCGTGGACGGGGTCCCAGACGTGTTCGGCGTACTTGGTGGCGTCCTGGACGTAGATCTCGAAGCCCTTCTCGCCGGAGAAGCCGGTCTGGCTCACCAGACAGTCGACGCCGTTGATCTCAGCTTCCATCAGCCCGTAGTAGGGGATCCCGTGGACCTCCTCGCCGACGACCTCCTCCATCACGTCGATCGAGCGTGGTCCCTGGATCTGCATCGGCGCGACGTCGATCTCGTCGATCTCGACGTCGAAGT
>CAZUVE010000102.1:0-10381 GCA_964623735.1 uncultured Halobacteriales archaeon | reverse complement strand
TCGGATTCATCCCCGCGCTGAAGCGCGAGGCTTTCTCCTCGAACTCCCGTAATCCGTCTGGCTGTGTGTGAATGCCACACACGAGGACAAGCGGTCGACACGGGCGTCAGCCGCGTCAGGGAGAGGAGAGAAACGCCCACATCGCGAACACGCCGGTCAGAACGGCCACGAGCGCGAGCAGGAAGAGCACGAACCCCGCGACGGTGACGCCGACGCCGACGGGGACGAGGCCGAACCCGAGCGTGAGTCCGACGAACGCGAGATACGAGCCCATGACGAACAGTCCGACGGCCGCATACGGCTTTTCGACGACTGCATAGACGCTACTCGCGACGCCGAGTGCCGGCAACACGACGAAGGCCACGGTGGTGGCAACTGACGCGAGTGCAGTCGACCCGCGTGCAGGGTCACTGAACAGGACGACCACCAGCAAGAGGTACCCCACAAGCAGTGCACCTCCACCGTACCGGCGGTCGAGAGTGAGGGTCATGCTCCCGTCGCGTCTTCGATGATAGCCTGGCGCGTGGCGTCCACCTTCACGAAGTGACACAGTGGATTGCCGGGGTAGACCACCGGATTCTCCAGGACACCGACGAGGACGCCGGTAAACGGTGCTTCGACTGTCGTCGCCTCGGCCTTGAAGGGGTTGGTGATTGTACAGATGGTCTCACCCTCGCAGACGAGATCGGTCCGGCCGTAGTGCATTTCGACGATGCCGCCGGCGTCGGCCCGGAGCCACGTCTTCTCGTCCCAGCCCTCGATGACCGTCCGCCAACCCGGCCACCGGACCGTCTCCTGTGGGTAGACGCCGTACTCGGCGAAGACGCTCCGGACGCCATCGAGGGCGTGGTCGATGAGTTTCCGCTCGAAGCGGTGAGCCTCGCCCATCTCGATAGTGATCGTCGGGACGCCGGCCTCGCTGGCCTCTCGACGCAACATGCCCTCAGATCCCTCGCCGGCCATGATCAGGTTCGTCCCGAACGCGCGGGCCAGACGCGCCGCCGCTTCGTCGTCCATGTCCGCCCGGACGTGAAACATGTTGGTTCGACCCCGTGTCGAGGTGTGAAAGTCCAGCCCGAGGTCACAGGGTTCGATGAAGTTGTGGAAGATGCGGTAGGCGATGCGTTTGGAACTGATCGACCCCTGCTTGCCCGGGAACGCGCGGTTGAGGTCCCGTTCGTAGATGGGCAGGTACCGCTCCTGGGCGACGAACCCCTGGACGTTGAGGACGGGCAGACAGACGAGCGTCCCGCAGATATCGGTGTGGTCCCACTCCTGGGCCACCTCGCGGACGACCTCGATGCCGTTGAGTTCGTCGCCGTGGACGGCCGCCGAGAGGAACACCGTCGGTCCCGTCCGGGGGCCGTTGATGATGGTGACGGGAATCCGGACGGGGTCGCCGAGGTAAGTTTCGCTCACCGGGAACCAGAACTCCGCCGTCTCGCCAGGTTCGACCGCCCCACCGTCGTAGGCAAAAACGTCCGACCGCTGGTCGCTCATACCGTGTTGCCGGTCCCGCTGGGTAATATACCTGGCAGGGAACTGTACGGATGCTACACGTTCGCACCATCTGTTTTACCCGCAGGGCGGAACGTTTACAGGCCACATGGCTCGTTCGTCCTCGCCATCCCCGACAGAGACACCCGCGTCCGGAACCCGCCGGACTGGCGCCAACGCCACGCGCCCGGTGCAGGGGGAGTGTCGCGTCGGCGTGTTAAGTACCCACAACAGCAAAGAGACCAAAGCCATCCTGAACGCCGCCCGCGCGCTCGGCCAGGAACCCGTCTGGATACGTGACGAGAATCTCGTCTCGCAGATTGCTGAGGAGGGCGTCCGGCTCGAACCCGAGGTGGACGTGCTCGTAAACCGCTTGCTGCTGACGAAAAGCGACCGGCTCTTCGAGGACCTGCAACTCGCGGCCCTGTACGCAGAGACGACACCAGTCGTGAATCCGCCGGAAGCAGTCGGACGCACACTCCACAAATTTCGGGCCGGCGCTATCCTCGCCGCGGCCGGACTGCCGGTCCCGGACGCTGTCTTCGGTCGGGCACCTGGAACCCTCGAAGAGTGGGACGAACACCTCTCCGGACCGGCCGTCCAGAAACGGACCGTCGGCACCAACGGCCGGCAGATGACCGTGGTGTCGCCCGACGAACGGGTCGTCCCCCGGGTGGGCAACCATGACGCCTTCCTCCAGAAGTTTCTCGACGACGGCGCGGACCGGCCGGCCGACGTCCGGGCCTACGTGGTCGGCGACACCGTGGTCGGGGCGATGCGGCGCCACGCACCCGAAGACGAGTGGCGAACCAACGTCGCGCTCGGCGGTAAAGTCGAGGACGTCACCGACGAACTCGGGACCGACCCCCGGAACCTCGCAGTCGAGGCGACGGCGGCACTGGGGCTGGACGTCGCCGGCGTCGACCTCATGCCCATCGACGGCACGTGGTACGCCCTCGAGGTGAACGCGACGGCCGGATTCAGGGGACTGTTCGACGCGACCGGACGGTCGGTCGCGCCCCACATCGTGAGACTGGCCGTCGAGCGTGCCGGCGGGACGCTGTCGGACGAGCGCGTCTCCGAGGTCGCCGAGACGCTTGACGATTCCATCCCCGACTGCAAACCTCCCCTCGGAGTCGGGGGTGGCGGCGAACTCGGATACACGACGCGGATCGCGGTCGGTGGCACCGACGGTGCCGAAACCGTCGTCGCGAAGTCCGACACCGGGGCCGAACGGACCAGCGTCGATACCGAACTGGCAGGCCAGATCGGTGCCGGACCGCTCGTCGGGACGACCGAGGTACGTTCGGCAGCCGGCGACGGCACGGAGACACGCCCGCTTGTCGACATCGACGTCCGCCTCGACGGCAGCTGGCGGACGGTGACGGCCAGCGTAACCGACCGAAGCCACATGCAGTACCCTGCCTTGCTCGGCCGCGACCTTCTCGTCGACTACACGCTCGACGTCAGTCGGACTGTCGAGGAGTAACTGTCGAGGTGGGCACGTCGCAATGACCACAAACCGGGCTGGAAGGCACACGTGGGACTCCCGTACGACTCCGGATACGGTAGGAAAGAGTGTCGTCTATCGTTCGTCGACCGGAACAACGTCGCGGCGCTCGGGACCGACGTACTGGCCCCGCGGACGGATGAGGCGGTTGTCCGCGACATACTCGCGGACGTGTGCGACCCAGCCGCTGACGCGGCTCATCGCGAAGATGGGTGTGTAGATGTCGACCGGGATGCCCAGCTGGTAGTAGACACTCCCAGAGTAGAAATCGACGTTTGGCGCGATACCGTTTTCGACGAGTCCTCTCTCGTCAGTCAGGTACTCCTCGATAGCTTCCGTGTACTCACACCATCTCGTCTCGCCTGTGGACTGTGCAAGCGCGTGGCTGCGCTCCTGAAGAATTGTCGCTCGCGGGTCCTTGACCTCGTAGACGCGGTGGCCCCACCCCGGGATGCGCCGCCCCTCGTCGGTGGCCCGCCGCGTCCACTCGACGGGTCCTTCGTCGCTCTCGTCAATCTCGATCAGCGTCCGCATGACGTCCTGGTTGGCACCACCGTGCAGAGGGCCCGAGAGTGCCGCGATACCGCCCGCGACTGCGTTGTAGATGTCAGCGTGCGTACTTGCAATCGTCATCGCGGCGAACGTCGAAGCGTTGAGACCGTGGTCGGCGTGGAGAGTCAGTGCCGTGTCGAAGGTCTCGGCAGCCACCTCGTCGGGTTCCTCGCCGGTCAACATGTACAGGAAGTTCTCGGCGTGTGGTAGCGAGTCGTGTGGCGCGACTGGCTCCTCGCCGTGGCGCAGTCGGTCGTAGGCGGCCAGCACCGTCGGGAGTCTGGCGGTGATGCGACGGCCCTTCCGGAGGAGTCCCTCGGGATTCTCCGGCGTCACGTCCGGCTCCGGGTCGGCCGCGGAGAGCATCGAGACGCCGGTCCGGAGCGCCGCCATCGGGTCCTCGTCGTCGACGGCGAGTGTACGCAGCGTTTCCACCACTGCGTCGTTGATGTCCCGTTCCTGGCACATCTCGTGGACGAACTCACCGCGTTCGGTCCTGTCAGGGAGGCGTCCGTACCAGAGCAGGTAGAGGACTTCCTCGAAGGTTGTCTCTCGCGCCAGTTGTCGGATGGGATAGCCGCGGTAGACCAGTCGTCCGTTCGCGCCGTCGATGTCCGACAGTTCGGATTCCGCCACGAGGACGCCCTCGAGGCCGTGCTGCACGTCGTCTGCCATACGGGAGTCACGCACCGACGACGCATAAGCCGGACTGAACTCTCCGTAACCCCGGACGCTGCTGGTCTCTCCAGTTACGTCTCGCCGTAGACGTCGGTGCCGGGAAGGAGGTCCCGCCAGGCGAACCAGAACGTCGGACGCCGTTCATCTGCGCGAGCGAGCGTGGCACCCTCGTGTGGACCTCGCGTGTCCGCCCAGAGACGGTGTCCCACCGCGACCCACCAGCGAGAGGGCAGTCACGAGTCCTATCCCCGACGTTCCGATCAGCGTCCACAGCGCGACCACGTTGACGTACCACGGCTCGAACGTCGAGACGGCGAGGCGGGAACAGGACGGAGAACGTGGCCCCAGACGAAAGGTACCGCTGTCTTCCGTCTAGAAGGTGATTATTTCGTAGCCGTCTTCGACAAGCGACCGGATGCTCGGATGGCCGTCGTACTCGTCGACGAGGGTGACACCAGCGTCGGCAACGGCGTCGTTGACACCGAACGCGCCCGAACAGTAGTCACAGACCGACGTATCGTCCCGGACAGCCTGGTAGAGGCCGTGATAGTCGTGGTCTTCGTCTTCGAGCAGCGGGACCCACTGGGTGCCCGCGCCGTCGAAGATGAGTTCGGTGTCGTCCTCGGGGTGGCGACACTGCTCACGCGCGGAGAGCCGACAGTATGACCTGCGTGAGCTACGAGGGGCGCCCAGTCGCGTTCTGGTACACGTCAGTCTCGGGATGGAACTCGCTCCAGGCGAACCAGAAGACGCCGTGACTGTTGAGTCGCTCCAACTGTTTCGCTTGGTGGGGTCCCTCTACGGCCGTGCCGTCGAACCGCCACCGGTTCCCTGCCTCGTCCACGAGCTGGCCGTTCTCGACGGTGAACCGGACGGACTCGCCATCGACCTCGCGGACGAACAGTTTCACTCCGCCATCCTGCTGATCTTCGAGAACGAGTACAGGTACGCCGCCGACTTCGTCGTTAACAACGTCCGCCGTAACCACGGTTTCTTCCGGGTACGCACGCGAGGCATTGCCGATGGTGACGCCGTAGACGATGGTCTTCGGGTCGAGACGGCCATCGACGCTATCGACGCCGAACCCTACACGGTCGCTGTTGGCGTAGTCCGAGTAGGGATTCGACCCGTAGGTGGCCTCGGGGTAGATACCGGTATCCCGGGAGAGCACTCGGGTCTCGGGGTGGGCGCGACGCCACTCGTCCCACGTCGTGATGGTGCTCGGGACGAGGGTGAGTTCGCGAGGCACGAGGGGTCCGACGATCGCTTTGCCTTCGAGTTGACTCCAGTAGGTCTCCGTTTCGCGGTCGTACATCACCAGGTTGGCGTTGACGAGCTTCCCGGAGACGCCGAACGTGAGGGGTGTCCCGCCGACGCGACGGTCGAAGACCAGTCCGGAGCGACACAGCGGGCAGTAGGTCACCGCGATGGGCCGGCCGCCGACTTCGTCGTTGACGATCTCGTGCACGTTGAGGATTCGCAACGGGTAGGCTCGCGCCTCGCCGTCGATCTCGACCCCGATGACGAGGTCCTCGTCCGCGAGCCAGCCGGCCGCGTCGACCGACTGGTGAATCGGGTCGTCGATAGAGGGAATACAGTCCATCCCGCCCGGGCAGCCCTGTCGGAGCTGCGAGGGGTGTGTCGTGTAGCGTGTCCCATCGGTAGTCACGTCGAAGTCGCCCTCACTGGCGGCTGGCTGGTCCGGCCTGGCCGGGTCGCTCGCTCCCGCAGCTCCCAGCACCAGCGCGAGCGTGGTGCCCACGAGCAGGACCGCAACGGTCCCGGCGTAGAGAACCCGCTCGTCAACCCTCACGTCGCCTCACCCCATCGGACGATTGCCGCGCCGAGCGTTCCGACGGCGTAGAGCCAGAGGAACTCGACGTACAGGCGGCCGGCCCGGAAGAGGGCCCTGGCCGCGGCTTCACCGAGCAAGTCGGCGTAGAACACCTTCGCGCCGAACAGGACCTGCGGGGCTGCACGCACGGGGAGCAACAGGAGAGTCATCGCCGGCCCGAACAGTTCCGGTACGAGCGGTAGTCGGAGAAAGACGAACAGAGCGACTGCGAACCCCAGCGTGAGCCCGCGAGTCCGGCCGAATTCGAGGACTCTCTGGGAGAGGTCGGGCTCCCAGGGACGAAACCGGTAGACCGGGAGCGCAAGGAGGACGAGTCCAACCAGCAGGACCACCGACAGAGCCGAGGGCGACCCGAGCGTCGCCACCGCGCCCACGGCCAGCAACACGACCAGCCAGGTCAGGACACCCATCCCGACCGGCACCACCCACCTGGCAGCCACGCTCAGGCGGTCAGCAACGGACAATACGGCGTCCCTCGTTGCCATACCTGTCTCAACGACACGGAGCAGTGAAAAGTCACGGTAACCTGACACTCACCCGATGGAGTCGTGACGAGCAGTCACGACGTCGCGCAGAGTCGCCCCTCGAGGACCTTCGCTGCGGTCAGGACGGGGTCCCACGTCGTGTTGAACGGCGGGGCGTACGCGAGGTCGTAGTTCGAGAGGTTGGCGAGGATCACGCCCTCGGTCACCGCCCCGACCAGAGCGTGGCTCCGATGGACGGCCCCTTCGCCATACTCGGAGACGAGGCTGCCGCCGAGGAGACGACCAGTCCCGCGGTCGGCGGTGAGTGTCACCTCGACTGTCCCACCTCCAGGGTAGTAGCCCGCCCTGGATTTGGCCGTGATCGTCTCCGTGACCGGGTCGAACCCGGCCCCGCGGGCCTGCCCGTGGTCCAGGACGCCAGTCCGGGCGGCCTCGACCTCGAAGGCCTTGACCGCGGCCGTCCCGGCGACGCCGCCACCCTCCGTTGGTTCCCCGGCGACAGTCCGGCCGATCGCACGCCCGTGTCGGTTGGCCGTCAGCGCCAGTGGAACGTAGACGGATTTGCCGGTGACAACGTGTTCGGCTTCCGCGCAGTCACCCGCCGTGTAGACGTCCGGACGGTTCGTCTCGCGGTGGGCGTCGGTCGCGATGGCGCCGGTCTCCCCGAGTTCGACGCCGGCCGCTTCCGCGAGGTCTGTCCGTGGGCGCACACCCGTCCCCACGAGGACCATCTCGACTGGCACACGCTCGTCGGTCGTGACGACCGCCTCGACGCGATCCCCGCCCGCGAGTTCGGTCACCTCGGCACCGAGGTTCACCGCGACGTTCTGGTCGGCGAGGTGGTCGGCGACGGTTTCGCTGGTGGCCTCGCTGAACTGTTTGAGGATGCGCTCGCCACGCTGGAAGAGGTGGACCTCGAAGCCGTTGGCCGCGAGCGCCTCGGCCATCTCGACGCCGATGTACCCCCCGCCGACGACGCCGACGGGCCCGTTGCAGGTCTCGAGGAACTGGCAGGCAGGCCCGCTGTCTGGCTGCTGGA
The DNA here is from genome assembly GCA_964623735.1 of uncultured Halobacteriales archaeon. Classification (GTDB taxonomy): domain Archaea; phylum Halobacteriota; class Halobacteria; order Halobacteriales; family Haloarculaceae; genus SW-9-67-25. The sequence goes on along the minus strand of CAZUVE010000102.1, from coordinate 2,765 downwards.
GTGCTTCCTCCGAGCGGGCGCGGGCGACGTACTCCCGGAGTTCTTTCCCGTCGGACATCGATCCGAGGGTGTAGACGCCCTCGCGGTCGAGGCCGTCGATTGGCGGGGTGACGGCTTGCGCGCCCGTCGCGATCAGCAGGTGGTCGTAGCCCACGGTGACGGTCCCATCGCCGTGGTCGGCGGTAACCGTCCGCTCGTCGGTGTCGATGTCGACCACCTCGTGACCCGTCCGCAGGTCGATGTCGCGTTCCTCCCGGAACTCTCGAGGGGTGACCGAAACGAGGTCCTCGAGTGACTGAATCTCGCCCTTGACGTAGTAGGGCAGTCCGCAGGCGCCGTAGGAGACCCACTCGCCCTGCTCGAAGACGACGACGTCAACGTCGGGGTCATCACGTTTGGCCTTGCTTGCAGCCGACATGCCGGCGGCGTCGCCGCCGACCACGACGAACGTGCTCATACGTTGCGTGGGTGACCGCACTCAATAAATCCCGGTCGCCAGTGTACCATCGACGTCCCACCGCACCCGCCAGGTCCCGTCACAGTCCACTGTTCGCGTGTGCCGCACAGACGCTCGCACGAAACGGATTAAAATAATATCCCCTCACCGACGAAATAAAAAACCCAGCCCGCCGTGCGACCCGGGCGGGCGGACGGGATAGCACTTTTTCACCCATCGGAGTAGGGCCGCCTGCATGGACACAAACAGACGTAGCTTTCTCCAGATCGGGAGTCTCGCGGCCGTCGGATCGCTCGCAGGATGTCTGCTCGGCAGTCCGGAGGACGGTGGCGGTACAGCCGGGTCGCCCACCCCGGCGCCAACCCCACCAGCCACGGCGACGCCGACACCGGAACCGGTCGAGTTCGACTACAGCGACTGGTTCGCGGACACAGACAACTTCAAGCGAACCGTCGACGCGCGCGGCCAGAGCGAGGTGACCGTCGCCGTGGGTGCCGAGGGCAACGGTGGCGCCTTCGCGTTCGACCCGCCGGCAGTCCACGTCGACCCCGGGACGACCGTCGTCTGGGAGTGGACCGGCAAGGGCGGGACGCACAACGTCGTCGCACGTGACGACACCTTTTCGAGTGGCGACCCGGTCGAAGACGCGGGCACCACCTTCGAACGGACCTTCGAGGAGGAAGGGATGTACAAGTACTTCTGTACCCCCCATCGCGGCCTCGGCATGAAGGGGGCCGTGGTCACGGGTAACCCCGACGCCGCCAGCGGGGACGCCACTCGGGAGTACGGCTGGGAGGCCGCCACCTTCGACGCCTACTGGTACTCGCTGTACAACATGAGTACCAATATTGCGATGAGCGGCAACGGCATCCGCTTCCCCGCAACCGAGGACCAGCAGGAGACATTCCAGCAGCGGTTCCCAGAGATGCTCGCCGCTGCCGACCAGCCCGGCCCGCCTATCAAGGATCCCAACCTCAACATGGCACCCTTCACCGAGGGCGATCCATCGTTCACGCAACAACCGGTCCTCGAGGGTGACGACGGCCGGCCGGACGCGAACACGCTCCAGTGGGACAGGTCGAAGTCGTCACAAATCGTCAGCCCGCAATCGCTGGCTTGGACCCACACGAAGGGCGTCACGTGGGCGAAGAACTTCGAGAACCACTTCGACATCCTGCCCGACTCGCTGGCCGCGGAGTTTCGCTCGATGGTGCTGTCGACGCTGGCTCAGGCCGGGACCGCCTTCGCACTCGTCGAAGGCAACCTCCGCCTGAACGAGGAGAGTATGCTGCTCGCCCCGGCGTTCCGTCCTGGCGACGGTATCGTCGAGGAGACGCCCCGGCCACTCGACCACAGCGCGATGTTGTGGTTCCTCTCGGACCTCGTCAGTCTCGCACAGGGTGGCTGGTTCGGCTACGAGAATCCCGAGCCGCTGATCCCGCCCGAGAACGTCCAGATGCTGACCGACGGGACGGCGAAGACGACGATGAACGCCTTCTCCCCGTCGGACATCGTCGAGTCTGGATCGACACGCGATGTCGGTGAGATGCTCGGTGCAGTAGGGTGGTACGGTACCCACGCCGGCACCGACGAACTGGCCGGGATGGCAGCCGACTACGCCAACAGCCTCGCGGATACCGTCGCCGAGGCCACCGACGGGAACGGCCGCGTGGGCGAGGGCGCCGCCAACCAAGCCGCGACACAGGGAATCGTCGCCCAGGGCCTGCTGTGGGCGTCGGAGATCGACGGCGTCGACCGGTCTGACCTCGCGTCCAGCGTCGTCGGATACATGGCCGACGAACTGTGGGACGGCGACGCCAGCACGTTCGCCTCGGACACCGACGACGACGTCTACACCATCACCGCCCGTGACGCCGGGGACATCACCGGCGGCCTGAACGCCGCGGAGGCGGTGCTCGGTCGGTCGGACTCGCGTGAGGTGTTCGTCCGGTTCTTCGACGAGACGTTCAACACCGGGCGCCTCCAGCGCGCCCAGCGGCCGCCGTCGGTCAGCGACCGCGAGAACGAACCACCGCTGCCGCCGATGGCGGGTGGGGAGTTCGGACAGGCTGCCGTCTACAACACCGAGATCGAGTACGACACCGGAAGCGGCGAGTGGTCGGTCACCGACGACACGTTCCGGACAGGCCCGGCGCTGTATCTGGCCAACCAGGACATCTGGGTGAGCAACTGGGGTGGGGCCTTCTACCAGGGCCGCGGTGTACCCGGAGCGTCTGACGAGCCCAAGAACGGATACAGCCAGACGTGATTTGGTCAAGACGCCGCGTCACAGAGCAGCGGTTTCACG
>CAZUVE010000101.1:0-10418 GCA_964623735.1 uncultured Halobacteriales archaeon | reverse complement strand
GAACGGGCCGATCAAACTCCGGATCGAGATGTACCGGGAGGGCGAGGAGGTGTACCTCTCCTGGGAGGGAACCGACGAGCAGGTGCCCGGGACCGTGAACTTCCTGCTCAACGAGAAGATGTTCAAGATGTTCGCCGGAGTCTTCCTCATCATGGCGTTCGACCCGGAGTTGACGTTCAACGACGGCTTCTACGACCTCGTCAACGTCGACATCCCGGAGGGATCGGTCCTGAAGCCGGAGTTCCCGGCGGCGCTGGGCAACCGGCTGACGCTGATGGCCCGACACTTCGACATCCTCCAGGCCGCGTTCTCGAAGGCCATCGACGGGTTCGACGTCGCCGGCAGCTACGGGACGAGCCCCAACCTCGTCTACGCCGGCACCGACTCGGAGGGCAACGACTTCCAGATGCTCGAGATCCTCTACGGGGGCATCCCGGCCCGGCCGGGCGGCGACGGGCTGGACGGCCACTCCTGGTGGCCGCTGTTCCGGACCGTCCCTGTCGAGTACCTCGAGGCGTACTACCCGCTGACAATCGAGGAGTACACCGCCCGGACCGACACGGGCGGCGCCGGCCGGTTCCGCGGCGGGCACGGTATCACCCGCGTGTACCGCTTCGAGGAACCGGGTGCTGTCACCTTCCAGGACGACCGCGCCCACACCTACCCCTGGGGCGTCGCCGGCGGCAAGCACGCCGGCACGAGCCAGAAGACACTCGTCCGCGCGGACGGCACCACAGAGGACCTGCCCTCGAAGGTCGAGGGCCTGCCGGTCGGGGCGGGGGACAAGCTCGTCTTCGAGACCGCCGGCGGGGGCGGACTCGGTGACCCCCTCGAACGCGACCCCGCTGTCGTCGCACGGGAGGTCCGGCGGGGCCTCGTCTCCGAGGCGGCCGCCCGCGAGGACTACGGCGTCGTCGTGGCGGACGGCGACGTGGACGCCGAGGCGACCGAGCGGCGCCGCGAGGCGATCCGCGAGGAGCGCGGCGAGGCCGAACAGTTCGACTTCGGGGCTCTCCCCGACGAGGGGACGCTCGCCGAGCGCATCAGCCAGGAACGGGAGGAGTTCAGCGCACGGCACAGGTAGATGACTGACCGAACAGCCGACTGGGTCGAGGAGACTGCCCGCATGTACAAGGAGCGGGAGTTCGGGAGCGACGCGGGCTTTGGCGACACACCGGCACTGATCGTCATCGACCTCGTCAACGCCTTCACCGATCCCGGGACGAACCTCGGTTCGGAACTGGACGACGTCGTGGCGCGGGCCGGCGCCCTGCTCGCGGCGTTCCGGGAGCGCGACCTCCCGCGCTACTTCACGACCGTCGCCTACGAGGAGTCATACGGCGACGCCGGCGTATTCATCGAGAAGGTGCCGGCCCTCCGGGACCTCCGCCTCGGGACGGAGGCCGTCGAGGTCGACGACCGCGTCGCCCCCGAGGGTGACGAACGGGTCGTCCGCAAGAAGTACGCCAGCGCGTTCTTCGGGACCGACCTGGCGACAGAACTGACGACCGACGGCGTCGACACGCTCGTGATCGCTGGCGTCACGACCAGCGGGTGTGTGCGTGCGACGGCCGTCGACAGCCTCCAGCACGGCTACCGGACCATCGTCCCCCGGGACGCCGTCGGTGACCGCGCGGAGGGGCCACACCGGGCGAACCTCCTCGACATCGACGCCAAGTACGGCGACGTCGTGACCACCGAGGACGTGCTGGCCCACCTCGAGGAGTCGGCTTGATAGTGATTGCTGTACCTGTTTACCGGTACGACCGCACGACGTGTGCGGTCGGTCCGGCACTGACTTACACCAATCAGTATGATACTGTCGGTCACTGTCAGCACGAACGTCACCCTCCCGTCGTAGAGATCCTCGGTGTCGACGTCGGGAGGCCGCTCGGTCTCCCGGGAGAGCTGCGAGAGCACGCGTCCCTTCTCCTGTTGCAGGCGTCGTTCGGCCTCGTGTGTGTGCCTGACTGCCGCGGAGCCACGTTTCCGGACCCTGATATAGTTTCTGCTGTCCCGGTTCCGACCGCCCCGTGAAAGAACCTCTGGGTTTTTGAACCATGAGTCTCGTAGTAGGTGCATGGCTCTCACGTCGGTAGCGTCCCTCGTGTCAGGGACAGAAACCGTCAGCGAGCAGACATTTCGCGTCGCCCCACTGGAGGGGGACCACATTCTGGTGCCGCTGTTGGCGGCCGACGCCACGGTGGTGACCGACCAGATCAGGGTCGCTGCCTCGCTCGCGCGGACGTCCAGTGCCTCCCTGCACGTTGTCACCCCCCACGGGGGCCCCGACCGGACGGCCCCCGAGGACGGGGAGGAACTGACCGGCACAGACGAGTGCGCGCTCGCCAGGTGGGCGACCAAACAGATGCTCGCCTCGACCCCTGGCGGGGAGTTCGGGCACACGCGGGAACTCGTGAGCGGCATCCGGAACTGCGTCGAGACGAACGACGTCGACGCGATGGTGGTACCGAGCGGGTCGGTCGCCGGCCGGTTCCGCCGGAGCGTCATCGAGCGGCTCGCGATCCGCGCCGACTGCGACGTGATCACCGTCAACGGTAGCCACGGCTACGAGGAGATGCCGTCGATGCTGCTCGCGGTCGCAGACGGCCCCCACTCGAGGCTCGCAACGGAGATCGCCAGGCGGATTGCGGCCGACTGCGACGCCTGGATCGACATCCTCCACGTGGTGAGCGAGTACGCGTCCGACCCCAGACGCGAGCGGGCCAGCGCGTGTGTCGAGGCGGCCGCCCGGCACGTCGACCGGCCCGAGTCGACCACGACGTGGATTCTCGAGGCGGAGGACACCGCCGGGGCAATCGCCGAACAGTCGGCCTACTACGGCCTCACGATCATCGGCGCACCCACCAAAGGGCGGCTCCAGCAGCTGGTCTTCGGGTCGACGAACAAGGACATCCGCAGCGGCGCCCGGAGCGTCGTGCTCTCGGCGCGCCAGGGGTCGCTGTAGGAGTCCGGCTGTTCGAGGTGGCCGGTCTGGCTGTCGACGCCCGGAGTGTCGGGACCGTTTTGATCCCCGGGGCGCTACGGGCACACATGCCCGAGATCAAGGTACCGGCCGCGCTCACCGGCGGGTCGTCCTCGGAGACGGTCGCGGTCGAGGGCTCGACCGTCGGCGAGGCCCTCGAATCCCACGCCGAGACCCACGGTCCCGAACTCCGCGACAGCGTCCTCGAGGGCGGCAGGATCAAGGAGTTCATCAACGTCTTCGTCGACGGCGAGAACGTCGACCACCTCGACGGCCTGTCGACGCGTCTCGCCGACGACGCACAGATCCGGGTCGTTCCCGCGGCCAGCGGCGGCTGGCAGCCGCGATTCCGCTGGTAGTGATTGCTGTAAGCCGTACCGGCGTGACGCCGTTCGATCCCGGGGCGACGCTATCCGCGGGCGTCCGACAGTCCGGGGACACCGGTCACTCGAGCAGATCGGGCAGGTCGTTGACGCTCTCGACGACGGTGGCAGCGCCGGCCGACTCGAACTTCCGGCGGCCCGCGTCGCCCGCGAGTCCGCCCGTGAGTACGCCGACGCCGTAGTAGGCGCGCTCGTCGGCCTGGTCGGCGTTGACTGCGGTCCGGACGTCGTCGAGCGTATCGCCGGCATAGGCAACGCGGGCGGCCCCGAACCGCTTTGCCAGTGTCACGAGCGCGCCGGGATCGGGCTTGCCCCCCGACCAGTCGTCCATCGTGAAGCGCCGGTCGTCGGGCACGGTCAGGCCGACCCGCTCCAGGGCAATCTCGGCCTCGGCGGCCGGGCGGCCCGTGAGCACGCCCACGTCGAACCGCTCCCCCAGGTCTGTCACAGTCCCGGGATCGACGAGCACCGGCTCGTCGTAGATGTACCCGGGCGTGTCGAGGTCGGGTTCGCCACCCTCCAGGTCGCGGTAGAGGGCGCTCCCGAGGTAGAGTTGCTGGAAGACGTCCCGGAGGCGGTCGCGCTCCCAGCGCGCGAGAACGCGCTCGCGGCCGGCCGGCGTCAGCTCCTCGCAGACGACCGTCCGCGCGGCCGAGAGCCCGCCGCCCATCCCCTCGACTGCGTCGGCGAACTGTGCCACCGAGTACTCCATCCCCTCGCGGCACGCGAGGACGTACAGCGCGACCGCGTAGGTGACGTCCCAGTCGTTGTTGAACCCGCCGGCGTCTTTGAACCGCTGGATCGCCTCCCTTGCGAGGCTATCCCCGTAGACGTGATCGACCGATTCGACAACGGCGCGCCGGTAGGAGTCGGCGACGTCGACGAGCACACCGTCGACGTCGAGCACGACCGCGTCGACGTTCATCGTGACAATACACGCACTGGGAGTTCAAGGTGGTTGCGGATTCGCCACGAACAGTGTCGTCCCCGGGAGGGTCTCGCGGGCGACCGGGACCACGGGCGGGTCGGCCCCCAGCGTCGTGAACAGGAACCGGGCGCCGGCCTCGCGCGCAATCGCGCGGACGGGACGGTGGAGTTCCGGCGGGAGGTTGCGCGCGAACACCGCGTCTGCGCCGGCGTACACCCCGCGGTCGGGGTCGGTGACGTCGTCACAGACGAACCGGACGGCTGCGGGCACCGGGCGCTCGCGAATGTCGGTAGCGGTCACCGACACGCCGCGGGCGGCGAGGCGCGCCGCCACCCCGGGGCGGCGGCCGACGCCAACCTCGACGACCCGGTCGAACCCGGCCAGGCGGGCGACGAGGGCGTTCGTGGTGTCGACTCGCACACGAGATTTTTATGAGGCGCCACCGCATATTAGTTTGCATGCATGTCGACATTGTGCCGGTCGGCGAGGCCGACGCAGCCGTCAAGCGGCAAGCCTCCAGCGCGTTGCGGTCAGTCTACGATTCCGAGGTGACGGTCCACGACGCCCGGCCGGTCCCCGCCGACTCCTACGACTCCAACCGTGACCAGTACCGTGCCGAGGAGTTCATCGACCTCGCCAAGCGGGTCGGAGACGGAGAGAAGAACATCGCAATCACCCCGAAGGACCTCTTCTACCACCGCCGCAACTACGTCTTCGGCCTCGCCTACCTCGGCGGCAACGGGTCGGTCATCTCGACGTACCGCCTGCGGACCTCCTCCGACGGGGGCTTCTCGAACCGCTCGCCCGACGAGATCTTCTCCGACCGCGTCCGCAAGGAGGTCATCCACGAGGTCGGCCACACCCTCGGACTCGAACACTGCGACAACAAGCGCTGTGTTATGAACTTCTCGCCGACTGTCCGCGAAGTCGACGTCAAAGAAGAGACACTCTGTGGCTCCTGCCAGCGGAACGTCCTGTGACACTCCCGGCCGACCGTACGCGAGACGACTGTAGCCCGTCTTCCAGGCCGACCGTACGTTGTCGTGCGGTAGATCCGGCACTGACTCACAGCAATCACTATGAGTCCTTCGAGAGGTTCGCCACCCCGGGTGGCGAGTCTCTCGTCTCGGTTACAGCCGACAGCATTACGTCGGTACAGCCGGCAGGTGCACTCCGCCTCCGGGGGGATCGAGTCCCCTCGAGCATTTATAAGAGATACCTCCGGATGAGTCCCTCTTGGTCCTTCAACGTCATGCGGTTTTGCGGCTACCAAACACATGGGGTGGTACACCTATATCAGTGCGTCCCCAACATAGTAGTATGAGCAAGTCACAGTCGAGCAGAACGGACGACCTGGCAGACATCTTCGTCTCTGTGACCGGCGACGAAGAGATCACCGAGGAGCAGGACGAGGAGAGCGGGGACCGCGAACTCCGCGACGAGAACCGCGTCGACGAGGCAGTCGAGGACGGACTCGGGGACGCCATCGCCGGCGCCCAGGCCGACTCCGGTGACCCCGGAGAGACCGGCGCCTGATCACGGCTCTGTCTCCGGCGGCAGGCCACACAGCGATAGCCGTATCGCTTTTTCTGCCTCGAACTGCCGGGCATACACCGGTAGACGAACGTGGGATACTTTCCAGCCCCTCTCTGTCCCGGGCCGCTCCGACAGCGGACGGACCACTCGAGAGTCGATTCGGGACGCCCAGGAGAAGCGATCGAACAGGTAGCGTCACAGTGATTGCCGTGCCTGTGTACCGGTACGACCGCACACCGTCGTGCGGTGGATCCGGCACTGACTTACAGCAATCACTATCAGGCGCCGGCGTCGGCCAGCGCTGATTCGATGTCGTCGGCCTGCGTGACGCCGACGAACCGCTCGACGACGCCCTCGTCGTTCTCGATGATGAGCGTCGGCAGCGACCGGACCTTGTACTCGTTGGCCACGTCCTGCTGTTCGTCGACGTTTACCTTCTCGAACTCGACGCCGGGGTACTCCTCTTCGACATCTTCGAGGATGGGATCCTGTGTCTTGCAGGGACCACACCAGTCCGCGTAGAAGTCTTTCAGCGTGATGGTCATGCGTTCTTACGTACGTACTCCGGCGGTCCAAATAAGAGTTTTCCACTTCCCGGACCGCGGTACACGGCCGGTCCCGAAAGGCTTACACCGGGTGCACGACCACTGACAGATATGAGCAGTTCCGATGGCTCCGGCCTGATGTCGAGTGCCGGCCTGGTCCGGTACTTCGACGCCGAGGACAGCAACGCCATCCGCTTCGACCCGAAGACGGTCGTCGCCTTCGGCACTCTCTTCGGCGTCTTCGTTCTCGTGCTGAACGCGGTCGCGTGATACCGTCGCCGCCTCCCGACTGCGGGAGGCCACACAGTCGACCCGGCACTGATAGCGATTGCTGTAAGTCATTACTGGACCAACCGCACGACGGCGTGCGGTCGTGCCGGTACACAGTGACAGCAATCACTACGAAACCAGCAGTCCTGGCCTCCGGGCACAGGTTCGACAACCGCAACCGGGGCACCTTTGGACGTGGGGCTGTCACCGACAGTCGATGAGTTACAGCGTCCGCGTCCGCGGGATCTACGCGACGGCCCTGACGGCGCTCCTCGACAGCGTGGTGCAGGCCTCCCCGCCGATCCGGGATCGGTTCGAGTCGTCGTTCCCTCTGCAGCCGGCCGAGGTTGCCGTGGAGTCGACCGGCGACCGCCAGGGGGTCGGCGTGATCGGTGACCCCGACGGAGTCGAGGCGGTGACCAGGGAGTTGTGCGAGGTGGGGCGGGACACGCTGGCCTGGTCGGCGACCCTCCCACGGGGCGCCGTCTACGACGGCGAGGTCGTCGAGACGCTCGGAAGTGGATCGCTCGTCGACGTGGGCGACGGCGAGGGGTTCCTGCCCTACTCCAAGACAGCCCGCCGGGTCGAGGAGGGTGACTGCCTGCGCGTACAGGTCGACGAGCCACGTCCGCCCTGGCGCGACGGCCGTCCGGTCCTGGACACGACGCTACGGGTCCACGGCGCGCTGGTGGAACTCGTCCGCGGGGGGACCTCGTCTGCGGGGACGGCGGGTCCCGAACTGGCCGACCTCGTGCCGTCGGACCCGCCCGAGGGGTGGGCGCCGGTCTGGGGGCCCGACAGCGACGACGCCGGCCTGGACGCCCTGGACGAGGCACTCTCCCGGGCCGCCGGGTGCGCCCGCGGACTCGACGACGCCCTGGCAGACGCGCCGGCACCCGACGAGAGTGCACCCCGCCGGTACGACGGGGGGGACGCGGCCCGGTGGGTGTGGTTCGGCCGCGAGTCACGGTTCGCCCTGGACGAGCACCGCCGCGCAGTCGTCGACACCATGCCGGGTCACCACCGCGTCAAGGCCGCGGCCGAGGAGGCCAGCGCCGCGGTCGACTTCGTCGAGGCGGTCTGTGGGGGCGGCGACGGGGAGTTCCCGTTCGACGCGACCACCCGGCAGTTCGGCCCGCAGGAGGGCGACGAGGTGGCACTCAGTCACGGCAAGCCCGACGGCCGGCGGCTCGTGCTGGGGTACGCCGAGGTGACCTCGCGGAGCCCCGACGGGTCTGTGACGGTCCGCCGCGACATCTCCGGGGGCGGCACGTACGACGCTCTGGGCGTCGAGCGCCGGGACGGCGACGAGGCGATCACCAAGTTCGAAGAGGGGCGGTGGTGGTACCCGACGGCCTACCGCGGCGAGGACGGAACCGGGCGCGGGACGTACGTCAACGTCTGCACGCCGGTCGAAGTGTTTCCCGGGGAGGTCCGGTACGTCGACCTCCACGTCGACGTGGTCAAGACACCCGACGGGACGGTCCGCCGGGTCGACGACGACGAACTCGACGCGGCCGTCGACGCCGGGAACGTGCCCGAACCGCTCGCGGAGAAGGCCCGCGACGTCGCGGGCGCGCTCGAAAGTGCGCTGTGAGCCCCGACCCGCACAGTCGACACCTCTATTGTTCGGCGTGTGGTAGCACCTGACATGGCACAGCACGATACCCGTCCCGACAGCGAAACCGGCGACGACACGACCCCGGGATCAGACCTCAGCGAGGCGGAGTGTGAGGCCCTACACAGCGTCGAACTGGGGGTGGAGTGGCTCCACCGCGCACACGGCGACCTGGTGGAGTTCCACCACAAGACCGGGCACGCGATGGACCACCTCGCGGACGCCGAGGCGCAGTTGCGGGCCTGCGGCCACACCGACCTCGCGGACGCGCTGCGCGACGAGTGTCTCCCCCGCGGGGTCATCGACGAGGACCGGTGGTCGTACGACGTCCTGGAGAGCTACCAGGAGGGCTTTCTCGCGGCCCTGACGGCCTTCGAGGAGCGCGCCCGCGGGGCCGTCGCCGACGGCCAGCGCCACGTGGCCGAGCGCAGACAGGAGCGCGAGTGGAAGCGGCGCGCGGGCGAGGAGTGACTCTCAGCAGTCGATCCGCTCGCCGTCCGTCGGGTCGGTCGTCGCCTCGTCGGTTCTGTACACGGTCCCGTTCACCACGTAGTAGAACCCGTGTTCCTCGTAGTCGGCGACGAGTCCGTCCCGGCGCTCGACCGCGAGTTCGACCGGCGTGCCGCGGTGGTCGACGACGACAGTCGCCTCCCGGAGGTCGTCGCCGAAGACCGTCCGGAGCGTCTCGAGGTCGTCGGATTCCACGTCGAACAGTTCCGTTCTGGCGGGTTCGCCCGTGTCGACGGCCTCGTCGACGGTCGACCGGAGTCCCTCGACCGCGTCCAGGGGGAGATCCCCCGTCTCCGGCGGATCCGGGGGTGCCTCTTCGACCGTGTGTGCGTCGATCGTGTAGCCGTAGTACGTGATCCCCCAGAACGCGCGGACCTCGTAGACCGGGATCCCGTCCGCCCGGTTCACCCCGACCACGCGCGGGGTCGGGGATTCGGCGTTCCGGACCAGGCCTGAGTCCCGCTTCTCGGCGACGTCGACGACGTTCTCCTCGATGTACGCCCGCGCACAGGTCTCGACTTCCGACTCGGACAGCGTCTCAGGCGTCTGCGTCGGGGTTGCGGTGTCACCGCTGTCGTCCGTTCCGAGGTCGCCGGAGTCGGGGACGGCCTGACACCCCGCGAGACCCGAGGCCAACACGGCTCCGGCGGCTGCGAGAACGCTCCGTCGCTCCATACCGGGACCAAGGGCCGGGAGTATCAAATGGGTGTCCGAAGCTCAAAGCCCCGTTTGACCCTCGTCGGGACCGGTCTCCCACACGGTGTTGTCGGTGGCCGTTGGCAGGGAAAGCTTGAATGGTACGCCGGCCGTCCCCCCGCTCGAACGCCGCCCCTGCGGCGTCCACCGAGGTGAAACACATGGACGAGTGTATCTTCTGTCAGATCGTCGCCGGCGAGGTGCCCAGTCACGCGGTTTACGAGGACGAGGTTGCGTACGCCTTCCTCGACGTGAATCCCCTCGCGAGGGGACACACGGTCGTCATCCCGAGAGACCACTACGGGCGCGTCGGCGAGATGCCAGACGGGGTCGCGGGCGGACTCTTCCGGGCGATCACCGACCTCACGCCAGCCATCGAGGCGGCGGTCGACGCGCCCGCCTCGACCGTCGCGTTCAACAACGGCGAGGAGGCCGGCCAGGAGGTCCCGCACACACACTGTCACGTCGTCCCGCGGTTCGCGGGCGACGGTGCCGGCGCGGTCCACTCGCTGTTCGCGGGCACGGCCGACCTCTCCGACGGGGAGATGTCCGATCTGGCCGACGAGATCCGGACCGAGCGGTAGGTCTGCACTCACTCCCGCGGGTGCCACACCGCCAGCGCGCCGTCGGACAGTTCCCTGTTGGCGCCCGTTCGTGCCGACGACGTCTCCGGGACTGCAGAGGGCTACCGGCTGGCGCACGTCCCGGCCGAGGGCTGAAGCGGGCGCCCGCCTTCGCGAGCCGCTGGCAGGTCACTCGAGGGTGACGTCTCCGCCGCAGTCTGTGCAATCTCGGCCGTGCTGATGACGCCGAATCGCACGTCACGGTCGAGGGGGTCGACGGTATAGTGATTGCTGTAAGTCAGTGCCTGATCAACCGCACGCTGTCGTGCGGTCGGACCGGTAAACAGTTGGTCCTGTCTCAAACTCCTCTAGAATCGATTCGT
>CAZUVE010000100.1:0-10452 GCA_964623735.1 uncultured Halobacteriales archaeon | reverse complement strand
GCGGTCAACGACACGCCGATGAAGCGGCTGTTCGACAACGTTCACGGCACCGGCGAATCGTCGCTGGCCTCGATCGCGATGACGACGAACCTCTCGTGGGCCGGCAAGACTGTTGTCGTCGCCGGCTTCGGCTACTGCGGGAAAGGTGTCGCCCGCAAGGCCGCGGGGCAGAACGCAGACGTGATCGTCGCCGAGGTCGATCCCCGGCGCGCACTGGCAGCCCACATGGAGGGATACGACGTGATGCCCATGGCAGAGGCCGCGAGCGAGGGCGACGTGTTCGTCACGACCACCGGCAACCGGGACATCGTCGTCCGCGAGCACTTCGAGGAGATGGCGGACGGCACCGTCCTCGCGAACGCCGGCCACTTCGACGTCGAGATCGACCTCGACGCCCTCTCGGACCTGGCAGTGGACACCTACGAGGCACGCGAGGGGGTCCGGGCCTACGAGATGGCCGACGGCCGCCGGCTGCACGTCCTCGCGGAGGGACGGCTGGTCAACCTCGCGGCGCCCGTCTCGCTGGGCCATCCCGTCGAGGTGATGGACCAGAGCTTCGGCGTCCAGGCGGTCTGTGTCCGCGAGATCGTCGACCGCGGCGGGGAGTACGGCCCGGGGGTCCACGACGTCCCCGACGACCTGGACCGGGAGGTCGCGGAGATCAAACTCGACGCCGAGGGGATCGCCACCGACGACCTCACGGCCGAACAACGCGAGTACGTGGGCTCCTGGCGACATGGCACCTGACGCGGATTGCTGTCACTGTGTCCCAGTACGACCGCACGACAGCGCGCGGTCGATCCGGCAATGACGTACAGCGATCCGCACGAAGTGGGCGGCGACCGGACCCGGTGGAACCCCGACGACTACGACAGCGGCTACGACTACGTCTACGAGTACGGCACCGACGTCGTCGACCTGCTCGGCCCGCAACCGGGCGAGCGTGTCCTCGACCTGGGGTGTGGGACCGGCCACCTCACTGCCGAGATCGCCCGTGCCGTCGGCGACGACGGGTCGGTCCTCGGGATCGACCGCTCGGCGGAGATGGTCGCCCGGGCGCGCGAGGCCCACCCCGGCCCGGCGTTCGTCCGGGCCGACGCCCGCGCGTTCGCCGCTGTCGAGCCGTTCGACGCGGTCTTCTCGAACGCCGCGCTCCACTGGATCCCCGATCAGGACGCCGTCGCGACGCGGGTCGCAGACCTGCTCCGGCCCGGTGGGCGCTTCGTGGCCGAACTCGGCGGGTCCGGCAACGTCCGTCGGATCGTCGACACGGTGACTGACGCCTGCGCCCGGCGGGGGTACGAGGTCGACTACCCCTGGTACTTCCCGACGGTCGGCGAGCACGCCACCCTCCTCGAGCGCCACGGGTTCGAGGTCACCTACGCGCGTCTGTTCGACCGGCCGACCGAACTCGAGGGCGGCGAAGAGGGCCTCCGGGAGTGGCTGGGTATGTTCGGCGACAGCCTGCTCGCGCCGCTGTCCGACGAGGAGCAGGAGGCGGTCGTTGCCACGGTCGAGGACCGCCTCCGCCCGGTCCTGTACGACGCCGACACCGCCACGTGGACCGCGGACTACCGGCGACTGCGCTTCGTCGCGTCCGCGGACGGATAGCGGCTTTTGCGCGCCCGTTAGCCCCGGTCGAATACCGTTTTCCCCCCGCGCCAGCCAGCCCAGATTATGGAACGCGAGCGCCTCTCCCCGGGAACCGAGCGGGAGTCGACGGTCGGCTACTCGCGGGCAGTATAGCCGGTTTCGCGGCCCTCAGGATGGGGCTGGCCCGGCGCGTAGCGAACATACTTGCCCGTCGAATCCCTAACACGAACGGATGGAATTTCCCCGCAGACGCACCGCCGCGGTGGCGTGCGCGCTCGTCGTCGTCCTCGGGGGACTGGCGGTGGCGGGCACGGACGCCGCGACAGCGGCGGACGCACGGCTCACCCTCACCGACGCGACCGTGACACCCCCGACGCCGGCCGCCGGCGCGCCGCTGACCGTCTCGACGACCGTCCGCTACTCCGCCGGTAGCAACACCTCTCTCGACCTAGACGCGGTTCGTCTCGTCCGGGCGGACACCGGGCGGGCGGTCGGAAACGCGACCGACCTCGGGACGCTCACCCCCGGCGAGACGCTGACGGTCCCGGTGTCGGTCACGGTCGGCGAGACGGGGGTCTACGACTTCCGCCTCGTCGCCGAAGGAACCGACGACGACGGCGAGACCGCGCGCGCGACGCGCCCGCTGACGATCGGTGTCGAACCCGGCGCGCCACAGTTCGAGGTCCCGGTCGACCGACTCGTGACGGGTGCCGACAGGTCGGTCGCGGTCGAGGTGTCGAACCCGACGACAGCGGCGCTTCGCGACCTCGACATCGTGCTTGCGGCGCCCGACGGCGACGACCAGGTTCGCCGGACAATCCCTTCGCTCGCCCCCGGCACCACCGAGACGCTGAACGTCACGGTCCACGGGCCCGACGCCGAGGCGGCGACCGTCGAACTCGTGACCACGTACACCGACCCGACTGGCGCACAGCAGACCGTGACGTACACACGCCAGGTCGAGACAGTCTCGCCCGACGTCGACGTCGGGGTCCGGGCGACGCGTGCCGGCTCCGACGACGCTCAGCAGGTCCCCGAGGGACTCCCGGGGCTGGTCGGCGGGGGTGACGCCCTGCAGTCCAACGCCGAGAGCGACGAGAGCGGCCCGGCGCAACTCGACGTGACGGTGACGAACTTCGGGAACGCGCCGGTGACTGACGTGGTGCTCGAGGGCCGGACCGCCGACGGCGCGGTCCTCGCCGCCGTCGGCCGGGTCGCCGTCGCCGACCGCCTCCCGCCGGGCGCGTCCGAGACGGTGACCGTCGACCTCGCCGGCGTCCCCGATGTCGACGGGTTCCGGTTCGTCGCCAGCTACGGATCGCCCGACGGTAACGGCGAGACCGCACTCGCCTACGACTACGCCGCGCCGAGCGGCCAGGCCGAACTGACCGGGCTAGACGTGTCCGTCTCCGACGACGGCGCCGTCAACATCAGCGGCAACGTCGCAAACACCGGAACCGCGGAGGTCACCGGCGCGGTTGTTGCCGTCCGGCCGACCGACCACGTCCGGCCGGCCTACCCACAGCGGACGTACTTCGTCGGTTCGGTCGGCGCCAGCGAGTTCGTTCCCTTCGACGTCACGGCGAGTGCCGACGTGGCGAACGCGACCGCTGTCACGCTCGCGGTCACCTACACCGCCGACGGCAACCGGACGACAGAGACGGTCACGGTCCCGCTCCAGGACGACGACCGTGGAGAGGCCAGCGACAGCGGATCGTTGCAGTCGCTCGGGTTGCCCCTCGCGGCCGTCGTGGTCGCGGCCACGGTCACCGTGGTACTCGCCAGGCGCCGCACAGACCGATGACGCCGCTGCCCCAGGCCGACTCCCGCGAGTCCGGGACGCCGCCGCTGTGCCTCCGCAGTGTCACGAAGCGGTACGGTAGCGGCGCGACGGCGGTCACCGCCCTCTCCGACGTCGATTTCGTCGTCCGTCCGGACGAGATGGTGGCCGTTGTCGGCCCGAGCGGGAGCGGCAAGAGCACACTGCTCAACCTCCTGGGGTTGCTCGACGAGCCGACAACGGGACAGATCGAGTTGCGCGGCGAACCGACGGCTGGGCTGTCGCCGGCCGACCGGACGGACGTCCGGCGGAAGTCGATCGGATTCGTCTTTCAGGATTTCCACCTCCTGCCGACCCTGGATGCCGTCGAGAACGTCCGGCTCCCGACCGCCTTCCGCCCCGGCGACGCCACCGGTCGGGCGCGGGACCTCCTCGGCCGGGTCGGGCTCGGTGACCGGCTGTCGCACACGCCAGACGAACTCTCCGGCGGGCAGAAACAGCGCGTCGCAATCGCCCGCGGGCTTGTCAACGACCCCGACGTCCTCCTGGCCGACGAACCGACCGGCAACCTCGATCGCGACACCGGAACCCAGATTCTCGAGGAGTTCCGGCGGGTCAGCGAGGACGGCGTCGGCGTCGTCGCGGTCACGCACGACGACCTCGTGACGGACTATGTCGACCGGACAATCCGTCTCGTCGACGGGGTGGTCGGCGGTGACTGACCGGCAGTGGCCGCTCCCGGACACGGCCGCCCTCGGACGGCGGTTCCCGGCGGCGGTCCTCGCGGTCCGGAACCTCTCCCGCCAGCGACTGCGGGCCGGTCTCGCCGCACTCGGCATCCTCATCGGCGTGTTCGCCGTCGTGGCGCTCGGCCTGCTGGGTAGCGGTCTGAGCACCGCCGCGGCCGCGGAACTCGGCGGACTGGGCAACCAGGTCGTCGTCAGCCCGGCCGAAGACCGGGCGGACGGGACACTCGACGGCCGAGACCTCGCGGCAGTGCGCCGGGCGGCCGACGGCCGGGGCACGGTCGTCCCGCTCAAGACGACGGGCGGCACCGTCACCGCGAACGGCGACCAGACGGTGGCACAGGTGTACGGCACCCGGCGGCCGCGGGCGCTGTTCGGCGGCGGCAGTGACATCCCGGCCTACCACCGCCAGGGGGCAATCGTCGGTGCGGACGTCGCCGCGGAACTCGACCTCCGGCGCGGGAGCACCATCACCGTCGAGGACAACGAGTACCGCGTTGTCGCCCGCCTCCCGGAGGTCGAGAGCATCACGCCCCTCCAGCCCGACACCGCTGTCGTCCTCCCGGCGGACGAGTTCGCCACGGCCGGGTTCTCGCAGGTGATCGTCCGTGCCGACTCGGCCGAGGACGCGCGGGCAGTCGCCGACGGGATTGGGGACCGGCTCAACGGCCGCCAGCAGCGCGTCGATGTCTTCTCGCTGCGGAGCGTGCTCGACCGCATCGCGGACTTTTTCGCCCTGCTGAACGGGTTCCTGCTCGCCGTCGCCGGCGTCTCGCTGATCGTCGCCTGCGTCAGCATCTTCAACGTCATGCTGATGACCGTCTCCGAGCGGCGGGGGGAGATCGGCGTGATGCGCGCGGTCGGCATCCACCGCCGTCAGGTCCTCCGGGTCCTTCTCGTCGAGGCGTCCCTGCTCGGTGTCGTCGGCGGCGCCCTCGGGACTGTTCTCGGGACCGTCGCCGTTGTTCTGGTCGCCCTCTGGACCGAACTGCCGCTGTGGGCGGTCCTCCAGCCCGGTAACGCCGTTGTCCCGCTCGCCGCCTTCGCGTTCGGCGTCCTCGTGGCGCTGGTCGGGGGTATCTACCCAGCCTACCGCGCGGCCTGGGATCCGCCCGTCGAGGCGCTTCGGGGCTGACACGTGGCACTCATACGGATTGTCCTAAGTCACTACCGGATCCACCGCACAACTGCGTACGGTCGGACCGGTGAACAGTTACAGCAATCACTATCAGTGCCTGACCTGTTTCTCGCCGTCGCTGCCGGTTCCGTCGACGATGGTCACCCCGCCGTCGTCAACCTCGATGTCGATGAGCGTCTTGACCGGGTGGTCGATCCCCTCGAGTGCGTTCTCGCCGCCGATCTTGCGGATTGCAATGACGATGTCGACGACCTCGCAGCCGATGTCGTCGAGCGCCTGGACGATTGCGCGCATCGTGCCCCCGGTGGAGATGAGGTCGTCCAGCAACAGGACCCGGTCGCCGGCCGCGACGTCGTTGATGTACATTTCGCTCTCGGAGTAGCCCGTCGACTTCGCCAGCGAAACCTCGCCCTCCAGGCCGTACTCCCGCTTGCGGATCACGACGAGGGGAATGTCGGTCATCAGCGAGACTGCCGTCGAGAGGTGGATGCCCATCGCCTCCGGCGTGACAATCTTGTCGACGTTCTCGAGTTCTGCCTTCCGGATGATCCTGACGACAATTTCCCGGAGTAGCTCCGGGTTCAGCGCAGGTACGCAGTTGCTCACCGGGTGGATGAGGTAGGAGTAGCCGTTCTTGTCGATGATTGGCGCTGTCTTGACCGACTCTTGGAGCCGCTCCATGTGGGTGTCTCTACCTTCATCCTGAAAGAGGTAACGGAGCCCGTTCGGTCGTAGTGATTGCTGTAAGCCGTTCCCGGATCAACCACACGCGTCGTGCGGTCGGACCGGTACACAGTTACAGCAATCACTATCAGGCGTCGTAGAACTCCTCGACCTCTTCGCGTGGAAACGCCGGCGTCGCCGCGGAGACGTACTCCAGGGGCCGGTCCCCGGTGTTCTCGATCCCGTGGTCGGTGTCGGGCGGAATGCGAACGAGGTCGCCGGCCACGACCGCCCGCGTCTCGCCGCCGACGGTCATCTCACCCTCGCCCGCGACGACGACGTACACCTGTTCGGGGTCGTGGCTGTGGCGGACCTGCGACGCGCCGGGGTCGATCTCGACCCACGTGACTGTCAGGTCCGAGTCCCCGCCCCCGGCGTGGAGGAGGGCAGATACGAGACCGTCGCCGCGGCTCAGCGCCGGTGCGTCCTGCTTGCTGGAGACGTGCACACGCCGGGATTCCTCCTCCGACGGCAAGTATCCGTGGATCTACGCGGGGCGGTACGTGCGGCTGATCGCCCGCCAGCGGCCGGTCCGGAACCGCCAGTAGTTGGCCAGGCCGGGCACTGCCACCTCGAGCACGAGCGCCAGATACAGGCCGGCGACGCCCAGCGGCGTCACGAGTCCCAGCGCCGCCGCCGGGAGGGCGAAGCCGTACCGGCCGACGACGGACGCGACGAACGGCCACCGCGTGTCGCCGGCGCCGCGAAGCGCGCCGGTTACCGAGCCGTCGACGCCGAACCCGACCGCGCTCACGGCAGCCACCTGGATGAAGACGGCCGCCTGCGCGACCTCTGCCGGCTCGGCGACGAACAGCGAGGCGATCGGCTCCGGGACGGCGACGACGAGCGCTCCGACCGCGAGGTAGACGACAAGCGACAGCCGGATGATGGCCGACCCGTATGCGGTCGCCTCCGCCTCGTCGCCGGCCCCGAGAGCCTGGCCGACGAGCGAACTCGACGCGATCGAGAAGCCCCACGAGAAACTCGTGATCACCGCGCGGATCCGCCGGCCGATCTCGAAGGCGGCGACGACCACGGGTCCGAACGTGCCGGCGATCCACAGGAGCGGGAACACGACCACCCCTTCCAGCACCCGCCGGGCCATGATCGGCGCCGAGACCCGGAGCAACTGCCCGGCGAGTTCGCTGTCGAACTGTGGGCCGCGGGCGCGGAGCGGGACAGGGCTCGGCGACAGGGCCGGCAGGCCGTACGAGCGGCCGGTCATCCCCCACGAGAACACGAGCAGTGACAGCCCCGTCGAGACGAGCGTTCCGATCGCGACCCCGGTCACGCCGAGGCCGGCGCCGAAGACGAGCGCGCCGCTGACGACGACGTTGACGAGCGCGCCGCCGGCTCTGACGACCATCGGCGAGACGGTGTCGCCGGCGCCGGCGTAGGTTCGGCTGCTCACGAGATTCAGGAACTCGAAGACGAGCGCCGGCGCGACAAGCGCGAGGTACGTCGCGCCGGCCCGCGTCGAGGCGGGATCGGAACTCAGCAGGCCGACGAGCGGCCCGGCCAGCAGGACGTACGCGGCGACGACGGGGATCGCGAGCGCGACGGCCAGCCAGACGCTCTGTTTGACGAGTACCGACGCGCGCTCGGGCTCGTCGCCGCCGTAGCTCTGCGAGACGAGGCCGACGGTCCCGCCGACGAGGCCGAGCCCGAGGAACTTTGCGAGGTGCCAGAAGGCGTACGCGAAGGCCAGTCCCGCGACCGCCCGCGAGCCGACCGCCCATCCGACGAACGCGAGGTCGACGGTCTGCTTGGACATGATGGCAAAGCCGGTCACGACGCGGGGCCAGGCCAGTCCGACTGTCGCCGACAGCCGCTCGGGCGCGATGACCCCCATCCTGTCCAGGAGAGCGGAGACACTGTTTGCCAGGCGCGTGACGTACTCTCGCACTGGAGGCCAGTACGGACGGGAGGCGTATCGGCCTGTCGGGTTCGCACCGACCGTTTAAGCCCCTCGGGGGCCCACTACGTGGCGATGGCCAACCGGAAGGGCGAGCGCCGGGAGCGCGAACTCGTGAACAGGCTCGACGAGGCGGGCTTCGCGGTGATGCGCGCGCCCGCAAGCGGGAGTGCCACCGAGCGGGACCTGCCGGACGTGCTCGCCGGCAACGGCGACAGCTTCTACGCAATCGAGGCCAAGTCCTCCTCGGGCGACCCCATCTACCTCGACGGCGCCGAGGTCGCGTCGCTGCTGTACTTCTCGCAGAATTTCGGCGCCCGCGCCCGGATCGGCGTCCGGTTCGACCGCGAGGACTGGTACTTTTTTCATCCCGACGATCTCTACACCACCGACGGCGGCAACTACCGTGTCAAGCGCGAGACAGCCCTCGCTGAGGGCACCGACTTCGAGGAACTGGCCGGCGGGTCCGCGCGGACGAGCCTCGAGGAGTTCTGAACGCCGACACGGAACACCCTCGTGCCCGGAGACCGGGACGCGTGGCCGTCAGAGCACCCGGTTTGCGGGGTTCATCCCGTCGGCGATCCGGCGGACGCTCTCGCGGACGATGGTCGAGACGTGCCGGTATCGTGATTGCTGTAAGTCAGTGCCGGATCGACCGCACGACTGCGTGTGGTCGTACCGGGACACAGGGACAGCAATCACTGTAGTAGTCGCGGGTGAAGGCACTGCAGTGTGGCGAGACGACGACATCGTCGAGGTTCCAGAGCGGCGAGTCCCCGGGCAGGGGTTCGGTCTCGAAGACGTCGAGTGCGGCGCCGGCGACGGTCCCGTCCCGGAGCGCTTCGATCAGCGCGCCCTCGTCGACGACGGGACAGTCGAGTTCCATGCGCCCCGCTACACTGGGCGGTGAAGTAACGCTTTCTCCGGGCGGGGGCCCTCGGCGGGTTCGCGTACTCCCTGCCGGCCCGGGCGGCGTTTCCGTCGCCGGCGCGTCGCAATCAGTCCACGAGCGCGGTGCCGTCGACCCGCCGGAGGCGCGAGCGGGGAAACGAGTACCGGCGGGGGTCGTCCGTCGCGACCGCGTCCGTGAGATACACGGCCTCCACGACGAGGTCGTCGTCCGGGTAGCCGCTGTTGGTCGGGTACTCCGCGACGGACTCGCCGGTCGCGGCGACGGTCACCTCGTCGGCGCGCTGTTCTGTGACGGCGGTGACGACGAGGCGGTCGCCGGTCTCTCTGTCGAGGACGACATCGCCAGCCGCGAGGCGGCAGGCCTCACACAGCGCCGGCGGGTCGCCGTCCTCGGGAACGAACGCCTCGCCCCCGCAGGAGCCACACGTCGCCCGGCGGCAACCGGGCGGCGGGACGCGGCGGGTCGTGATCTCGATTGCGACGCGGCGGAGGTGTTTGCAGGTCTCGCCGCGGATGGTTGCGTCGGGACACGTACACGTCCCTTCGGTCGGGTCGACAGTGTAGGTGGCGCCGCTCTCGCTGTGGATGGCGTACTCGCCGCCGTCGAGCGGGCGGACGGCCATCCGTTCGGCCCAGGCGCGGGCCGCACGGTCGGGCATCGATCGCAGGTCCGGCGCGAGCGCGACGCGTTCGGGAGCCTGTGAGTGGGGGCGGCTGTCGGCAGGTGCCGGCACGTGTCGGTGCTTGCTGTCGGTCATGGGTCCCGGACGCTGCTGTGTCTCGGCGCGCGTCCACACAGTTTGTAGGTGCTGGACGCGCATAGGACGTTCGGTCGGACAGCCCTCGGTGGATACAGCGCGCTTCGAAGCCCTTTTGCCCGTCCCTGTGGAAGCCGCCGGCATGGAAATCGACGCGGAGATGGCCAGACAGATCGCCCTCTCGGCGGGGGCGGTCGCGCTGTTTGTCGTGGCTGCGGTCGCCGTCAGTTCCGCCTACGGGACCCACGCTACCGTCAACACCTCCGTCCAGGGGACCATCGAGGGGACCCTCTCGGAGGGAGCTGTCTCCGACGGCACGGTCGACGGGACCTTCGAGGGCACTATCCAGAACGGCGTCAGCGAGGAGATCGACGGCACCATCACCGGAACAGTCGAGTCCGGACGCGTCGTCGGGACACTCGAGGGTACCACGGCCGGAACCATCGACGGGACCGTCACCGGCGAGGTGAACGCGAGCTACGACGAGTCGACAGGGAGCCTCTCCGGGCAGTTCGAGGGAACGGTCAACGGGACCGACGCGGGCACCGAGATCGCCCCGACCGGGGGGCTGGCGCTCGTGGGCGTCCTCGCCGGGTTCATCCTGCTGATGGCCGTGGCCGGCGTCTGGCTCGAACGTCAGGACTTCGACTCCTGACGCTCGCGCCAGTCCACGAGCTGGTCGTCGTCAGTGTCGTCCAGCTTCCGCTCGTAGTAACCCATCGGGTGGGAGATCTCCTCGCAGAGGTCGTCCATGTTCACGCAGTCGCCGTAGGACTGCATGGTGGCACACGAGGGCGGCGAGTACTCCGTGGGGCTGGTCGCGCCGCGGATGTGGTTGACCTGGTAGCGGGTCACCTCCTCGCCGAAGCCCGGGTTGACCTGGAACA
>CAZUVE010000099.1:0-10484 GCA_964623735.1 uncultured Halobacteriales archaeon | reverse complement strand
AGGATCGACCGCAAGAAGGCATGCGGTCGACCTGATAAACGCTTTCGAACATCCCTAGAGGACCGGCAGGCCGACGAGCGCGAACCCTGCCGCCCGCCTCATCCGAACAGTTCCGCGACCGTCTCGTCGCCGGGAGTCCACCCCACGAACTGCCCACCCTCGAAGGGCAACTCCACAGAGGCGACGTAGTTACAGAGGCCGACGTAGAAGTCGACGATGAGACCGACCGCGACAACCTCCGCGGGGTCGTAGACCGCACAGAGTACCCCGTGGATCTGATCGGTCACGTTTCCCGTGGCTACGGCGCGGGCGTACTGCAGGAGGACGTACTCCTCGTTGTCGAAGACAGAGAGGTCGTCGCCGCCGAGGGCCCGCATCTCGGCCGTCGAGACACCCTTGTCGCGGGCGATGTCGACGTGTTGGTGCCACTCGTAGCGGGCGCCACGCGAGCGGGCCACCTGCAGGATGACCAACTCTTTCAGCCGCGGGGTCAGCTGGTCGTACAGCGTGTTCAGGTACTCCAGGGTGGCCTCGAGTACCTCGGGGTTGTGCGCCCACACCCTGAAGATGTGCCGGTCCCCCAGATACTCGTCGGTGAAGAGATAGTGGTACTCCTCGGGAATCTCGTCGATGTCGAGTAAGTCCAGACGGGTCACGGTCGAACAGCCGAGGGGACAGTCAATAACCGTAACTCACCCGCAGGTAACGGCCGCGGGGTCGATGGCCAACTGGACCGGTCAGACGTCCGAGGGACCACTCCACTCAACGCATATGCGGGTACGTCCCGACGAACATCGCATGACCGACAGCCGCTTTCAGATCAGGAACGGACAGCCAGTGTCGGCCGTGACGGCCGCGGAGATGCGCGAAGTCGACCGTGTCGCTGTCGAGGATGTGGGCGTCTCTCTCCTCCAGATGACGGAGAATGCGGGCCGGACGCTGGCTCAGGCGGTACTCGAAGAACTGGACGGCGAGAGCGTGGCGGTCCTCGCGGGCAGCGGCGGTAATAAAGATGGGGTCTGTACTGTACCTCCGGCTACATCCATTCCGTGTTGCCTCCTTTCGGATTGGCTCCTATCAGGATTCACGTGTCCTGCTGTAGAAAACGGTACGTAGTAGAAATGTTTACTACGACTCACACCAAACAGTGGCTATGACAACTTCAGTCAAAGTCGACGAACACTCGAAATCCAGACTCGAGGAGCTCCAGGCAGAGATCCGCCTCCGGACAGGGAAGAACGTCACACAGCAGGACCTTCTGTCCCGGCTGATTACCGACGCCCACGAATCACGCGAGGACGTTATCGACTCCTTCCGGGGCTCGACCGTGCCACTCTCGGACGAGGAGAAAGCAACCATGCAGCAGGGTCGGATCAGTTCGGGCGTCGAGACAGACGAAGCTGACATCGACGACATCCTGTACGGATGACTGTGCTCGTCGACACAGGCGTGTTGTACGCCGACCACGATACGGACGCAACCAGACACGAGGCGGCCAGCAGGGCGCTTGAGGCCGTCTACGACAGCGAGTTCGGCCACCCATATATCAGCGACTACATCTTCGACGAAGGGCTCACGCTGACCCGCACGCGGACCAACTCACACACAGCGGCCACGCGATTGAGTGATCGACTCCGTGGGCAGGATCCGTATCCCCACGTGTACGATCTGTTGCAGGTCACAACTGCAGTCTTTACTGACGCACTCACGGTGTTCGACGGATACGATGATCACCCGCTGAGTTTCACGGATGCAACGAGCGTTGCACTCATCGACCGGCACGGGCTCGACGGGATTCTGAGCTTCGACGACGACTTCGATGGCATTACCAGTCGGATCGATCCAGAGACGGTGTGACCTCCTCCCCGTCGTGAACGCCGGGATTCCCTCACTGTTACGGGATGGGCATCCGGTAGTTGTGAGCCTCGGCGTGGTTCGTCCCGGGCGCCAGGAAGTCCCACTCGCGGATCGCAAACCCCACGATCCGGATGCGTCGCTGGAGCTGGTCCCATTCTTGGGCGATATTACCTCGACGCGACGCTTCCTCTGGATCGAGATCATCGTCGGCAAGCGTCGCCCGAAGGTGGTTCGGCGACGCGACACCGTACTCATTTTTCCACGCTCGAATCTGTGCCTTCATGTCGGCGAGTCGGTCAGTCAACTCCTCGACGGGGCGGCCGCTGTCGCGAAGTCGCATTGCGTCCTGCATCGCTTGTCGACGGTCGTCTGGATAGTACGTCGTGTGGGTGCCGCTGTCGTCTCGACGGAGGATCCCGTCGTCAACGAGGCGGGCGGGGACCCGCTTTGCGGGTTCGTGTGACCACTCCGCTTCTGAGATGGAATCAGTATGTCGATGAATCGACATGCAATCGAGACAGTCAATCAGGCATTATATCTAAACGTATATGTCTCACCTACTCTTACAATGTTTCATCGGGTATCGCCGCTCCGGGCGCTCCAGTACCTGCCGCTATCGTGCGAGTACGGATACTCTCAGAAAATAAATAATTCGGTCAGTATTCCTCGACGTCAACGACTTTCTTCGTCTCCTCGTGGGTGAGATCCCCGTCGGAAGAAACAACCGGCGCGTCCAGTTCACGCCCGACCGCTGCGATCAGCGAGTCACACCCACCGAGGTATGGGCCCTCGGGCTCCACTTCGTCGGCGATCTCCGCGCCGATCACCGCGTGACGGTCGGTGACGTCGTAGACTTCAGTCCATGCGAGGGCGTTCTGTGCACCGGAGATGTCGGCGGGCCCGGGCTGGTTCCCCTCGCCGACCAGAACCTCCGCGTAGGCCGGCAACGGGACGATGAACCGCTCAGTCGCGTGGCTGGTCACGTACTCGGTCGCGGCGTCAACGTCGTTGAGATAATCGATGAGAAACGTCGTATCAAGCACCTTCATCCGAGCCCTCCGCTAGTCGTCGCATCCGCTCCTTCGACTTCTCTTTGGACTTCTTGTGTCCCTCTCGGACTCGGTTTGCTTCCGCATCTGACCAGAACCCGGCTCCAGCGAGGAGATCGCGCTCCTCGCTGAGCACCCGCTCCAGGACGTCGTTGAACGACTCGCCTTCCCGCCGTCGCCGTTCAAGCTCTCGCTTCACAGTCTCGCTGACGCGGATCTGCTCGTTCGCGGTACCCATTGTGCGTTGACGTACACGTTGACGCCGCTTAGTCGTTGGGTTCGGGAACCACCTCGGCTTCCTGCAGGTACCGTTCCCGACGGTCCCACACCCGGCGGGCAGTGTTCTTTGGAACCCCCGTCTCGGCCGCAACGTCCCGCCAGGACAGGCCGTTCTCGCGAGTCTTGATGACCTCCAGTGCCTGCTGGAGCTCGCTGTTCTCGCGGTCAGGCACCCACCGACGCCCATCCTCGTCGTACCGGCGGCCGTGGTCGTCTCCACGCTCCAGCCGCTCCTTCTGAACGATGCGTTATACTGCTGGCTGTAACTGTGTTAAGATATCTGTGACCCCGGGAGCCTGTCCGAAAAACGTCTATTTTGCCGGAAGATTTGATTAATAAAGTCTATAACCCGCTCTAAGGTCGTGAACTCGGCGTGAAAATTGTTTTTCGGACAGACTCCCGGGGTCGCGAAATTCGTTACAGACGTACAGCCGGCAGTATTAGATCCAAGTGCTCACCGAGCTTTGCTGTTACGCGTTCAGCACGAGCCGTTCGGTCCTGACCTCGCGTAATCCGCTCTAATCGGACCGGATTCATAGCGGTAACAGCGCGGAAACCCACCCGTTTACGGCTGTCTCTTACCCATAACTCAGTGCCAGCGAGAAAAATCAAGCAAACCGGTCTTGAAAAGAAAGAAGTCAGTATTCTCTCAATATCCGGCTCGACTCGCGAGTTGCGAAGAGCGATCACTCCTGGAAACACGAGAGACGCCGAAATCTGCTGATCGAAACTCCATTCGAATCCATCCTGAGACATCCATGTCACACAACTGTCCTTCTTCGTCAACTTCTGGTCGCCAACTCCGTGAACGCCCTCCCATCTTCCGATGTCAGTTCGTCAGCTACGGCGTTAGAACTTGTGGGTAAGAGACAGGACTGAGGTCGTGGGCTTTCGCCTCGCTCCCGCTGTAATCTGATATTCTGCCCTGTACCGTCTCAGCGTTGCTGGTGATTATGAGAGCATTACCGATAGATCCGTCATCTCGAAAAACGCCGTCTCGTAGCCTTCATGACGGGCCATCTGTGGCGGTGATTCGACAGAGACCGTCAGTTCAACACTCGCCTCAACTGGTGGGATCACAGTTCCATAGTGGTACCCTATGTCCGGATCGATTGTCGATCGGAGAGGTCCATCGTAGATTGGTTCATCACCGTCGGTTACCGTTCCCGACAGCGACATCAGCGGGAGCACATACCGGTTGTGGGGTGTTCGTGGCGAGACAGCCAGGTATACCTCGTCGTCGTCACCACCAAACGGTGTCGCGTCCGACAGTGTCGTAACCACGAACCGTGCGCCACCACTCGTTGCTGTGCCCAGAACAGTCCCCGGAAGAGAGCCGTCTTCGGGGACTTGCGTACTCGGCAACAGTTCCATGTCCATCGGCTCGACAGCGTCCGTTGTGCCCTCCGAATCGGCAGGGATGTCCCGGTACCGGATGTCTTCGAGTGTCGATTGTTGGAAGTCGAACTCGAACGAGAAGGTGGCTTGCCCCTGGTTGTCGGCCATCGACCCCGTCCGACGTGTCGACGGTGAGCCGATACGCACCTCGACCTGATAGGTACCGTTGCCGCCGAATTGAACGTTGTCCCCGAAGTGAAACCCCATCGGCTGAGACAGCATCGGCCACGGGGCCAGGTCGGTGATGCTCTCGCCGTCCTGGGTGACGCTCACCTGGGGGTTGATGTCCGGTGGGACGATACCCGTCTCGGTGTCCCAGACGACCGGCATCAGGTGGACCGAGTCCGCCTCCTGTATTTCGACTTGCTCGCGGCGAGTGCCCGTCACGAGCCAGAACCGGTGAGGATAGGTGTAGGTCAGCGCACAACTGTATCCCTCCGCTGACTTGGTACCGACCATTTGCATCCCCTCGACGTGGGTCGGCATGTACACCGCGTCCGGGCGGTCGCTCACGAGTGGTGGTGCCTGTCGAGATCCGGTCTCGAACAGTCCCCCACAGCCCGCAAGCCCCCCGAGTGTCGCAGATCCCAGTGTTGCAAGCAGTCTACGACGACGCATCGGTCACCTCGGCGGTGGTTCGGGCAGAGTCGGCTGGCGGGAGCGCACGCAAGGACCGCGGCGGCACGAGATAGTTCCCGCGGCGCAGGGTCCGGATATACTGCAAGATACCGTTGTTGTTGCGCTGGCCGACTGCCGACTGCTCGGTCACGTCAGTGCCGTTCATCGCCTCGCGTGTCCGTACGAAATCCTCGATCCGACGCTGTAGCGAGAGGAAATGCACCCCGGCGTGGCCGTCACCGGTCGAGTCGAAGTCACGCCGGAGAATGCGTGGCTCGTCGTCCACCCTGGCTCGGGCGGACTTCTGAGAGTGCCCGACGACTCCCATGTCGCGGGCGGTCTCCTCGGTCGCCGGACACTCCCCGATGTTGCTCGAATCCCCGAGGTTGTCTCCCGCCCCCTCGATCAGATCGTTGTCGGCGTGGAACGGGCAGAACATCTTCGCTTCCCGCTGCCACCGGTCGTCTTGGGTGTACCACTGAGTAAGGTTCAGGCGCAACTTCGAGATATGCTGGGTCGTCCCGCCGGCAAAGGGCCCCGATTCGATGGTCACGCGGTCTTCGCTTGCCTGGCTCTTCTCGAAGCCCGATTTGAATCCCATGAACAGCGGCGCATCCGAGGGGACCGAATCGGACGGCACCCCATCGGTGTCGGCGTGTTCGGCGGGCAATCCATCGCCGATGAATCCCGTTCGCCGGTCGGTCACCGAGAACACGTCAGTCAATGCAGCCCCGGGCTGTTCGACGCCGTTGAGTTCCCCCGTGTTCTCTCTGAGAGCTTCCTCACTGCCCAGCACCACCTGCGCGTGATTGCTCGCAAGGTGGACGACGGCGTCCGGCGTATCCAACGCCGGGTCCTCGAAGGGAGCCAGCCCCTCGGGGGCGGGGAGATTCACTGTCTCGGGTAATGGAGCGTCGAACCGTTCGAAGTACGCCGGCGAGTAACTCACCGTCACCAAGAGGCCCGTCCCGCTCCGTTCGTAGGCGTGTTCGACGCCACGCAGTGCGGTTTCGACGGTCTCCCTATCGGCGTCGGTTGGCTGGCCATCCGTCGCGTAGTTCAGGTAGAACAAGACGTGATGGTGCGGAGCGACGACGTTGCCGTGGTCGTCTCTCGGAAGCACATCGTTCCACGCGTGCTGGCGCTGTGGATACGAGGACAGATCTTCGGGACCTGTGGGCACATCCACCTCTTCGCGCCCGAGGCAGGCACCGAACGCCGCCGTCCCACCGATTGCGACCGCCGATTTCAGGAAGTCCCTGCGCGGGATGCCTCGCGTCTCGGTCATTACCGTTGGTTGGGCCGTCGGTCGAAAAGCGATTCTGGTAGGATTCTCGAATCCTTCGGTCGCGTCGTGGGAGTCACATATCGAGAGCGACGACACGGCCGTCACCGTACCGCACGAGAATCTCGTCCTGACCGTCGTCGTCGATGTCTGCCGGCGTTGCGAACGTCCAGATCGGGACAGACCGTTCGTACCGTCCCACCTGGTCTCCCGAGTCGGCATCAAGGATCACCACAGTCCCCGTGTTCGTGACGCCGATCACCTCGGGACGGCCGTCCCCGGTCACGTCACCAATAACCGGCGGTAACACGACAGCATCCTCGTTGCGCGAAATCGGTGTCACCCACTCAGTCTCGCCCGTGCGGGCGTCAAGTGCGAGGACATCACCGCCGACCCGACCGACGTAGACCTCCACCCGCCCGTCTTCGTCGGCGTCGGCAGCCGTCCGGAGACGTGGGGCCGAGACTGACCGTGTCCACGTCTGTGTGCCCGAGGCCCCGTCGTAGGCCCGTACCGTCGCCGTCCCAGCGGTAATCACATCGAGTATCGGGTCACCATCAGTGTCAGCCACAGTCGTGTAGATCGCCGACCCGTTCCGGTGCCATTCGAGACTCCCGTCGGCCGACAGCAGGACTGGGCCGCGGTTGGTCCCCACGAGGATTTCCGACTGACTATCCCCATCGATATCATCGACAATCGGGGCTTCCCACACGGCGGGACTCTCCCAGCCTGTCCCCCGTAACGACGACCGCCAGACTTCGGTGCCGTCCCCCCGCGCCATCACGACCTGTCCGTCGATGTCGCTCGTGACAACTGCCGGTGCTTGGATGGCGGCCACGTTCGCCACCGTCGGTCGGCCGTATCCATACGTTGCCAGTGGGACCCGCCATTCTTCTGCTCCGGTCGCGGCGTCGTAGACGACCAGCGCGTTCTCGGTCGTGGAGACGACCACTTCAAGCGCATCGTCGTCGTCGATGTCTTCGATTGCCGGTTCGGTTAGAGCGTGGGTGAAACAGTCCGCCGCTGGTATGCCGGTACGCCACAGAACCGAGCCGTCTTCGGGAGCGAGCCGTACCAACGCACACGACGTGTTCGTATTCGTCGCGTCACTGTAAGGAACCTCGGCAACCGGAGCGACAATTACCTCGCCGTCCGGTCCAACACCGACCGCGTGGTGGTTGACCTCGTTGTCGCGGGGCGTGTCGCTGACCCACGTTTCGTCGAGGGACCCACCGGATGTCCCGATACCGAGGCCGAAGAGAAGCACCCCTCCAAGGAGGATAAACAGACCACCCAGCACCACCACGGTACGCGGGCGCATATCGAGACCGTACCGTGTCACTGCCGATAAGACTGCCCGTGCCGCCCGGGGATTCGAGACGCGTACCACAGTGGCTTTTCTGCGGCCCGATGGTAGTGTCGGTCGATGGCTGTCCGTCGGTACGCGCGGTGGCTCCTCCGGACCAGTTTCGTGATTCTTGGAGTCAGTGTCGGTCCGGTGGTAGTGAGTGCCCACGACGTTGCAGGCTCCCGGTTCGACGCGCCGATTCCCCTACCCCTCCTGCTGGCAGGTGCGGGTGCAACTGTCGCGGTGACCGCGCTCTGGCTGGCCGTCACCGACCGGAGACGAGTACCAGGAGACCGTCACCGGCACGTTCTTACGGTTTCCCAGTCACTCGCAGACCCGCTACAGAACGCCAGCAAGGGACTCTTTCTCGCTGGCGTCGCCGCGGCAATCGCGGTGGGAATCTTTGGTCGGCAGGTCGCAGCGACGAACCTCGCAACCGTTTTCACGTGGCCCGTCTGGTTTCGTGGTCTCGCCTTGCTCGCGCTGGTGGTCGGGAACCCCTGGCGAGCCCTCTCGCCGTGGCGCACTCTCTACGGCGCGCTCGTCCGACTCGAAGGCCGTCCCCTCGCCCTGCTGGGACCATATCCGACCGCGCTCGGAGACTGGCCCGCAGTCGTCGGATTCGTGGTCCTGATCGGGATCGTCGAGAACCTGACCGTCATCCCGCAGTCACCGCGACTGACGGCGGTGACACTCGCGGTGTATGCGATCGTGATGCTCGGCGGTGTCCTTCTCTACGGAGAAACGTGGCTTGACCGTGCCGATCCACTGGGTGTCTTCTATCGACTGTTCGGTCGAGTTGCACCTCTCACCCTCTCCAAAACGGACGAGGGTGGGTACACGCTTGTGATCCGGCCACCGTGGCAGGGCTGTCTCAGTGCCGTCCGGAGCACTGCACTGGTCGTGTTCGTCATCACGATGGTGTACACGGTTAGCTTCGACGGGTTCACTGAGACCCGATTCTTTCAGACGCTTCTCTTCGGGACACGTGACACACTCGGGACCGGTCCGGGAACGAGCGTCCTCCTCTATCTGGGTGGGTTCGTCGGGTTCGTGGTTCTCTTCGGTGTCGGGAGTTGGCTCGCCGACCAGTTCGGGGCTCCGGAAACCGGGAGCTGGGTGGACGCGACGCGCTGGTTCGCGCCGACGGTCCTCCCGATTGCCGGGGCCTACGAGGTGGCCCATAACTACCCGTACGTGATACGGAATCTAGAGCAGCTCCTCGTGATTGGGACCCAGTGGATTCCGGGGGCCGCCGGCGAGGTTCAGCTTCTCGGCTGGCTGTCTCTCCCTCTCTTCTGGGGCTCGCAGGTCGCACTGATCGTCCTCGGGCACGTACTTGCGGTCGTGGCCGCACACAACGTGGCGCTTGACCGCTACAGCTCTCGCCGTGCTGCCCGTCAGGGTCATCTCCCACTGGTTGTCCTGATGATCGGATTTACCGTTCTCTCGCTGTGGATTATCTCTCAACCCGTGGTAGCAGGGTAATTCGAGCGATGAACAGGACAGGACTCGGGATGAGTGGAAGGCAACCGACGTGTTCAGGTGGCTGTAGGTCGTATGTGAGTCAAATGGCGATGGCTGGACCGCTTCACAGCGGCCTCGGGGGTCAGTCTCTTCTCTTCGTTGCTGTCCTGAGTATCGCCGGGGTTGGAGCTGCTGTTCTCCTCGGGCTTGCCATCGGCGCGCTCGTCCGGCGACAATCGCGCCCGTACCTGTTGATAGCGGGTGCAATAGCTGCCCTGTTCGGACGGTCCGTGGTTGCGGGATTGACAGTTACGGGGGTGTTCACGGAGGCGAACCACCACTTCGTGGAGCACGGACTCGACGTAGTGTTGGTTGCCTTGGTTATCGCAGCAGTCTATCATGCACGAACCGGCGCACAGGAGACTAATCTCGATTCATGACTGAGCAGCGAGAGCGCATACACGAGTACATTGCCACTAACCCGGGAGAGCATTTCAGCGGCTTGGCGCGGGCACTCAATCTTGCACCCGGACAGGTGCAGTACCATATCAAGAAACTCCGGTGTCAGGATCGCGTCATCAAAGAACACCTCTACGGCCGAACGCATTATTATACCCCGGGATACGACGCGTGGGAGCGGGGGGCGATAGCGCTCTTGCGCCGGGAAACGGCACGCGACGTACTGATCTACCTGTTGGACGAGGGACCATCTAAACCGACTACTGTTGCGGACGCACTCGATATCGCTCGGAGCACACTAGAATGGCATCTTGATCACTTGGTCGCACAAGAACTTATCACGAAATGTAGAGACACGCAGAACCGTGTAACTCTGGCCGTCTCCCACCCACAGAAGACAGCCCATCTACTCGACGAAATCACACCGTCGCTATCCGACCAGATGCTCGACCGATTTACGCGCCTCATGGATAATCTTCTTTCATAGTATTTACTGTGACTGTGTACCGGTGCCTCACCACCTCGGGGTGGTGAGAGACCGGCAATGACTCACACTAAACACTACTAGAGGGGTGAATTGGCTCGCCCATATCAGCCACACTCTTGTGTGAAAGGTATTCCAATCCGGTGATAGATGGACGCTCTGAGTGTTGTACGCTGTAGATCATCGTCTCTGAAGATTGGCAGAATACGCCGCAGTGAATACAGCGCGCGTATTCATACT
>CAZUVE010000098.1:0-10688 GCA_964623735.1 uncultured Halobacteriales archaeon | reverse complement strand
GTCCCGCTGGGGAGTCTGGGACTGGTCGCCGGATCACTTGCAGTGCTCCTCGGCGTCTACCCCGCGGTTGGTGTCGTCGTAATTGTCGGTGTGCTCGGCCCGATTACGGTCGTCATGCACGACTTCTGGGCGATGGAGGGACAGGCCCGCCAGAACGAGCAGATCCACTTCCTCAAGAATGTCGGTCTGATCGGCACCGCGCTCGTGTTGCTTGCAATCGCGGCGCGTACGTGGCCCTTCGCGGTTGGAGTCGGGCTCTGATCGTCGATGACGGTGACCGACACAGAGCTACGAGACTGCTGTTCGGGACCTGTTCGACGCGCTTGACCGATGGGACGGCGTGCTCGGCGACCGACGATATCTCGCGGGCGAGGAGGTAACCCTCGCCGACGTGTTTCTGTTTCCGACCCTGTACCGCTTTGATGCCGTCTACCACACGCACTTCAAGTGTAATCTGAAGCGCCTCGTCGACTTCGAGAATCTCTGGCCCTACGCCCGCGACCTCTACCAGCTCTCGGGCGTTGCCGCCACCTGCAATACACGGATTGCTGTAAGCCATTTGAGGAGTTCCAAGCCCGCCACGAGGAGCAGGCTGGAGCAACGCTCCACCTGCTCCACAATGCCACCGAGCAGACGATCGAACGGATCGACGTGACAGACGAGAAAACGCACGACAGCACGTTATTCAAGACAGGTTCGTGGCTACAAGGACGGCTCGTTTTGCTCGATCCGGCTTTCTTCAACTACCGCCGGTTTGCGCTGATCGACGAGAACGACGGCTATTTTGTGAGTCGGCTGAAGACGGTCAGTAATCGGAGTGTCCCATCGAGTGACCGACCGCCCACGGATATCCCTCGGTGCTGTGGACCACGTCCCCGGGGCCGTGGTCGTGGTCGTCTTCGTGATCGTGTTCCTGGTCCCCGAATGTAACAGGGATCGCGTCGTCGACGCGAACGATCACGGCCGCTGCTTCAGCGGCACTTGCGAGCGCCTGTCGCTTCACGTGAAGCGGCTCAAGTACACCGTCGGTCGTGACGTCGCCGATCTCGCCGTTCTGTGCGTCGACGCCGACGGTATGTTGCCCCTCCTCGTGTGCGTTGCGCAGTGCAACGAGTACGTCGACCGGATCCTGTCCGGCACTCTTCGCCAGTATCTGCGGGATCACCTCGAGGGCGTCGGCGAAGTGCTCGATGGCGAGTTGTTCTTTGCCGGCCCGCTCCGCGGCGTACTGTCGGAGGTCCTTCGCAAGAGCAGTCTCGACTGCTCCGCCCCCCGGAAGAACGCCCTCGCCCTCGATAGCGAGTTTCAGCACGTAGAAGCAGTCATCGAGCTTTCGTTTCGTTTCCTCGGCAACGTGCTCAGTTCCACCCCGGGCCAGTAGCGAGACGTGTCCATGCCGGTCCATCCCGGAGACGACCGTGACTGCCGTCGGCCCGAGGGAACGCCGTTCGACTTCCGGCGCCCGGCCGACCGTTGCGGCGGTAAGATCCTCGGTCCTGTCCACTGGCTGTGCGCCGGTCGCACGTGCCAGCTTGCGAAGTTCGTCCCGGCGGGTACGCTCGACTGCGAGGACGCCCTCATCAGCCAACAGATACCTGATCGGATCGTCGATTGCCTGCTGACAGAACACCACGTCTGCGTCGACGGCGGTGATGTGATCGACGTACGCCTCGTAGGTTTCCTGCTCGTGCTTCCTGAGCGCGTCGTATCCCTCGAACGAATCGAACGTGACCGTCCCGGCTTCCTGTGGCTTGTCGATTGTCATCTCGCGATCGATAAGCGCCACCGTGGCGTCGGGGATCCGCCGGGCCGACCGTTCGTCAGGGGAGACGATCGCAGTCGAGGACTCGTCCATATCGATGACGAGCCCTTCGATGATCTCCGAGTCGTAGAACGATCCGCCCGGGATCGCTTTCCGCGTGATCCGTTCGAACCCGACCCGTCCGTCCTGTTCGATGTTGCGGACAGTTTCGACCGCCTTTTCGGCCAGAAAGTCCGTCGCAGTGTCGTCCCACTTGCCGGTGACGACCGTGCGTGCGATGTTCCGGAGTTGCTCATCGTCGTCCCTATCGACGGGGAGCGTCAGTTCATCGGCCGTCGCCGACGCTCTCGAAACTGCCAGGTGGTATCCCTGGGTGATCTTCGTTGAGTGGACACCCTGCTCGATGAGCGATTTCGCATTACCGAGGAGTTCTCCTGCCAGGATGATGGCGCTGGTTGTCCCGTCTCCCGCCAGACTGTCCTGACTCCTCGCAACTTCGACGATGAGACGTGCCGCCGGGTGATCGATATCGAGGCGGTCGATGATGCTCGCCCCGTCGTTTGTGACGACCACTTTTCCCTCGTCGGTGACGAGCATCGTGTCGAGCCCTTTCGGCCCCAGCGTCGTCCGAACTATCTCTGCAAGTGCCTGCCCGGCTTCAAAATTCCACTCCCATATATCTCCATCCTGATCAGTTCCGACCGGCGCCAGCTGACCGTAGATAGCAGGATCTACCATGGCTATTGTCCTCTTCCGGTTCAACGGGCGTCTACTAAAAATCACCGACGCGCACTACTCTACCAGAGAGTGTCATATGTACTACATCCGTGAGCGAGAGACCTCATCGCTGGACTTCGACGGCGATGCAATCGAGGACATCCGGGTTACAGAGCAGATCCGTGTTTCCGAGGGGTTCGTCGTCAACGAGGTCACTGAGAACGCGACGGAGGATACTCCCGGAGTGGGTCCGGGGCAACTCTGATACGACGTATATCTCTTCGGGACAGGCCACGGCAGAGAGTCTTCGTTCGACCCGATCGGTAATCCGTTCACGGAACGTCTCTGCAGTGGTCGCTTCACTGACGACGAACGCATACGGGGCCTCGCCCTTGACGTCGTGCTCCCCGGCGATGATGGCGACGTCTGCGACCCCCTCAACTTCCGCAATCGTCCGTTCGATCTCGCTGGCGTGAATCCGGTTTTTGCTCGGCAGACCAACACTGATGATGTCGTCCAGACGGCCGAGGATTGTGATGTACCCATCGTCGTCAGCGACCGCTCCGTCCTCAGCGAAGTATACCCATTCCTCGCCCGGTTCGCCGAACTCGGACCAGTACGTCTTCGCCTCGGACCCGTTCCCGAGTGGATGGTATATCTCCGGCCAGGGACGTTCGAAGACCAGGTATCCTGCCTCACCAGGAGCACCGGGTTCGCAATCGGCATCCACGACTGTGGCGTCAATTCCCGGGAGTGGCGGCCCAACTACCCCAGGTTTCATCTCACAGATCCCCGGCAGTGTCGCGAGGGTAAGCGGCGTTCAGGCGCCCATCGACGAACCACTGGCGGTACGGCGGCTCGTCTCTCTGCTCAACGATCGTGTCGTAGTCGCGCTTCCACTCAAGACGTTCAGCCGCCCGACTCCAGCACCCCGGCCACTCCTGTTCGAACGTCTCATATATCGAAGGGTCACTCACATTTGCCTGCTCGACAAACTGTCGAGGCGGCGCAATGGAGTTCTCACCACGGAAATAACTATGTCGGTTGCGGACCACTACTGTGCCTCCGGCTGAGTAGTGCATCCCACAAAAAGGTCACAGCCCTCATATTTTGAGTTCAATCGGGGTGTTTCTTTACACGGCCCACTACCAGTTTTTCGCAGTCAACTTCCAGCACCCACCCGTCGGCGGTCCGTGTCTCTCCGTCTGGTCCCGTCCTCCGCACCGTGGACGGCGGCATTCTCTCGCTGTCAGAAGCCAGCGTCGTGGATCCGGCACGGACTCACAGCAGTCCGTCTCAATACACGCTCGATCAGGATCTGTTGTGATCGTCCCGCCCAGCACAGTCACACCGCGGATTCTCCACGAACTCATCAATATAGAACATATTACCACATGTCTGGCAGGTCACGCGAACCACGACCTCGGCTTCAAGTGGCTCAGTCCGGGTTTCGTCAGCCGCGACAGAACTGTCCAGGGCGCTCTGTATGACGTTCTCTGCGCGTGAGTGGGCCCACCGGATCGTGTTGATCGTCTTCCCAAAGTCGGGGGTCCGGGTATTTTCCTCAAAATCAATACATTCGCGCAAATGAGATCGGATTGTAACATGTGAGACGAGCGCTTTCTCAAGCGCGTCAATCTCGATTCCAGCCTCTGCGAGTCTGGCCCGGAGTTCGGCCCGCTGAACGTCGGTTCCGTCGTCGGTTTGCAGGATCTGATAGACCTCCTCAGCGAGTTCATTGCCAACCAGTACAGTGTGAACCGATTCCCCCGAAGAGACGCCGGCCGTATCCAGAGCCTGTTCGACGACAGTCGTATTGAACCAGTGTGTTACTTCCCGGTAACTATCACCCGCTTTTTTTCGCTCGGGCAGTCGTGTTGCCGCGTCCATCACGTCATACTCCGTTGCGGTTGCAGTCACCTTACAGCACATCTCCCGACCTTCGCTTTCGCCTGCCATCGCTCAGAGAAGAGTTTCCTCCGCTCGGACGCGGTCACACGAGTCCGGCAACCCGGCAGCGTCCTCTTCCAGGAGTGCAACCAGAAGGAACTCGACGTGCGACTCGAAATACGAGACCACCTCTCTGATTCTCCCAGCGTCGATCGCTTCCAGTGAATCTAACAGCATGAACGGGACAGCTTCATCGACATCGTGGACGAGATAGCCAGCGAGCCCCACGACGAGACCGATGACCTCGCGTTCGCTCTCACTCAAGTGGTCGAGCGTATCCCCGTAGACCGTGTCCGATTCATCTTTCCTGACGACGTGTAGATCGAACGTGGTTTCAGCGGCTTTCTCACGCCATTCGAACCAGACACGTTCGATGTTTCGGTATTCGAGACGCTCCAGGATCGACTCGGTGTGCGTGTTGAACTGCTCGACCACCTGCCTGCGGAGCTGTTCCCTGCGACTCCGGAGCGATCTGAGTCGATCCGATACGTCCTCCTGCTGTGCCTCGAGCGCCTCCCGTTTCCCGACAAAGTCCTCAATCTCGTCGATCTCCTCGGTGATCTCCTGGAGTTCGCTCTCCAGGCGACCACGCTCGTACTCAAGCTGGCTGAGGCGCTCGTACTCCTCGGCGATCTCGTTCTCGGCAAAGTATCCGAGTTCCTCGAGGTCCGCCTGCGTTGCCGCGATATCCTCTCGAAGTGACTCAGCTTTCGTCTGAAGCTCTTCGATCGACTCTGTACGAGACTCGAGTTCCTGTTCGATGGTTGCTTGCTGTCGCCGGAGTTTCTCCTGTGTATCCAACTGCTCTTCGAGTTTGTTCTGTTTTGTCTGTAGTTCGCTGCGTTCATCCCGCAGTTCCCGACGTTTCTGTCGCTTCTCGTCAAGAAGCGCCCGCAGTTCCGCTAAGTGGTCCTCAATCACCCGGCGCTCGACTTCGCTTCCACAGGTCCAACACTCAAGCGACTGACGCTCGGGGTCCAATACGTCCAGTGGTGTCTCGTCGGTAGCGAACTCCTCGAGCACTGTATCGGTGCCGTCGAGTCGCCGCTCGTTCTGTTTGAGCAATGGCGCCAGTTCGTTAATCGAGGTCGACAACTCCGACTCCCGACTCTGGAGGCGATCGAGTGATCGTCTAACTTGTTCAAGATCGTCTTTGTGGACCGCATCCCCGGACAGTTTCTCTTGTATTTCGGCCACGTTCTCTTGCAACTCTTCGCGAACCGAACGTTGCACTTCGATCTCTGACTCCGTCTCCTCAAACTCCGTCTGCAGTGCCTCGAGTTCGTCTAACAGTGATTCTGCACTCTCGATACTTTTGATCTCCGCGTCAAACGAGGCGACCCGCTCGCGAACACTTTCGAGTTCTGAAGTAACTGTCTCGAACTCGCTCTCGAGGGACTGTCGTTCCTGTTCGAGTTTGGGTAGCCTCTTCTGTTCTCGTTTGATCTCGTTGAGACGCTCGTCAATCCTGTCGCGTTCAGCTTGTAGGGTTTCGATTTCGGACTCCAACTCCTCGGTATCGACCGGACGCAACAGAAGTTCCTCCACGTTCTCACCCGCCCTGACAGCCCGTCTAATCGGGTTTTGTTCGAATAGCGCGACGAACAGATCCACGAGTTCGGTTTCGTCAGTGTAGGGTGTGCCCGAGACCCGAACGGAGCCGTCTCGTCGCACATACCGCCTGTTGTACTGCTCGTTGCCCGTGACGAGTGTGACCGATCCCTCATCACTGCCACGCCTCAGGATACCCGTCTCACCACCAAGGACACCGGCAAGCGCGCGAAGCAACGACGTCCTGTTCGTCGCGTTCTGACCGACAAATACGGTCACACCGCGAGAGAGTGTCATATTGGCACTCTCGATGCCACCCATGTTCTCTACCGTAAGCAAAATATCCGAGTTGTATACCGATGAACCGGACGAATAGTGACTTTGCTCGTCGGTCCCGCCCATTGTTTTGATTAAACTAATGCTCTTGACTTAAAATATAATCGATCACATCGAGCTATGGAACGACCGAGCATTCTCCGAGCAGTGAGCGTTTCGTAGTGATGAGCCGTCGCCTCCACGTCAGCGGCAAGAGTCAGGGATCGTACGGTCATGCCTGATCGTTTGAGTCGGTCAAGATGGCTGCTCTGGGGACTCGTGCTCGTAGCCAGTGCTGGCCCCTCTGTTTTGGAAGGTGCTCTGGATCACTTTCTGTGGCACCTCGTCTACGGCGGGTCAGGGAAGGTACAATTCACGGCAGTTACCGATCCACTAACCGAAACAGAGCACGACACACTTACCCAGGGGATTCACGGCGAGGTTCACGGCCCCGGAGACGACGGCGATGATGAAGCCCGGTCGATCCGGAACTGACGCACAGCAGTCCGTCTCACGACCGCTCCCGGGCCGTCAACAACGAGGTCGTCTCGCCCTCCCGGCGTCGTCGCTTTCCGAACGCTTTTGCCCGGGCGGCGGGTGGGTTGTGCCGATGCCCTCCCCCGAGGAGCCGGCGGTGAGCCCCACGTGACACTCCGAGACGTGCTCGCCGCCCTCGACCGGATCCGCCCCCGCCGGCTGCTCGCCGGCGTCCGCGGTCTGTTCAAGGGGCCCGAGGAGCTGAACCTCACCGAGGGGTCGATCGGCTGGCCGCTGTTCTACCTCTCGCTGCCGATCGTCATCACGAACCTCCTCCAGACGGCCTACAACCTCGCCGATACCTTCTGGCTGGGCCAGTACAGCACGGAGGCGCTGGCGGCGATCAGCTTCGCGTTCCCGATGGTCTTCCTGCTGATCTCCTTTGGCATCGGGCTGACCGTCGCGGGTAGCGTCCTCGTCGCCCAGCACACCGGCGCGGGCGAACCGCGCGAGGCCGAGTACGCCGCCTCCCAGACAATGGCGTTCGCGGTTGTTGTCTCCGTCGTGCTGGGGGCGGCCGGCTACGTCCTCGTCGACGACGCCCTGGGGCTCCTGGGTGCCGGCCCCGACATCCTGCCCCTGGCCGCACGGTACATGCAGGTCGTCTCGCTCGGGCTGTTTGCCCTCTTTGGCTTCCTCGTGTTCATCTCGCTGATGCGGGGGTACGGCGACACCGTCACCCCCATGATCGTCATGCTCGGGACCGTCGTCCTCAACATCGTCGTCGACCCACTGCTCATCTTCGGTGTCGGCCCGTTCCCGGAGTGGGGCGTCACCGGCGCCGCAGTCGCCACCGTCTTCTCTCGCGGACTAGCGACGGTCGTCGGTCTCGCAATCATGTTCCGGGGCCGGCGCGGCGTCACGATCAATCTCGAGGACATGCGCCCGGACCTGGGCTACCTGCGGACGCTGGTCCAGGTCGGCGGTCCAGCCTCCGTCGAGGTGACCGGTCGGGCCCTCTCTGTCAACCTCCTGTTGATCATCGTCGCCACGTTCGCAAACCCAGTGGTGGCAGCCTTCGGGGTCGGGATCCGCGTGTTCTCGGTCATCTTCCTGCCCGCAATCGCCGTCGGCCGGGGCGTCGAGACGCTGACCGGCCAGAACATCGGCGCCGGCAACCCCGACCGCGCCGCCCGCACCAACGACTTCGCCGCTGTCGTGATGTTCGTCCTGCTCTCGACGGCCGCGGTCGTCGTCTACTTCACCGCCCCCGGCATCGTCTCGGTGTTCACCGACGACCCCGCGGTGATCCCGGTGGGCGCGGAGTTCCTCCGGACGGTCGCGCCCACGTTCGGCTTTCTCGGGGTTGTCCGGGCCTACAGCGGGGGCTTTCGCGGCACCGGCCGGACACTCACTGCCGCCGCAATCGCCATCTTCACACAGGGCGTGATCCGCCTGCCGGTCGCGTGGTTCGGCGCCCAGTGGTTCGGTACGCGCGGGTTTTTCGCCGCGTTTGTCGTCTCGAACGTCGTCGGCGCGGCCATCGCCCTGGTGTGGTTCCGCCGGGAAACCTGGCGCGACGCCGACCTCACCGACGACCCGACCGTCACCGCGGCCGAGGACCGCCCCGACGCCGGCGACTGATACGGATCGCTGTGAGTCAGTGCCGGATCGACCGAACGCTGTCGTGCGGTCGGACTGGGACACAGTGACAGCAATCCGTACGAGTCGGCTACACGCGCGTGAGCAGTGTTGGCACTCCGGGGTGGGTATCTTCACGGAGGTACAGCCGACAGTATGAGTTCTCTCGACGACACGTCCCCCGCCCACAGGGGTACGAGGTCGACACTGCGCCGGTCACCTCGTTCCGGAGGGGAGTTCGACCGTGACGACTGTCCCTCGCGGCTCGTCGTCCGCCACCGTGATTTCGCCGCGGTACTCCTCGACGAGTCGGCGGACGATCCGGAGGCCCCCGCCCGCCTCCTCGACCCGTCTCCCCTCGAGGAGAGCCGCCTCCTCTGCCGGGAGGCCGGGACCGGCGTCCCGGACGACCAGCCGGGTGCTGTCGCCGGTGGATTCGACAGACACGGCCACCTCCGGGTCGTCGCGGTCGCTGTGATCGATGGCGTTCTCGACGAGATTGTCCACCACCGACCTGATCCCGTCGTTGGCTGCGACGGGCGCCGAGCCGGGCAGGTCCGTGCGGATCGACACGCCGTAGGTATCCTCGACGTGCGCGGCGACGTCGGCTACGACGGCCGCCAGGTCGACGACGCCGATCGACGCCGTCCCGCCGATCGTCTTCGCGATCGCCTCCGTGTCGTCGATCCGCTCGCGGGCCTGTGCGGCGCGTTCGCGGACCGTCTCGGCACGGCTGGAGGCCTCGCCGGATACCCCGTCTCCGGACGCGATCAGCTCCGCGTATGCCTCGATGACCTGGAGGTCGTTGCGCAGATCGTGGCGGATGACGTCGTTGACGACGGCGAGCCCCTCGACGGACTGTTCGGCGCGCCGCTTGTCCGCGAGCGCCAGCGTCCGGTAGTAGCCGGCGACGAACCCGGCCAGCGCCCCGGCCTCGGCGGCCAGCAACAGCGTGAACGGGGCTTCGGAGACGATTCGCCCCTCCAGAAGGCGGATCCCCATGCTGAGCGCGATTGTGACGAAAAAGAGAACGCCGCCGGACAGACACCAGCTGGCGACGCGCCGCTCCTGGTGGGGGTCGAGGTTGCGGCCGTCGAGCCAGTAGCCCGCGTACGCGAGCCCCAGTGCTGGCGTACCGTCGAGCACGAGGGCGCCAATCGGCCCGACCGGGTCCCTGACCGCCGCCATCTCCA
Organism: uncultured Halobacteriales archaeon; assembly: GCA_964623735.1. GTDB lineage: Archaea > Halobacteriota > Halobacteria > Halobacteriales > Haloarculaceae > SW-9-67-25. Next base: position 1,082 of record CAZUVE010000098.1, on the reverse strand, counting down.
GCGCGTGGTAGCCGACGGCGAAGAGACACAATCCGACGCCGGTCACAGTGACAAGTGCCGGCCCCCAGCCGATCGTTCCGGACCGTCTCATACGCGATTTTCGGTCTCGATCATATATATTGTCGCGGTTCGTCCCGCGGACACGCCTGTGGCGAGAAACGAGCGGAGAGTGGGTCGTACGAACTGGTACGACTGTTTTCAGCCACGACCCGCACTGTGTGCGGTCGGGCAGTTCTGGGGTGCTGGCCGGCTCTACATCGCGCCGCCCATGCCGCCCATGCCGCCCATGCCGCCCATGCCGCCCATGCCGCCGCCGGGCGCGCCGCCAGGCCCGCCAGGCCCGCCTTCCTCCTCGTCGTCGTCGCCGCCGCCGCCGACGAGGTCGCCGGCAGCGATCACGTCGTCGATCCGGAGGATCATGACTGCCGCCTCGGTGGCGGACTCGACGGCCTGTGTCTTCACGCGTAGCGGCTCGACGACCTCCTCGGACATGTCCTCGACATCGCCCGTGTAGGCGTCGAGGCCGACCTTGTTGTCGCCGCCGTCGTGCGCGCTGCGGAGTTCCACGAGCGAGTCGATGGGGTCCAGTCCGGCGTTCTCCGCGAGCGTCCGCGGGATGACGTCGATGGCGTCGGCGAAGGCCTCGACCGCGAGCTGTTCGCGCCCGCCCACGCTGTCGGCGAAGTCACGCAGGCCCAGAGACAGTTCCGTCTCGGGCGACCCGCCGCCGGGGAGGACCTTGCCGTCCTCCAGCGTGGCGGCGACGACGCCGAGTGCGTCCTCGACGGCGCGCTCGACCTCGTCGACGACGTGCTCGGTGCCGCCCCGCAGGATGAGCGTGACGGCCTTGGCGTCGTCGACCTCCTCGACGAAGATGTGTTCGTCGCCGGCCAGGTCCTTCTCGGTGACCGAGCCCGCAAAGCCCAGGTCGTCGGCGGTGATGTCGTCGATGTTCGAGACGGTCCGCCCGCCGGTCGCGCGCGAGAGCGCGGCGATGTCGGACTTTTTCGCCCGCCGCACGGCGAGGACGCCCTCCTGTGCGAGGTAGTGCTGGGCCATGTCGTCGATGCCCTTCTGACAGA
>CAZUVE010000097.1:0-10829 GCA_964623735.1 uncultured Halobacteriales archaeon | reverse complement strand
ACGCGGTCCCTTTCATAGTGTTTCGTGTGACTGTTCACCGGTGCCTCACCACCTCGGGGTGGTGAGAGACCGGCAACGACTCACACGAAACACTATCAGTCCCACCCGACGGCAGACCTGCCCTTCCCCGGGTCGCGCGATGAAACGCGCTCTCGGCCGACCTGGCGCGCGCTGTCGCGGCTCCGTCCGCGACAATATTGCGCGAGGGATGAGCGAGCGAAGCGAGCGAATCGGCTGGGGAGGCCTGTGGCTGCAGCCGGGCGGGACCGAAAGGGGCCGGCCTCGAGCGGCCGGGGGCTTTCTGGCCAGCCGTTGCAGTCACGATAACGTCCCACGCGAGCATTCCGCCAGAGACACCGACACCCCCGCCCCAGTCACAGAAGAGGATTTAATATCCGACGCGAGGAAATGGAGAGTGATGTACAAGCACGTGGCCTTGCTTGTCCGGACGGAGGGCACGTCCTACCAGGAATTTCTGGATCACTGGCAGGACACCCACACGCCCATCGCGATGGACATCGAGGGGGTCGTCAGATACCACCAGGTCGTCCCCACCGATCCGGAGAACGCGGAGTTCGACGGGATCGCCGGGCTGTACTTCGAGGACCTCGACGCTCTCCACGCGGCACTGGGCAGTCCGGGCTCGCGCGACTACGACCCGGCCCGGGAGGTCGCGGCGAAGGCCCGCGAGGACGTGGACAACTTCCTGGCTCTCGACGAGCGCCCGCGCTTCATCGGCGAGGAGACCGTCCAGAAAGACGAGGTTGGCGGCGACACCGACGGCCTCTACAAACACTCTGCGTTCCTCGTCCGCCAGGAGGGGATGACCCACGAGGAGTTCGTCGACTACTGGCAGGACACCCACACGCCCATCGCGCGCGAAATCGAGGGCGTCGTCAGGTATACGACCGTCCTCCCGACCGACCCGGAGAACGCGGAGTTCGACGGCGTCGCCGAGCTGTACTTCGAGGACATCGAGGCCCTGTACGACGCGCTTGGCAGCGAGGGAACCCGGGACTACGACCCCGAGAAGGGCAAAGCGACGGAGGCCCGCGAGGACGTGGACAACTTCCTCGCCGTCGACCGCCGGCCGCGCCTGATCGGCCGCGAGCGCGTCGTGAAAGACGAGACCTATAGGGATGTTCGAAAGTAATTACAGGATCGACCGCAAGAAGGCATGCGGTCGACCTCATAAACGCTTTCGAACATCCCTATAGTATGCCCGACTACGAGACGCAGGTGCGGGAGACGCTGCCGGAACTCGGGGACATCGACGACGATGACCTCCGCAAGCGAGTAGTGGAGGCCTGGACGCTCGCGCTCGACCGCGGCGGGTGGAGCCACGTCGAGGACGTCCCCTACGCCTGGAACATCCACGAGGTCTCGAACGTCGAGCACGTCCGCGGCGTGACCCGCATCGCCCGCGAGACTGCACAGCAACAGCGCGACTTTCACGGCGCCGACCCGGACGTGGACGTGGCGCTCGCGGCCAGCCTCCTCCACGACGTCGGGAAGTGCTACGAGTACGTGGGGTTCGTGGACGGCGACCTGGTCGACCCCACCCCCGAGTACGCCAGCGGGGAGATCCCACACTCGCTGTCGGGCTACGCGCTGGCCCACGAGGTCGGGTGTCCCCTCGCGGTCCAGCGCGCCATCCCCCACTTCGTCGGGGAGGTCCCCTCGCGGACGCTGGAGGCCGAACTCGTCAAGAGCGCGAACTCGGCGTCTTCGAACGCCATCATCCAGTCCGCGATGGGGCTGACCCTCCAGGAGTGGGTCGAGGAGTACTCGCAGACGCAGTAGGTGGTGGAGACAGTCCGGCCGCAGACCCTGTCACAGTCTCTTCAGACCCGGCCAGGCTCGTGCCGCAAGCCAACACACCACATGCGATAAGCCGCTCGCAGTCGTTGGTTCGAACACGCCACTCTCGGGTTACGACCCCGAAGACATCGACGACATGCTCGAGTCTCGCCCCGTCGACCTGCTGGAGGGATCGGGTATCAAGCGGATCTTCGACAGGCGGGACGTCCCGCTCGAAGAGTCCGGGACGTAGAGAGTCATCCGGTCTTGTAGACGCCGTGGGCGTCGGCGATGTGAGCGTCTTCGGCGTAGACGTCGACGTCGACGACCCCTACGTCGCCGCCCAGCCGCACGACGTCGGCCGTCGCGGTGAGGTCGCCGGTGCCCGCCTCCAGGTAGTCGATGCGCATGTCGATGGTCGGGACGGGCTGGTCGACAAGCGAGACGAGGGCGGCGCCCCCGACGGTGTCCGCGAGCGTGAACGTGACGCCGCCGTGGGCCATCATCCGGTCCTCGTTCCAGGACAGTTCGGGCCGCGTCTCGATGTAGCCCTCCGCGTGGCCGTCCCCGACGTCGGTCACCTCGACGCCCAGCAAATCGGCGAAGGGCATGTTCTCGAAGAACGCCTCGGTGTCCATGGGCCAGATTCTCCCGCGGGCGGAATAAGCGTTATCGAACCCGCGGCCGGACCTCGTCGCCGAGCCGGTGGACGCACTCGACCATCCGGTCGGTCCCGATTCCGGGGTGGTAGGTCCGGAAGATAACGTGGATATCGTCGCCGAGTGCCTCGCGGTACTCCTCGAGCCCGTCGGCGACCTGCTCGGGCGTACCGAAGATGGCCGGGTCTTTCAGCTCCTCCTTGCGCTCGGCGGACAGTTCCGGGACGGACTCGCCGGAAAAAATCTCCTGATAGCGGCGCTGGATGTAGAGGTAGCCGTCGCGCATCCGTTCCCAGGCGTCCTCGCGGGAGTCCCCGACGAAGCCGTGCTGGAGCACGTACACCTGGAAGTCGCCCTCGATCCCCTCTTCCTCGCGGACGCGTTCGATGTCCTCGACGCGCTTGCGGACGCCCTCGATCGACAGCGCCGAGGGGGCACACCAGCCGTCGCCGATCCGCGCCGCACGCCGGACCGCGGGCTTCGCGCCGCCGCCGAGCATGATCGGGATGTCGTCGACGGGTGCGGGCGTCACCGTCACCTCGGGGGAGGCGTCGTGGAACTCTGGGTCGTAGTCGAGCGGTCCCGGCGACCAGGCCCCCCGCAGGGTGCGGACGGCGTCGACGAGGCGGTCGACCCGCTCGTCTGTGGGGACGCCGAAGGCCTCGAATTCGCGGGGGTTCGAGCCGATCGCGAGGCCCAGCGTCGCCCGGCCGTCCGCGAGCAGGTCGACGGTGGCGGCGTCCTCGGCGAGCCTGATCGCGTCGTACAGCGGCGCGAGGGCGATACAGGGCCCGAGTTCGACGTCCCCCGTCACTGCCGCCAGGGCGCCCAGCGCGGGCATCACGCCAGAGAGGTACCCGTCCCCGAGGAAGTGGTGTTCGGAGACCCACGCGCTGTCGAGGCCGGCAGCGTCGATGGCCCGGCCGAGTTCGAGCGTCTCGTCGTAGATCTCACTCGTCGACCGGTCGTCGTCCGGGCGCTGCTGACAGGTGAACAGACCCGTGCCGAGTTGCATACCTCCGGTTGGAGGGGTTCGGATTTAATCCTGTTCGTGGTCGACACCGCCGGCACACCCTCGACCCCAAGCGCACCTGTTAGTACGAAATCCGTGTAATCTCCTCGACGGGCCACTGGCTCAGGACCTCCACGCCCGACTCCCGCACCACGACCATCTCCTCGACGCGCACCCCCTGCCGGTCGGCGGGTTGCATCGTCTCGACGGCCATCGTCATCCCCTCCTCGATTTCGACGGGATGGTCGGGCGAGAGTCCTCGCCAGATCAGCGGCACCTCGTACAGTTGCAGCCCGAGTCCGTGGGCCCAGTGGTTGGTCGTTATTTCCCAGAGCTCCTCGGCGCCGTACCAGTCCACGTGCTCGCCCTCTTCGTCTGGGAACCCCTCGCAGATGTCGTCGGTGGTCGCCCCCGGTTCGATCCGCTCCAAGACGTCGTAGAGGTCCTCTCTCGCCTTCTCGTAGGCGTCGCGCTGGGCGTCGGTGGGCTGGCCCATGCTGAACGTGCGGTAGTAACAGGAGCGATAGCCCATGAAGCCGACGTTGTAGAAGTCCGCGTACACCAGGTCGCCGGGCCGGATGATCCGGTCGGTGGTGTTGGCCTGGTGTTTGGGCCAGGTGTTCGGTCCCGACGTGAGATAGCCGCCCTGGACCATCGCGCCCAGCCGCCAGAGTTCCCGGACGGCGTCGCCCCACACCTCCGATTCGCGTTTTCCGGGCGCAACGCTCTCGGTGATCGCCTGGAAGCCCCCCTCGCAGATGGCTGCCACCTGGCGGAGACACTCGATCTCGTCGCGGGTTTTCGTCTTGCGCGCGTCGAGCATGAGTTCCGACGCGGTGGCGGTGTCGACGTCCACGCCCCGGTCCTCGAACTTCCCGACGAGGGCGGCGTTGGCGACGTCGATCCCCATCGGTTCGTTCGCGACGCCGTACTCCTCCATGGCGGTGTAGACCGTCCCGGCCATCCTGTCCTCGAGCCAGTCCCGCGCGGAAGCCCGGCCCGAGGCTCGCGGGACGTTCCCGAGGCCGGGACAGGCGTAGCGGATATCGTCGAGCCAGGGGCAGTTGAACCGCTGGTTGGAGGCGTGGTCGGCGGTGTCCCAGTGGACGACGTCGCCGTCCTCCGTGAGGAGGGTGTAGTGGTCGGCGCCGCTCCCACCGGTCATCGCCAGCCCCGTGACGTAGCGGACGTTCGGGTCGTCGATGAGGAGCACCGATCCGAGGTTCGAGTCCTGCAGTCGCTCCAGGGCGCGTTCCTTGCGCTCGCGGCGGAGTCGCTGTGTGTCGACGCGTTCCTCCCAGTCGACGGCCATCGTGCCGCGGGTCCCCTCCATGAAACTGCGTTCGTACATGCTGGTTCGACGTTGTGTGAGTGGTGTAATCAAATTCCCGTTCGCTCTGCACGTCTTCGTCGGTGCTGTCGGCGACGGGATTGTCGGGACCGGTCAGAACGCCTCCGCGGGCTGGGCTCGGGAGGCTCGCTGTGCGCGCTCCCTCCGGTCGCGTGCTTGCGTCGCCTGCCGTCGCCCAGCCCGCGGCCCCTTTCACTCCCGCCCCACCGCAGCCTCATCCCTCCCAGCCTCCTGCGGTGCTCGCTGCGCTGTGCTCCTCGTCCCTCGCGCGTTTCTCGCGCGCCAGGTCGGCCGGGAGCGAGTCTCGATCCAGAGATTCGCGAGTCGATTCGGGGGAGAGTGTCCGAGAACTATAACTACGCCCCACGACCACACCGTCGCATGACCCACGACACGCCGATCCGCGTCGACCACGTCGGCATCGCCGTCGACTCCGTCGAGACCGCCGAGCCGGTCCTGTTCGCGCTGGGCTGTCGGAAGATCATCGACGAGACCGTCGAAGGGTTCCGCTGGGCACAGTACGACTTCGGTCGGGACGCGTCCCGCCTGGAACTCATCGCACCCGAGACCGACGATACCTTCCTCACCGACTTCCTCGACGAGAACGGCCCCGGCCTCCACCACGTCACCCTCGAAGTCGCGGACATCGACGCCGTCGTCGAGGCCCTGGAGGCAGCCGACCTGCGCGTGGTCGACCACCGGGACATGGGCGACTGGACGGAGGCGTTCGTCTCGCCGGCCAACCCGACGGGAACGCTCTTCCAGCTGTTCGAGTTCCACGCGACTTACGACGAGGGGCGCCCGGCCCCCGAGAAACTCTACGTCGACGGCCGGCGGCTGAGCGAGTAGCGCGAGGTGCCGCGGCGAGGAGCAGCCCTCGTACGGATTGCTGTAACTGTGTCCCAGTACGACCGCACGACAGCGTACGGTCGATCCGGCACTGACGTACAGCGATCCGCGTCAGACCAGTTCGAGCCCGTGTTCCTCGCGGAGCGTACTGACGTACGACCGGAACCCGGTCTCGAGGTCGTACTCCACCTCGTACCCGAGGTCCCGCTGGGCGGCGGACATGTCGAGGGTCTGGGTCCAGGGGAGTTCGCCCTCGTCCGAGACCTCCAGGTCCGCGCCTGGGAGGATTTTCCGGACCGTCTCGACGGCCTCCCGGATGGTCGCCAGTTCCCCCCGGACGTTGTAGATCCGCTGGCCGAGATCCGCCTCGGGGACGAGCGCTGCTCTGCGAAACGCCTGCGCGATGTCGTGTGCGTGTTGCCAGTCGATAACCTGGTCGCCGTACTCGACGGCGAACGGCTCCCCGAGCGCGGGCTTCTCGACGATGTTCGCGAGGAACGCCGACCCGCCAGTCTCGCGGTAGGGGCCGTACGCGACCGTCGGGCGCAGGCCCACGTGCGAGACGCCGTAGTCCTCGTGGTAGACCCGTGCCTGGTGTTCGTTGTAGGTCTTGGTCGCGCCGTAGAGGGTGTCGGGGTAGACGAGCGCGTCTTCGTCGACGAACTCCCCGTCGTAGCGGCCGGGCGGCGCGTACGCGGCGGCAGAGGAGGCCCACGCCACGCGGTCGACCTGGTCGTCGAGGACTCGGGCGGCCTCGAGGACGTTGTTCGTCCCGAGTACGTTCACGTTCAGCGCGCTCCGGGGGTTCTCGCGGGCGGCGTTGGTCAACAGTGCGGCCAAGTGGATGACGTGCGTGGCGCCCGTCTCTCGGACCGCACGAACCACGTCGGTCGGCTCCGAGACGTCGCCGCGGCGGATCTCCACGTCGTCGGCCACGCCCAGTTTCGAGAGGATGCGGTCGTCCGTCGAGAGGTCGTAGGCCACGACATCGTGGCCCCGGTCGACGAGGTCGTCGGCAACGTACGACCCCAGGAAGCCGGTGCCGCCCGTGACGAGGACTGTCGCTGCCATCATCTGTAGGTGGGCGCACAGCGCGGTAAAAAACTTTGTCGTGAACGGTCAGGGTCACAGGAGGCTGTTCGCCCCTGGGGCGTACTTCACGCTGCTCCGGACCGACGTCCCGTTCCTGGAGGGGCCGATCATCTCCCTTTCGATGATCGCCGTGTTGCTCCTCACAGTGATTGCTGTAACTGTGTGCGAGTGGACAGTATCCATTCGAGTTGTTCGAACGACGTGGGCCAGGCTGTTCCCGCCGTGGAACGGCGTTCGACACCTGTCCCGTGTGGATAGTGATTCCGGGGAGACCGCGCCCGCGATCGAACGGGGCCGGGGAGTGGGACGCGGATCAAATCTCGGTGACGCGCTGGTATGAGTCGTCGAGTGCAGCGGCGTCCTCCGGGAGGAGCGCGACGACGAGGTAGTCGGCGTACCCCTGCATGTACTCGACCAGCGTGGCGATCCGGTCGGAGTCGATCGCCTCCAGCGAGTCCAGCAGCATGAACGGGACCTCCTCGTATACCTCGTGAGCGAGGTAGCCCGCGAGGGCGAACACCAGCCCCGTCACCTCTCGTTCGCTCTCGCTGAGGTGCTCGAACTCGTCCTCGTAGGTGACCCCGTTGTCGGTGCTGCGGACGACGTGGAGGTCGAAGGCCGTCTCCGAGACCGTCCGGCGCCCCTCCCGGACCTGGCGTTCGGTCCGTTCGACCCAGATCCTGTCGAGGTTTGTGTAGTTGAGGATGTCCAGCACAGTGTCCATGTGGTCGTTGAACTCGGCGACGGCCTGCTCCTCGATCTGGTCGATGCGCGTCCGGAGGTCGGTCAGCTCCGACTGTATCTCGTCTTTCCGGTTCTCGAGCTCTCCGATCTCCGACGTCCGCGCCTTGATCTCCTCGATGTTCGAGGCGACACGGTCGCGCTCGTCTTCGAGGCGCTCGAGTTCGAGTTCGAGTTCGTTGACTGCCTTGTGTGCCTCGAGGACGTCCGACCGGTCCTGGGCCTCGAGGGCCTCGATCTCCTCGCGCAGGTCCTCGGTCTGCCCGCGTAGCTCACTGCGCTGGGCCTCGAGGTCCGCGATCTTTTCCTCGCGTTCCTCGATTTCGGTGCGGACATCGTCGATTTCGCGCTCGACGCGGTCGCGCTCGCGCCTGCGGGACTCGATCTCCTCGCGGCGCTGCTTGACGTCGTCGAGGCGGGTCTCGACCTCGCTCTGTTCGCTGTACTTCGACTCCCGGAGGTCGCGCAGCCGCTCGAGGGTCTCCTCGATGCGGCCGCCGTCGACCTCGGTTCCGCAGGTCCAGCAGACGACCGTCTCGCCCGTCTCGAGGAGCTGGTCGGTCACCGACGTCTCGTCGTCCTCGCCGCGCAGTGCCGCTGCGATATCGCGGCTCGTGCCCTCCATCATCTCCTCGTTGAACTGGATGACGTTCTGGAGTTTCGTCAGCTCGGAGTCGAGTGTCCGTTTTCGCTCCTGCAGGCGCTCAACCTCCGACCGGACCGACTCTATGTCCGCGAGGTCCCCGTTGCCGACCTCCCCTCTCCGCTCCTCGAGGTTCGCCAGCTCCTCCTCGAGCGTCTCGAGGCTGTCCCGCTGGCTGTCCAGCCGGAACTCGGTCTGTTCCAGTTCCGACCGGACGCGCTGGAGCCGTGCCATCTTCGCCTCCAGCTCGGACTCTTCCTCTGCGAGGTCGGCGGCGTTGGCCGACCGCTCCTCGAGTTCCCCCCGTTTCTCCTCGAGGCGCTCGCGCGTTTCCGCGATTTCAGACTCGAGGCGGGTCCGTTCCTGCTCCAGGTCGGGAAGCTCCGCCTTCAGCCGCTCCAGGTCGTCGACGGTTTCCTCGAGGTCGCGCTTCTCGGCCTCGAGGCGGTCGATCTGTGTCTGGATCGACTCGGCGTCGACCGGCTGCATGATGATCTCGCGCAGGTCGCCGCCGAGCGCGACCGTCCGGCGGGCCTCGTTCGATTCCAGCAGGAACGCGAACAGGTCCGCAAGCTCCGGGTCCTCGAGGTACGGATCCCCGTCGAAGGCCACGCCGTCGGCCTGCCTGTGGAGAGTGCGCGTGTAGACGTCGTCGCCGACCTCCAGACGGACCTGTCCCTCGTCGGCGTCGCCTTTCAGCGACGCGCGCTCGCTCCCTACCCCGGCCATGACCGCCCGCAACAGCGACGTCCTGTGTGTCGCGTTCCGCCCTACCAGGATCGTCACCCCCGGTTCGAACTCCACCTCCGTTCGCTCGATGCCGCCCACGTTCTCTGCTGTCAGCAACACGTGTGCTTGCTCAGTCTCGACTGATGCCATCGGATGTCCACTCGCACGTCTCGGATATAAAGATTGTCAGGTTGGGGGAGGACGTTACAGACATACTGGTGTCACAGCACACCGGCGGAGGTAGTCACCCGCTCGGGCTGGTCCCTGCTTCCCGGCCCGCTTGCCTGTCGTCCGGCGATTGTCGAGACCGACGACCGTTCCTCTCGTCCGGACTGCCGGAGCCGTTTCGGTGTCGCTCACCCGCAGCAGGTATCGATCCGGTCGGGTACGACAGCCCGCGTCAGGCACAGTCGCACCCGCCCTGGCGGAACAGGGTCGCGACGTCGAACTGGGAGCCACAGTCCCGGCAGTAGACCTGGAGGTCGACGACGACGCTGTGCTCGCCCAGGGTGAGATCGCCGGCGTTGGTCAGTTCCGAGAGGGAGTTCTCGGTGACAGCCTCGGTCCGGGCCCGGAGGCGCTGGACGCGCTGTTCGTGCTTCTCGACGGGGTCGGTGTTGTCGCCGCGTCCTTTGGAGACGTCCAGAGCCTCCGTCAGGTACGTGTGGACTGCCTGGTGGGTGACGAAGTCGTCCTCGAGGGACTCGATGTCGATTCCCTCGCGCTCGAGGCGATTGCGCTGCTGGGTGCTGACGCCCACGCTGACGTCGTCGTCGGTGAGCAGCCTGTAGGCGTTCTCGGCCTCTCCCTCGAGTGGGTCGGCCCCTGCCTCCTCCATGGCCCGCTCCAGGATGGCGACGTTGATGTGATCGGCCAGTCCGCGCAGGCTCATCGCCTCCCCCCCCTCACCGAGCCAGCGGTCCGGCAACTCCGCGTGGAGGCCCAGCAGGTCGTACTCTGCCAGCACCCGCCCAACCTTGTACCGCCTGTTCGGCCCGCTCACATTCTCTGACATGTTCGCACATAGTGTAGACGGAGCGGTTATTTACGGTTTTGGGTCGCGAGGGATCCGACGGGCTTTCGCCGGGACGTGGCCGACGCCTGCGGGTTCGCGGTCCGGACGGCCGAGTACGACTGGTGATGATTGGTGTGATACTGCACTGCCGGTGAGTCACAGTGTGTGGACGTCGACCCGCAACACAACCGTTCACGTGACGCGGTCACGAACGTCCTCGCACCAATCACTACGAGGCAGCGACCGGTAGCGAGACCGGCGCGATGACGCCCGACGACGCGCTCGAGCGACTGGCCGTCCACGACGCCATCCTGCTCGGGCGCTCGGCCACCCGGAGGTCGAGAGCCCACCCCACGGGTACGTCGACGGGCGCCTCCGGGAGGGTTCGGACACGGAGACCGCAGTCCGGAGCGCGACGTTCGCGCGCTGCGAACATGGACCTCGTCTGCCGGCCGGGAACCCTCTGCGTACCCGCCGTGTCGAGCCTCTTTGGCGACGATCTCTCCGACCAATTATAAAATAAATATACAATATATAAAATTGAAATTACTTCGATAATCAACTTACTTCATGCAATACTGGCACATCGAAAAAGTATAGATAGTAACTAATAATAGAAAATTAATATTTAGTGGGATCACTCACCGGCACTGCCCGGGTCGAACCCGGCGAACCGCTCCCGGGGTCGCTCTCCGGCCCCGGTCGTGTCTCCCTGCGGCCGGGCTAGTAGCACTCGCGCTCGACGCGCTCGTCGACCAGTCGCGCGAGGAGCCTCGTCATCGGACCGACCTCGAGCGTGGCGCCGTCGACGTCTGTGACTGGCCGGACCTCCCAGGTCGTGTTCGTGGCGAACACCTCGTCGGCCGCCCGGAGGTCGCTGACACCGTACCGGCCGGTCTCGACGGGAAACCCCTCCTCGCGAGCGAGTTCGAGGACGA
>CAZUVE010000096.1:0-10883 GCA_964623735.1 uncultured Halobacteriales archaeon | reverse complement strand
ATGACGCCCGAGCCCGCACCCCCCAGCGTGTAGGTGGTGCGCATGATGACCGGCAATCCGCCGACGGCCTCGACCGCCCACTCGACCTCCCCGACGGACTCGATTGTCACCGATTTGGGGACGTCCTCGCCGATGGCCTCCATGCGCTTGCGGAACTGTTCGCGGTCCTCGGTGGCGTAGATGGTGTCCAGCGGCGTCCCCATCACGTCGACGTCGTACTCCTCGAGGACTCCCTCCTCGGCGAGTTCGGCGGTGACGTTCAGTCCCGTCTGTCCGCCCAGCCCCGCGATGACGCCGTCGGGGTTCTCCTTCCGGATGATCTCCGCGATGGCCTCCGTGTTGATTGGCTCGATGTACACCTCGTCGGCCGTCTCGGGGTCGGTCATGATGGTCGCCGGGTTGGAGTTGACCAGCACGACTCGCGCGCCCTCCTCCTGGAGCGCCCGGCACGCCTGGGCCCCGGAGTAGTCGAACTCGGCCGCCTGGCCGATCTTTATCGGGCCGCTTCCGATGAGCAGTATCGTCCGGTCTTCACCCGCTGTCATTACCTGTCCGAAGTCAGCACATCGTAATAAACCCGGCGAAAAAATACGAACCTCGTAGGTGAGTTTCGAATATCGTATTGTTCCTCGGTACCACGGGAACGGGTACGGACCCACACGGGGGACACAAACTCGACCGTGCGGACGGCGAGACGGGTCCGTCGGGCAAAAATCAGTTGTTCCCGTCGACGAACCTGTAGCGGTACGGCTGCTTGCGGATGACCTCGACGTCGCCGGTCTCCTCGCGGCGCCCGAGGACCGTCGCGACCCGGTGGGCGCTGTCGAAGTCCTCGCCGTGGTCCTCGAGTATCTCGAGGATTTCGCGCGCTGTCAGCGGCTCGTCAGTGTCGGCGTCCTCGAGCGCGGACCGGATGCGCTCGAACTCGCCGCGACGTGTGCGCATACAGGTCTGCAAGGTCTCCACCCTCAAAAAACGGCGTCAGACAGCCGTCAGACGGTCGTTCAGAAGAAACCGCCCGACAGCGCGGGGACGGCTCGTGGCACCTGCTGTCATACGGCATCGCAGACGAATCTCGGGAAATCGGGGAGTTCTATATAGCCATACGGCGAGGTATCGAGGCGCCGGCACCTATCTGTTTGGGAACACTGTTTTGGACTGTCGGGGCTCAGGTACCGGCATGAGCGACGGGACCGACGACCCCGCGGGAGCGATGTACCGCCACCGGACCGACGCACTCGTCGAGGACCGCGGGGACGGACCCGCGCTCCTGTGCCTGCACGGATCGTTGATGGACCGGACGATGTTCGCCCCCCAGGCCCGGGCACTGGCCGACGAGTATCGGGTGGTCACCTACGACATGCGCGCCCGAACCGACCGCTGGCAGGGTCCCTACGACCTCGCGGACCTCGTCGAGGACTGCCGGACAATCGTGGACGCGGTCGGCCTCGACTCCTGCGTTCTGGCGGGAATGTCGATGGGCGGGTTCGTGGCCGTCAGAGCCGCTCTCGCGTACCCCGAGCGCCTCGACGGCCTGGTGCTGATCGACTCGATGGCCGGGGCCTACACCGAGGAGGAACGCGAGGAGTACGCCGACCTGGCCGAGGGGGTCCGCGGCGCCGACCGGGTGCCGATGGCGGTTGCGGAGATGTCCGCGGACCTGATGTTCTCCGAGCGCGCTCACGAGGAGCAACCCGACCTCGTGCAGCGGTGGACCGACCGCTGGCACACGTACCCCGGCGACGCCGTCGCCGCCGAGATCGAGTCCTGGCGGACCGAACCCGGCGTTCTCGACGACCTGGACACAGTCGACCTCCCGGCACTGGCGATCCACGGCGCGGAGGACCAGTCGATCCCGCCCGAACGGGCCCGCCGCACCGTCGAGGCCCTCGGCGGTCGCATGGAGACGATTCCGGGGGCCGGCCACCCCGCGAACCTGGAGCGTCCGGAACCGGTGACCGACGCCCTCCGGGAGTTCCTCGCCGAGGTGTACTGATCGCGAGGTGGGCGGTCACTGCCGGAGGACGACCACCCAGGTGACGAGAAACAGGAACGCCGTCGCGAGGCCGACGTTCGTCCAAGAGAACTCGGCGAGGCCGACAAACGCCAGTCCCTGGACGACGATCCCGCTGAACAGGAACGACAGCACGAGGTTCATGACGGCGTGGACACGGGGGTCGCCCTCGCTGTTCATACACTCTCCCCGCAGTCTCCAGTCTTATGCGTTGTGTGCGCGGCCGGCGACAACCGACGAGCCCGGAAGTGTGGCGTGCAAACGCATACACACGTGGGGACCCAAGGGCTCCACATGCGGCTGGAGAACCGATGGGGTAGTCGGGTCGACGGAGTACCCTTCGCCGTCGTCGCGCTCACCGGGCTCGCGACCTGCTACTCTTTCGGGCCCGTGTACCTGCTGACCTTCGGCGTGACGGTCCCCTCGGCGCTCGCGGCCTCGACGGGTGCATACGCTCTCGTCGTCGTCGGGGCGTACTACCGGCTGGTCTGGACCTACCGGCCGGAGCGCCGCTCGGAGGTTCCCGTCGGGCAGCGGTTCCGGCGGCTCCTGCTCGCGATGCTGGCTGCGGTCGGTCTGCTGGCACTGCTCGCGTTGCCGCTCCTCGCCAAGCACCTGGGGTGAGCGGTCGGACCCAGTGCCGTGGCGAACTGCAACCCGCTCCGGACCGACACCTCACCCGCGGTTGTGCGCGTCACTCGCACCGGCGGGACACATAAGTGAGCAACCGCCGAATCCCGGTCCATGAGTGTACTGGACGACGACGGTACGCCGGTGACGGTACTGTCGGGCGCACTGGGGGCAGGCAAGACGACGACGCTGAATCACCTGCTCACGAACCCGGGTGACCGGGAGATTGCGGTCCTGGTCAACGACATGGGCGCGGTCAACGTCGACGCGGAACTCGTCGAGACACGGGGTGACGGCGTCACCGAACTCTCGAACGGGTGTATCTGCTGTGACCTCCGGGACGACCTCGAGGTGGCGGTCAGCCGTCTCGCCCGCACGGGCGGGTTCGACCACCTCGTCGTCGAGTCCTCGGGCGTCTCCGCGCCGGCACCGGTCGCACGGCTGTTCACGACCGGGCCGGCCTCGGCACCGTACCGCCTGGACACGCTCGCGACCGTCGTCGACGCGTCGAGTTTCCGCGACACGCTGGCCGACGACGACATCGTCACGACTGAGGACATCCGCCGGAAACGTCCCGGCCAGGCCGAAACGGAGGGTGAGGTCCGCCCACTCTCGGATTTGCTGGTTTCACAGGCCGAACACGCCGACGTCCTGCTGGTCAACAAGTGCGACCTCGCCGAGGAGTCCGAGATCGAGGAAACCGAGGCGCTGCTGGCAGCGCTCGGCCCCGACGCGAGGCGCTACCGCACCACCCACGGGCAGGTTGACGCCGACGCCATCCTCGATACGGGGCTGTTCGGCCCCGAGACGCTCAGCGAGAGCGACCGCCGTGAGCGAGCCATCGACCGCGCCGAGGGCCACGGCGGCGAGAACGCGGGACCGGCAGACGACAGCGGCGGCCACGGCCACGACCACGGGCACGAGGGACACGTCCACGACCCGCAATCGACATACGGCGTCACGTCGTTCGCGTTCCGGTCCCGGCGACCCCTCCATCCGGAGCGGTTCCTGTCGTACCTGCGTTCGCTGCCGGACTCGGTCATCCGCTCGAAGGGGCTGGCCTGGGTTGCGGGTCGGGACCACCTCGCGCTCCGATACACCGGGACTTGCGCTGTCCGACGGGTTGTCGGCTACGAGCAGTGGGTCGCGGCCATGCCCGAACAGCGCCAGGAGTCACAGCGGCGCCTCCGGCCGGACCTCCCGTGGGACGAGGAGGTCGGCGACCGCCGCACTGAACTGGTCTTCATCGGCCGCAGGATGGACGGGGAGTCGCTCAGGGAGGACCTGGTGGCCTGTGAACTCACCGACGAGGAACTGGACGCTGACTTCGACAGCTTCGAGAACCACTTCCCGGAGACAGAGGGCGAGGAACTGACGGTCTAGCAGGCGCACCCGGAGGTGCCCTTCGAGCGTTCGAACTCCATCTCGTCGCCACACGACGGACACGCTGGCGGTTCCTCGCCCTCGACGTCGACGTCGCGGACGCGCTCCGCGCAGTCGTGACACCAGTATGCACCCTCCGACTCCTCGGTGACGTCACCGCGTTTCGTCGTCTGTGTCGACGCCTCGAACACCTCGGAAATCGTGCCAAGTAATCCCATGTACGGTTCTTACGACGCCACGATTTAAAATCGGTGCGACTGCGCACCGCTCGCGCACGAACGGTCGCCGTCGGGGACAGTGCCGCGAGACGTACCGACAGCGGTGCCCGGGAACACACACTGGCGGTACGCTTTTACACTCCGGCCTGTGAGGGCGGGTATGGAACTGGCAGCACGCATCGAGGCCTACCGAGAGGTACTCCTGGAGTGGCTGCAGGGGCTCTATCACGGGATGATCTCACACCCGGCCTACGAGAAAATCGAACAGGAGGCCGAGGACACCGAGGACGCGTTCCTGCTCGCGTGTTTCCCCGACGCCTTCGGGATTCCGAGCCCGGTCTCCTACTACACGGCGGAACTGCTGCCCTTCCTCGCAGAGGAGTTCGAACAGTGGGAACGGCGGATGTGGGACCGGGGGTCGGTGCTCGAACGGAAGGGGAGCCAGTATCACTTCTGATGGACAGATTCGTCTTCTTCGGCGGCAAGGGCGGGGTGGGCAAGACCACCGTCTCCAGCGCCTACGCCCACAAGTGTGCGCGGGCAGGCGTGGAGACGCTGCTCGTTTCGACTGACCCGGCACACAGCACCGCCGACGTTTTCGACCAGCACTTCGACGACGACCCCACGCCGGTCGACGGGTACGACGCGCTGTCGGTGATGGAGATCGACCCCGAGGAGGCCGTCGACGAGCACATGATGTCCATCCGGCGGGCGCTGGACGACCAGGTCAGCCCGGCCATCGTCAACGAGGTCGACCGCCAGATCGAACTTGCCCACCGTACGCCCGGCGCCCACGAGGCCGCGCTGTTCGACCGCTTCATCGACGTGATGCGCAACACCGACGGGTTCGACCGCGTTGTCTTCGACACCTCGCCGACCGGCGGCACGCTGCGGTTGCTGTCCCTGCCGGAGTACCTCGGCGGGTGGATCGACCGCCTGCTCGACAAGCGGCAAAAAAGCGTCGATCTTTTCGAGAAGGCGGCCATCGGCGACATGGAACCCCGCCGCTCGCAGGTGGGCGATCCGATCATCGCCCGCCTCCAGCAGCGCAAGGAAAACTTCGAGTTCGCCGGCGAGACCCTCCGGTCGGACGCCTCCTTCTTCCTGGTGTTGAACCCGGACCAGCTGTCGGTCCGCGAGACGGCACGGACCGTCGAACAGTTGCGCGAGTACGACCTCTCGGTGTCGGGGCTAGTGATGAACCGTCTGACGCCCGAACCCGACCCCGACGAGAACGGCCGCGGCGCCCGCTTTCTCCGAGACCGCGTCGAGACCGAACGCGAACGACTCCGGGAGGCCCGCGCGGACATCGAACCCCCTATCGTCGCCACAATCGAGGCCCGGGTCCGGGAGGTGAAAGACGACCTGCTCCAACCCGTCGCAGAGGAGGTCGAGATCGACGTCGAATAATACTGACTCGGCTGTGAACGAGTGGGCAATTTCGATCTCGGCTCTTGCCTAAGCTGATGAAACTACTGCCGATATACTGATATTGTAACCCATATTCCGCACCCCGCTCGAATGAGCCAGATCAATTTTCCTTCTTGCGATTTCATTGTTTATTTTATTGAATTTACTCTATAGAATATGTATTTATAAATAGTTAGATACTAGAGTAGAGGTAGTTTTCGAATAAACCGATAAAATCTACGTGCACCGGCCTATTCACTTGCAGCAGTTGGTGCTCAGAGACTCCCTTTCTACGGCACGGTCAGGGCGCGAATTGCTCGCCCCCTTCGGTCGCTCGCAATTCCTGAAACCAGGGATCCGATGTGTCCGGGCCGCGCCACAGGCGCGCCCCTCTGACTTCCCCAAATCACAAGCGAGCGCGGCGGTGTGCCGAATGGCACACCAGAGCGCGAGCGATACATCACGGAAGTTGCTACGGAGAGGATGAACGAACCGCGAGCGAAGCGAGCGGTGAGTGAATCCTCTGTATCCATCACGAGAGATCGTGACGGGACTCAGACACGACTGTTTCATTGCGTTCGGTAAGAGCTTCAACCACACCGGGCATCAGATATCTCCACGTCGGTGCAGCCGGAACTACGGAATCGACCCGCGTCCACGGGTAGTTTTTACTTGATGGGGTTCGGAGCGGACACCGATGCGGGAGGTAGCCGTCGACCGGTTCGTCGCAGCCAGACCCCACGAGGTCGCGGACACGCTCGACCCGGCCAGCATCGTCGAGTACGAGGAGAGTTTCAACGTCCTCGACGTCGACGCCGACGCCGACGGGTCGGAGACGGTCGTCACCGCGGGAGCCCGCGGACTGGCCCTCTCGCTCCGGTTCGAACCCGTAGCGTCCGGAATCCGCTACGAACAACTCGAGGACGCCGGGCCGCTTTCCGAGATGTGGACCGAGATCGGCTGGGAGGCCGAAAACGAAGGCACCAGAGTGACCGCCCGGTCGGGCGTCAGCCTCGGCCTGCCTCTGAAAAGCGTCACCGACCGGATCGCCGCCTGGAAACGCCGGGGGGAACTGAAACGCGCGCTCCGGAATCTCGACGGCGAGTTGTCCTGATACTGTCGGCTCTGTGTGCGCGAGCAGTGTCGGCACTCCGGGGTGGGGAACATCCTCACGTCGGTAGAGCAGACAGACACGCTCAGAGCCGACAGCACGAGGTGGCTACCCGCGCCGCTACCTGACCGGGGTGACCCGACCGGCTCCCACCGAACCCGGCGACTATACGACGAACCCGAGCACCAGCACTGCAACGAACGTCAGGACGAGCGCTGCCAGGAACACCAGGAGTCGCTGCCGGATCGTGAACCTACCCTCGTCCGCTGTTGCGCTGCTCATGAGCGTTTGCGGCTTCTCGAGCACCGCTGAAAAGCGTTTCCCGCGCCCGAAACCGGACGACCCCACGGTCGTGTGCCGGTCGCACACGCGCGACAGTATTGTAGGGCAGGACCGGGAAGCGTCCAGCCATGGGACGCACCTGGGTCGCACCGATGGTAGTGGTGGTACTGGTACTGGCGGGGTGTAGCGCCGGCCCCGGCGACCGGACGCCGGAACCGATCGAGGCGACCGCTTCGGAGGCGACCGTTCCGGAGGGGACGCTCTCGGAGGCGGGGTTCTCGACGTCCGGGGTCGAGGAGGTGCGGGTCGACCGGTCGGGCACGCTCTCGGTGTCGGGTGACGTCCAGATGGACCTCGGCTACCAGGTCCGGGCAACGGGGTGGCGGGCAGGCTACCGGTCGTCGGACGGCAGGACCGTCTTCGCGCTCTACACGGTCCCGCTGGCCGAACCCGAGCGCGTCGACGCGCGGATCGACCCGCTCGGGAACCGCACGACCCCCGAGGTTGTGGCCGAACCACAGACGGCCTACAGCGACCTGCGGGGCCTGGAGCACGAGCGAAACCGGACCGTGACCGTCCTCGAGACCGAGACGACCGTCCAGCAGTTCTCGGGCACGGCAACCCGCGACGGGGAGACGGCGGAGGTGACCGTCTACCTCGCCGTCGTCGACCACGGTTCCGACCGTATCCGGGCCGTCGCCGTCGCACCGCGGGACGTCGAGGAGTGGGAGCGTCTGCAGCCGCTGTTCGAAGACGTCTCACACTGACCCCGAGTCGGGTACTGCGCCGCGGCGGTCGTGTCCTATTGGTACACTTTTGATTCCACTACAGCCCAGAGAGAGACCACGTTCCGTCGTGCGTTTTGTCATAGAGAGTGACGTAACAACCTGCCGACAATCATGAAGAGTTAAGTATCTTTTGGGGTATTGTCCCAATGGGGTTTCAGAATGGTTCAGGCGATCTGGCTGGTCGTACTCGTGCTCGCAACGTTCACAGGCGGCTACCTGGGGTACTCGAAGTACCTCTCCAGGTTCGTCGAACTGGACGACGAACGCGAGACACCAGCACACAAGTACGAAGACGGACAGGAGTACGTCCCTTCGAAGAAACCGGTCCTGTTGGGGCACCACTATTCGAGCATCGCGGGCGGCGCGCCGATCGTCGGTCCCATCACGGCGGCAATGTTCTGGGGCTGGGTTCCGGCGTTCCTGTGGATCGCTCTCGGCAACCCGCTGTTCGGGAGCGTCCACGACTTCATGTCGCTGTCCTCCTCGGTCAGACACGAGGGCAAGTCGATCGGCTACATCATCGGCCAGTACGTCGGCGACCGCGGCAAGGACATGATCCTGTGGTTCGCGTTCCTGACGATCATCCTCGTCGTCGCGGTGTTCGCGCTGGTCATCGCGCTGGTGTTCAACGCCTACCCCGAGTCGGCGACGGCAAGCTTCGTCTACATCCTGCTGGCGCTGCTGTTCGGCGTGTACCTCTACCAGCTCGAGGGGCCGTTCCTGCCGGGGGCGGTTGTGTTCATCGCGGCCGTCTTCGCCGGCGTCTGGGTCGGCATCCAGTATCCGATCGCGATGGTTCCCATCGAGTTCGGGCGGGACGGCACCCTCATCACTCTCTTCGGTGGCTCGCCGCTCCCGCCGGTGCTGGGCAGCGAGAACATCGCGGCCTGGATTCCGGTCGTGATCGTGTACGCGTTCGTCGCGAGCGTCCTCCCCGTGTGGGTGCTGTTGCAGCCGCGTGACTTCCTCACCTCGAGCATCCTCTACACGGGTGTCGGCGGTGTGCTCCTGGCCGTGATCGTCGGCACCATCGCGGGCACCGCCGCGGAGCCGCTGACGGTCAACCTGGCGGCGTTCCACGGCTTCTGGGGCAATCCGGAGTTCACGTTCGCGCCGCTGTTCCCGCTGTTGTTCGTGACGATTGCCTGCGGGACGATCAGCGGGTTCCACTCGCTGGTCTCCTCGGGGACGACGGCCAAGCAACTGGACAAGGAGACCGACGCCCGCCTCATCGGGTACGGCGGCATGCTCGGCGAAGGGCTGCTGGCGTCCGTGGCGCTCGTGACGGTCGCGGTCTACGCCCAGGCACCCGCGGGCAGCGGTATCGGCCTGGCGCTGCCGAACTTCGCGACCGGCGGCGGAATCATTCTCACGAGCTTCGGACTGACCCAGATCATCGGCGCGACGTTCATGGGACTGGTGCTGGTGAGTTTCCTGCTTACGAGTACCGACACAGGCATGCGGCTTGGCCGGTACATGCTCGAGGAGATCATCGGCACGCCCGAGACGACCATGCAGGAGATCGGGACCAACCGGTACGTCAACGCCGGCCTGTTGGCCGTGCCGGCCTACGTGCTTGTCGCCTCCGGGCGGTGGGCCGACCTCTGGCCGCTCTTTGGCGGCGCCAACCAGACCCTCGCGGCGCTGGCGCTGCTCGTCGCGACGGTCTGGCTGGCCAACTGGAACGACACCAAGCAACTGCTCTCGACTGGCGTCCCGATGGCGTTCATGTTCACCATCACAATCAGCGCACTGCTGTACCTGGCATTGTACCAGAACCTCTACCAGAAGTTCATTCAGGGCCAGTGGGGCGAGGCCGGCGCGACGACGACCGCCATGGCCTCGACCGCGGTGCAGATCGTGCTGGCGCTGGTACTGGTCTTCCTCGCGCTGTCGGTGCTCAAGATGGGCTACGACAGCGTCAAGGAGGAACGGGATCGCTTCTTCGACACCGGCCGGGAAGCACCAGCCGAACCGAGCGACGACTAAACCTGTAGCCGCCGCCGGAGGAGGTCGAGCCAGGTAATCTCCTCCTCTTCGAGCGGTTCCCAGACGCGAAACACCTCGTCGAGCGACGCCTTCTTGCTCGCGACGAGGTCCTCCCGGTCGGGATCGACCACCACCAGGTGGATCTCGTAGTGGCCGTAGTACCCTTTCTTGAGCATCGTCCGTTCGCGGAATCCGGTGACGAGCGACCGGACGGCGTCGGGAATTCCGTCGACGAGGAGTGCGAACGTCAACTCGGTTGCGTAGTGTTCCTCGTCAGCGTCGATCCACTCGTCGGCGAGGTCGTGGCCCAGTCCGACCAACGACTCCACGCGGTCGACGGTCGCCGCGTCGAGTTCGTGCGCGAAGAGGTGTTCGAACGTGTCGTGGTGGGCGAAGGACAGCGCCGGGTGGAGGAAGTGTTTCTCGTGGTGGACCTGCATCTCGCCGTAGAGGGTGAACGTCCGTCCCTCGATGGTCCGGTCCTTCTCGAGGTCGTAGTTGAACATCAGCCGGTCGCTCACCCGGTCGACGTACTCGTTGTCCCAGTCCGGGATCTCCTCCGGGTCGGCCGGTTCGGGCAACTCGTCGGCGCTGTCGGCGGTCATACACCACCATAGCGGGGTCGCGGATAAAAAGTCCCGGAGCGGTGTCCGTCCCGGCCCCCGACACCCGGTTCCGCACGGCCCGCGGACACGCGGGAAAGTTTAAATCTATTGGCTGCGAAGTCGTCACACGATGGACTCCAACGAAGCGGAAGCCTGCGGCCGGTGTGCTATGAGCAGCGTGGTGGACGTGGCCGAGTCGGCCGACGAGGACGACGGCCCCCGGGACCCGTTCGAGGGCGAGCGCATCGAGGTCTCGGAAAACGAGATGCGCAAGGCGGCGGCCCCGGTGGTCGTCGCCGGCCGCGTCAAGCGCAAACTCAACGAAGTCGCGACGCGGCTGACGTACGGCCGGTAGCGCCGGATCGGTGCGCGTCCCGGGTCTTCTCCGCTGTGTTCAGACCGCCGTGTCGTGTTCGTCCTCGAAGTCCCGCTGGTCGCGGTACTGGTCGACGA
>CAZUVE010000095.1:5568-10946 GCA_964623735.1 uncultured Halobacteriales archaeon | reverse complement strand
GCGAGAGGTTGATCTCGTTTTGGACGTTGTCGACGCCGCAGGTGTGCTGGGACATGCCCATCCCGGTGAAGATGGCGGCGTTGTTCGCCATCGCGTACTTTTCCGCGGCGAGTTCGATGTCCTCCAGCGGGACGCCACACTCCTCGGCGGCAGCCTCCTTGTCGAAGTCCTCGAGGGTCTCCTCGAGGTGTTCGAACCCCTCCGTCCGTTCGGCGATGAACCCCTCGTCGATCCAGCCCTCGTCGGGGTTTTCCTCGTGTCTCTCGAGGACGGTCTTGAGGACGGCGTTCAGCAGGGGAATGTCCGTCCCCGGTTCCAGCTGGAGGTGCATGTGGCGGTCGGTCTCGTCGATCTCGAACGACTGCGTGGTCTTGTTGGCGTGGGGGTCGACCTGGATGACCGTCGCCCCCTCGAGGACAGCCTGCCGGAAGTACTGGCTGTTGGCGATGGGGTGTTGCTCGCCGGGGTTTGCGCCCTGGATCCAGAAGACGTCGGCGGCCTCCTCTAGGTCTGCCATGCTGTTGGTCATCGCGCCCATCCCCAGGCTGGTCCGCAGCGCCCACACCGTGGAGGCGTGGCACATCCGCGTACAGTTGTCGACCTGGTTGGTCCCGTAGCGGCGGGCGAGCTTCTGGATGAGGTAGTTCTCCTCGTTCATCGTCTTCGAGGAGCCGAAAAAGCCCATCCCGTCGGGGCCGTGTTCCTCGCGGATCCGCTCCAGCTCGGAGACGATGAGCTCGTAGGCCTCCTCCCAGGTCGCCTCCCGGAACTCGCCGTCGTCCTTGATGAGCGGGTCCGTCAGGCGGTCCTCGTGGTCGACGACCTCCGTCGCTGCACCGCCCTTGATGCAGATCCGCCCCTCGTTGACCGGGGCGTCAGCCCACGGGCGGAACTGCATGTCTCCCGGCTCGTCGCCTGGCTGCACTTTGATTCCGCACCCAACACCGCAGTACGGACAGATTGTCTTGACCGGATCTTGGTTTTCACTTGACATGGTTTCGTGCGCGCCACGGGCGGTCGCTGTCCCGGGCTGCTCCCATTGAACTCGTCTGCCCACGGGTATGAATCTTTCTCAGTGAGACGACAGACGCCGGGGGAAGGCGGTCTCGCGGCGGTTGCGCGCCCGCCCGGTCGACGGAAACGTTGACACCGCGGGTGGCTCTATCGTGGGTATGGAACTCACGCGGGAGCGCGTCGAGCGGGAGGCCGGGGAGTACGAGACCGAGGGACAGCTGTACGCCGTCGAACAGCAGCAGGTCGACATCTTCCCGGGGATGGTCCGGGACGGCGAGTTCGGCTGGCGGGACGTCGAGTGGGTCGTACAGTGGTACTACCGGCGGTATCTCGGGGCATACCCCGACGACGAACGGCGGGCCGGCGAGGAGGCGTTCGCCGACAACGGCTACGAGGACGTCCGGGACGTGCTCGCGGCGGTCACGGACGCCGACGACACCCGGGAGAGACTCCGCCACCTGACGTCTCTTGACGGGGTCGACGTCCCGGTGGGGTCCGCGTTCCTCCTATTCCTCTTTCCGGCGCAATACGTTGTGGTTGGCGAGCGCGAGTGGACCGCTCTCCGGGAGGCGGGGGAACTGGACGCCGCCTACCCCGATCCCCCGTCGATCGACGAGTACCTGACCTACCACGGGGTCTGCCGCGATCTGTGCGACCGGTTCGACGTCGACGCGTGGGCGCTCTACCGGGCGCTGTGGCGGATCGGGGGCGACCGGGGTTCGTCCCCGTAGAGGCCTCGCACTGTCGGTCATAACTACGCGGAGATACTCGACACTCCGGAGTGCTCGAGCAGCCAAGAGAGAAGGCTTACAATACCCGACAGCCAAACCGGTCTGATGGCCGAGGGCAACCCCGAGAGAGGGAGCGAGGCGACCATCACCGGTGACCCGTCCCCCGACCCCGAGCCGGTGGGCTCGGGCTACGAGGGGGCTCCCGACGACCAGGAGATGCCCCTCACCGAGCACATCGAGGAGATGGTCCGCCGGCTGGCGTACGTGCTCGGGGTGATGGCGCTGGTCAGTGCCGTTGCCTTTCCCCTCGCGGACCAGCTCATCAACTTCCTGTGGTACTCGTTCCTGCCGGGCCCCCCGAGCGAGTGTGTCCAGGCCGCGGTCGGCGCGACGCCAGGCCCCGAGACGACCGAGGCGGCGTGCCCGCGGCTCTACCACCCGCTTTCGCTCGTGCTCGCGCGGCTGAAGGTCGCCTCGCTCGTCGGGTTCGTCGCTGCCCTCCCCGTGTTCGTCTACCAGACGTACCTGTTCATGCGCCCGGGGCTGTACCCCAACGAGCGGCGGTACTACCTCGCGTCGGTGCCGACGAGTCTCATCCTGGCTGCGGTCGGAATCGCGTTCGCGTACTTCCTGATCCTGCCGGTCATCTTCATCTACTTCCTGGGGTACTCACAGCCGGTCGCCGAGATTGCCTTCGGGCTCACGCAGACGTTCGACCTCATCCTGCTGATGGTCGGGCTGTTCGCGGTGATCTTCCAGATTCCGCTGTTCATGATGCTCGCCATCATGATGGGCGTCACCTCCCGGCGCTGGCTCGAGGACCGCCGGCTGCTCTTCTGGGCGGCCTTCGGCGGGGTCGCCTTCATCTTCAGCCCCGACCCGACCGGAATGGCGCCGTTCATTGTCGCCGCGACGATGATCCTCCTGTTCGAGGGGACGCTCCTGCTGTTGCGCTGGACCGGCCGGTAGGTTACGCAACCCGGCGTTCGGTCACCGAGTCGACGTGGTTCACCTCGAACCGGGCGCCGCCCTCGGCGCTCTCGGCCGCCGCGATCACCCAGTCGTGGCTCCGGACGATGTCTGCAACAATCGCCAGCCCGTAGCCGGTTCCGTCGTCGGCGTGTGTGACCCCCTGCTCGAAGACTTCCTCCCGGCAGTCCGGCGGGATCCCCGGCCCGTCGTCGGCGACGTAGAAGCCGTTCTCGCGCGCTCCGACGCGGACGGTCACCTCCGGGCCGGCGTGCTCGATTGCGTTCCGAAAGAGGTTCTCGAACGCCTGCGCGAGACGGATCGGGTCGGCCTCGAACGTCGCGTCGCTCTCGACGACGAGTTCCGCGGCCCTCGTGTCCATTCTCCCCCAGGTCTCCGACGCGGCGGCCGACAGCGAGACGGACTCGCGCTCCAGGTCCTGCTGGCCGCGGGCGCGCGCGAGGAGGTCTTCGACGAGTGTCTCCATCCGGTCGAGTGCGTCCGCGGCTATCTCGAGGTGGTCGTGGTCGCCCGTCTCCTGGGCCAGTTCCGTTCGCAGGCTGGCGACGTGGAGCGGGCTGCGAAGGTCGTGGGAGACAGTGCTTGCGAAGTCGTCGAGGCGCTCGTTGCGGCGTTCGAGTTCGCGTTCCCGCTCGGCACGGGCCATCGCCGACTCGACGGCAGCCACGAGGATGCGCACCAGCTCGACGTCGGTCTCGTCGAACGCCGCCTGCTCGTCGTCGTAGACCCCAAGCAGGCCGTACTCGCCCAGCGGAACGAACAGCGCGGAGCCGACATCCCCGGGACAGTGGGCGGCCGCGCCCGACACGTCCTCGAGGAGTCGCCGTTCCTCCTCGTCGTAGGCAGTCCAGGCGGGGTCGCTGCCGGGCTCGATTGGCCCCACCGTGCCGGTGCTCCCGAGTGCCTCCGACCGTGCGATCGGTTTGAGCCGCCGGCGCGCCCCGTCGTAGCGCCAGCAGGCCGTCTGCGGGAACCCCAGCACGTCGACCGCCGCACTGACGGCGTCCTCGGCGATTGCGGCGTCGGTCTCGTCGGCCATGAGCCGCCGGGTCCGCTCGTGGAGCGCCTCGAGTTTCTGCCGGAGCCGGACCCGGTCGGTCACGTCCTGGAGGAACACCGACAGGCCGTCCTCGGAGGGGTAGGCGTTGACCTCGATCCAGCCGTCCCGCGGCTCGTAGTACTCCTCGAAGCTCGTCGGCTCCTGTGTGTCCATCGCCTCGGTGAATCCCCGGTAGAAGACGGTCCCGACCGACCCGGAGAAGGCGTCCCAGAACCGTCGGCCGACCACCTCGTCGGCGTCGACGTCCAGCAGCGCCTCGGCCCGGCTGTTGAGCAGCACGAACCGCTCGTCGCTGTCGAGCACGAAGAACGCGTCGGTGACCCGCTCGATGGTCCGCTCGAAGCGCTCCCGGGTCGCCTCGACCTCCGCCTGGTAGGCCTTGCGGTCGGAGACGTCGCGGACGAAACACCGCATCCCGCCCCTGCCGTCGGGGGCAACGCGGACGTGGAGCCAGTCGCCGGTCGGCGACCGGAAGTCGGCGGTCTCCGGTTCGCCGGTCTCGCCAACCCTGTCGCAGGCCGCACGGAACGCCGCCGCGTCGGCAGGTGGGAACACCTCGGCCAGCGGCCGCCCGACGGCGTCCGCGAGGCCCACGCCGAACCAGTCCGCGAGCGCGGGATCCCACGCCGTCACCCGCCGCCGCGCGTCGATTGCGAGGTACGCGTCTATCCCCTGGAAGACCGGGCGGGTCCACTCGGGACTCCGGCCGGCGGCGTCGCCGTCCCCGGCCGATCCGTCGACGGTCGAGACCAGCCTGTCGACCGCCTCGCCCGGATCCGTTCCCGGATAGAGGTGGTAGTGGTCGACCGATCCGGGGACCGGCACCGCCTGGTCCGCCAGGTCGAACACCGGAACCGGCGCCCCGGCAGCGTCGACAGCGTCGACGACCCGCTCGCGGGTCTCCGCGTCCAGCGTCCCGCCACAGACGAGGGCGTCGACGCGGTCGTCGCCGAGTACCGACGCGAGCCGGTCCGGGTCGGCTGGCGCGGTGACCACCCGGACAGTCCGCCCCAACTGGCGTTCGATGAACTCCGCCGCGTCGAGGGCGCGGGAGGAGTCACCGACGTAACAGACTACCGGACTCGTCACGTCGTACTGTTACACAGGTCGACATATAATTCCCCATGGTATAAGGGGGTACGCGCACCAAATCCGGGAACGAGTGTCCGATCGCGACCTGACGGCCGTGGTCGCCCGCCACGGAGAGACTGCGTGGAACCGCGACGGCCGGGTCCAGGGGTGGGCGGCGGTCGGACTGACGGACCGCGGCCGGCGACAGGCCCGTGCCCTCGGGGAGCACCTCGCCTCGGCGTACGACTTCGACGCTGTCGTCGCTTCGGACCTCCGCCGGACCCGCGAGACGGCCGTCCGCCTCCGCGACGAGGGTGTCGGTCCCGCTCCGACCTACTCGCGGCGCTGGCGCGAGCGCGACTTCGGCGTCTACCAGGGTCTCGGCCACGAGGCACTGTTCGGCACACACCTGGAGTTCAGCGCCGACTCCGGCGCGATGAGTGTCCGTGCGACCCCCGAGGACGGCGAGAGCCTGCTCGACCTCCGGGAGCGCGTGCTCGCGGGCTGGGAGC
>CAZUVE010000095.1:0-5468 GCA_964623735.1 uncultured Halobacteriales archaeon | reverse complement strand
CCGGCAATCGCCAGCGCGGCACCGGCCAGCCGCGTGACGCGGCGGGTGTTCGACGTGAGTCGCCGGAGGAGCGTGTCCTTCCCCAGCGCCGTGAGGACGGTCACGCCGACGAGCAGGACGATCATCCCGGCGGCGTACGCGCCGAAGGCGGTGAACGCCTGCGCGGGGCCGGCCAGCGCCAGCGAGGCGACGCCGACGAACAGCGGTCCCGTACACCCGGCGGCGGCGGCCGCGTAGACGACCCCGAAGCCGAAAAAGCCCAGCGGCCCCCGGCGGCGCTCGGGCAACTGGACGTGTGCGAACGCGCCGGTGGTCCTGCCGGTCATCATCGCCAGCCCCAGCGTGATGAGGACGACCCCCGCGACGACCTCGAGGACCGCGATGTCCCCGAGGAACTGTGTGCCGACGACGAACACGGCCGCCGCGAGCGCGCCGAAGACCACCAGAAAGCCAACGCTCGTCACGAACGCAACCGTCACCGCGCGGCGCAGTCGGGCGGGCCACGTATCCGAGACAGACTCGTCGTCCTGCCCGAGGAAGTACGCGATGTACCCCGGCAACAGCGGGAAAGCACAGGGGGCGAAGAACGTCGCCGTCCCCAGCCCGAACGCGAACGTCGCGAGGCCGAGGTCAACCACCCGCGCTCACTCCCGTCACGCCCGCGCCTCTGTGATCTGTTCGAGGATGTCGTCGGCCGCGGCCAGGCCGCTGTGGCGCCACACCTCCGACCCCGACGCGTCGAGGACCAGCAGCGTCGGGATGCGTCTGACGTTGTACTCCTGGAACGCCAGCAGTTGCGTGTCCTGTGCGACCGGCCACGTACCCTCGTACTCCGTCCAGAACGACTCGATTGTCTCCGTCTCCTTCTCTCGGGAGACCGACAGCATGTGCAGGTCCGGGTTCTCCGCCCGGACGGTGCGCAACTCCTCCATCTGTGGCTTGCACGGCGCACACCAGGTCGCGAAGAAATCGAGCAACGCGGCCTCGCCGGCGGGCTCGACTACCACCGACCCGCCGGACGACCCTCCGACAGCCAGCGTCTCCAGTTGCAGCCCCTCCGGAGTCGAGGTCCGTGCCGGGGTCGGGGTCTGGCTGGTCCCGTCTCCCTCGGCGGTGTCGGCCGCCGCGCCCTCCCCGTCGCCGGCACCCTGCCCCAGACAGCCCGCGAGACCGCCGGCCCCCGCCAGGCCGACGACGGAAGCGGTCCGCGAGAGAAACTCTCGGCGGCTGTTCGTGTCCGGGCGTTCCATAGCTACAGTACGTGCGAGGAGTACAAAAGCCGTACCCCGCGTGTGGTCGACGACCACACAACCCATCGGTTCTCGGGTGCGGAAGCAATCATGCTGACGCGGATCGCAGTACGTCAGTGCCGGCCCGACCGCACGACGCCAGCGGGGTATCCCGGCGCTGGGCGGACCGTGTCGTCGCCGGGAGTGAGTGTGGGTGCCCCTCCACAGCCTGCCGGGTGCCCGATCAGGCCTCGCGTGCGCGCCGCATCGCAACCTCGGCAATGCCGACGTTCGCGGTGCAGTTCGGACACGCCAACACCTCTCCGGAGTCCACTGCGAAGACGCGGACGAACTTCTCCGAGACCGGGCTGCCACAGTGGTCACACGAGTCCATGCTCTGTCTCCAGGGAATCGCTCATCTTTCGGGCTCCCGGATAGAGAAGGGTCGGCCCGATTCAAGAGGATTTTCCGGTTTTTCACCCAATTTCGTCCAACATTACCGCTCGAGCGGCCAGCGGCCGGCGTCGCGGCGGTCGAGCCGGCCGGCAGTGCCGTCTGCCAGCCGGTACTCCCGGGCCGAGCGGACGACCGCGCCGTCCCGTTCGAGGTGTTCGAGGTGCGCGGCGGCCTCGCCCGGGCCGTGGAGGATGTGGATGCCGTCGAGGGCGCCGAACAGGTCGGCACTGACCGTCCAGACGTCGCAGGGACCCCGCCGGCGGAGTGCGTCGAGAACCCGCCAGGCCCGCGTCTCGTGGTGTTCTGCGATGTGTTCGGCGCGGGCAGCGGGGTCGTCTATGGGCTCGCGGTGGCCCGGCCACGCCCGCCGGTAGCCGGCGTCTGCGATCCGGTCGAGCGTCCGGAGGTACTTCGCCAGCGCCTCCTCCACGCGAACGTCCGCGCCCCCGACGTTCGGCGTGTACTCCGGGAGCAACGCGTCACCCGAGAGTATCGCCCCGTCTCCCGTCTCGAACAGACACATGCCGGCGGCGTGGCCGGGTGCGTGGACCACATCGAGACGTTCCCCGTTGACCGCGAACGAGGCGCCGTCCTCGAAAGTCGTCACGTCCGGCAGGGAACCCATCACCGCCGGGTCTGGGAGCGTCTCCCGGAGCGTCGCCCGCTTCGGTTCGGGCACCCCCCACGTCTCGAAGCACCGCTCCATGGCTGCTCGGAGGCCGTCCCGGGCCTCGTCCCTGCCGGCGACCAGGGCCGCGTCGGCGGCGTGGACGTGGACCGGCGCGCCGCCCGCGGCCTGGATGTCGCCCGCGAGGCCGGCGTGGTCCGGGTGCCAGTGTGTGAGGAAGACCCGGTCTACGTTTCCGAACTCGACGCCGAACCGGTCCAGACCCGCTGCCAGTTGCTCGCGGGTCGCTGCCGTCCAGTCGCCCGTGTCGACGAGCACCGTCTCCGGCCCCTCGAAGAGGTAGGCGTTGTTGTCGCCCTCGAACGTGGCGTTCGACAGCGGGATACGCTCCATGGATTCCGTTGCTTCCCGGACCGCTTTACACTGGTGGAAAAAACTTTCAGTGGTGTAGAGAAAACTGGGCGACAGAAGAATGGGGAGTTCGACGCGAGTCCGACGCGACCCGGGAGGGACGGCGTGACCGCGACGGAGTACGAACGCCTCGTCGAGGCGTCTCCGGACGCCATCGCCCACGTGGCGGCCGACGGGGAGATCCTGGCAGCCAACCCCGCGATGGCGGACCTGCTGGAGCGCGACCGGGAGGCAATCGCCGGCGCCGACCTCCGGGAGGTGTTCCCCGGCGACGCCGGCGAGCGGTACCTGGAGGCTGGCAGGCGGGCCCTGGACGCGGGCGAGCCAGAGCGGACCGAGGACTGTCACGGGAGCCGGTACGTCCACGCCGTCCTCGCCCCAGTGGAGACCGGGGAGCGGGGATCGTTCCAGTTCGTCGCCCGCGACATCACGGACCGGCGGAGCCGCGAGCGGGCACTCGAACGCGACCGCGAGCGCCTCGAGACGGTCACCGGCGTCGTCTCCCACGACCTGCGCAACCCGCTGAACGTCGCGCAGAGTTCCGTGGAACTCGTCGGGGACGACCCCGGGGGCGACCACCTGGACCGTCTCGACCGGTCACTCGACCGCATCGGCCGCATCATCGACGACCTCGTCGCGTTCGTCCGCGAGCGCAATCCCGTCACCGATCCGTCGCCGGTCGACCTCGCGACGATCGCGGTGGACGCCTGGGCCGGGACCGGGACGGGCAGCGTGTCCCTCGAAGTCGACGCCGACTGCCGCGTCGAGGCCGACGCCGATCGCCTGCGGGCGCTACTGGGCCACCTCTTCGCGAACGCGGTGGAACACGGATCTGCGGAGGACCGGCCGGGAACCGACGACGCGCCGGACGGCGGCGTCTCGACGGTGCGGGTCGGCCTCACCGGAGACGGCTTCTTCGTCGCCGACGACGGCCCCGGAATCCCCCCGGACCGCCGCGGGGACGTCCTCGAGGTCGGGTACACGACCACACAGGGGGGAACCGGGATGGGACTCAACGTGGCCCGCACGGTCGCGACCGCCCACGGCTGGTCACTCGAACTCGGCGAGAGCGCCTCCGGCGGTCTCCGGGTCGACGTCGAGGGCGTAACCGAGGCGTGATACGGACTGTCTCCCGGGCACGGCCGCACGTCGTCGAGCGGTCGACACGGAACCGACGTGCGGCAGTCCGTGCGAGGCGGCTCGCTCTCGCCTGGTGGTGACACAGCGCAGGCCCCGTGCGACGAACCACCGGCGTTATGCCGGCCCAGCCCCTCCCGGCAGGTGATGACACTCGCCGGCGCAATTGTCGACCTCGACGGCACGGTCTACCTGGGTGACAGCCTCTTCCCCGGGGTCCCCGACGCCATCGACCGACTCCGGGCTGCAGGACTCGACATCCTCTTTTTTTCCAACAACCCGACCAGGGGAGGCGGGGCCTACGTCGACCGGCTCCAGGATCTCGGGGTGGACGTCCGGCCCGGCGAGGCCTGTTCGGCGGGCGACGTCACCACGCAGTACCTGGAGCGCCACCACGCCGACGACGCGATCATGCTCGTGGGCTCGGCAGGACTCCGCGACCAGTTCCGGCAGGCGGGCCTCGCGCTCGCGGCCGACCCCGGTGAGACTGAGGTACTCGTCGGTTCGTGGACCCGGGAGTTCGGCTACGGAGACATGCTGGCCGCGCTGCGCGCCGTCGACGCGAACACGGTGTTTCTCGGCTCGGACCCGGACCGGACGGTCCCCGCCGAGGGCGACGAGATCCCGGGTTCGGGGGCGGTTGTCGGCGCGCTTGCCGCGACCGTCGGCCGCGACCCGGACGCCGTGCTCGGCAAACCTTCCGAGGCTGCACTGGAGTTCGCGCTCGACCGCCTGGACGCGTCCCCGTCGGAGTGTCTGGTCGTCGGCGACCGCCTCGGAACCGACGTGGCGCTCGGCGAGCGCGCCGGCATGACGACCGCCCTCGCGCTCTCGGGTGTGACCGACGCCGACGAGGTGGCCGGGAGCGACGTCGACCCCGACCACGTCCTCGACAGCCTCGCCGACATCGGGACTGTCCTCGACGACCACGGCGAATAGTTTTTAGTGAGCATGTCCCGTCGGTAGACCATGGTCGACAGGGACGACCTCCAGGAGCAACTCGTCGAGGCATTCGAGGACGCCGATTACCCAGTCACCAGCCCGATGGACCTGATACCGGCGATGCCGGACGGCCCCTCGACGACCTTCGAGTCGGGCGAGTTCTCGATGAGCGCCCTGGAGCTGAACACTGAACTCGACGCCGAGTTCCCCTACGACGACGTCGATTCGTTCGTCGACGACATCATGGAACAGTTGGACGAGCGGGGATTCATCTGACGGCGCGCCCCGCGGCGACCGGGCGGCAGTCGCCTGGCACGGATTGCCGTAACTGTTGGTCCGGCCACACGCTGTCGTTCGGTACTGATGGACGGCAATCCGTACGAGCCCGCGGGGACGGCCGTCGACACAGTCCGGTCGACTCCCTGTTTCCCGGGATCAGCAGTGCCTGCAGCCGGCCCCGCGAACCGGGGAGAGTAACGCACTTGTGTCGGCGTCGGATAGGAAGAGTTGAAGTTCCAGTCCCGTGGTGTAGCGGCCAATCATAGCGGCCTTTGGACGTGTTCGGGCACCCCGTTCGCGAAGGAGAGCCGCTGACGGCGGTTCGAATCCGCCCGGGACTACTCTGCTGGAAGTGCCACGTGAACGGCGGATCCCGCGAGGGACTC
>CAZUVE010000094.1:0-10955 GCA_964623735.1 uncultured Halobacteriales archaeon | reverse complement strand
CGGCCGCGTACTTCTCGTAGAGTTCCTCGCTGACGTCCTCGTCGACCCGGAGGACAGTCCGGCAGTCGTGTGTCTCGCCGACCACACAGACCGAGAAGTTCGTGTTGAGTTCGCCGGTGAGGCCGGCGACGCCGTCGGCGTCGGCCACGCCTGCCCGCGAGAGCACCTCCTCGTTGCTGCCGTCGCCGTGGACGACCTCGTAGCCGTCGTCGCGCGCCCGCCTGATCTTGCCGGCGTCCTGTTCGACGATGACGACCTCGTGGCCCTCGTTGCGGAGGATTCTGGCCGTCCGCCTGCCGACGCGCCCGTACCCCACGATAATGAACACCATGATTGTGCGTACGGCGGCCGGAATAAAAAACAGTAGCCCTGCCCGGCGCAGTTGCGGGCGGGAATCCGAACGTCTTTTTCCGTCGGCCGCCCGCAGGCCGACAATGCGCGTGACGTTCCTCGGGACGAGCGGGGCGGTGCCGACGGCCGAGCGCAACCCCAGCGCGGTGCTCGTCGCGCGGGAGGGCGACCGACTCCTGTTCGACTGCGGCGAGGGCACACAGCGCCAGATGATGCGCTACGCGACGGGGTTCGACGTCGAGCACGTCTTCGTCACACACCTCCACGGCGACCACGTGCTCGGGCTCCCGGGACTGCTCCAGACCTGGGATTTCAACGACCGCGAGTCGCCCCTGGCGATCCACGCCCCCGCCGGGACGCGAACGCGGGTCGAGCGACTCGTCGCCGCCACCGGCGACCGCCCGTCCTACCCGGTGCGGGTCCGCCAGGTCGAACCCGGGGACGTCGTCCTCGACCGTGCCGAGTACGAGGTGCGCGCAATCGGCGTCGATCACCGGACAACAGCCGTGGGATACGCGCTTGTCGAGGACGACCGCAAGGGCCGGTTCGACCGCGAGAAGGCCGAACACGAGCTGGGCATCCCGCCGGGCCCGAAGTACTCCAGGCTCCACGAGGGCGACCCTGTCGAACACGACGGGCGGGTGGTCCGGCCCGAGGAGATCGTCGGGCCGCCCCGGCCGGGCCGGAAGCTGGTGTACACGGGCGACACCCGCCCCTGCGGGAGCGTCGTCGAGGCTGCCGACGGGGCGGACCTGCTGGTCCACGACGCGACCTTCGCCGACGACCACGCGGCCCGCGCCCGCGAGACGGCCCACGCGACGGCACGGGAGGCCGCCGCGGTCGCCAACCGGGCCGGCGCCGAGCGCCTCGCGCTGACACACGTCTCCTCGCGGTACGCCGGCGGGGGGTGGCGCCGGCTGGCCGAGGAGGCACGGGAGGCCTTCGACGGCGGGCGGGCGTTCGTCGCCCGCGACGGGCTGGTCGCCGAGGTGCCCTTTCCCGACTCCGAAGAGGCGTTCGCCCTCGCCCCCGCTGACGGATAGTCGGGCCGACACGGCCGGCCGGTACTGTTTTTGTCCGTCCGGTGCGAGCCAGAGTGGTATGTTCCAGCCGACACACAGCCGGCGACGTGGGCCAGACGAGGGCTGCTTCCGCGGCCGAGGGGGGGTCCGGGCGTGAACCACGAGGCGTGGTCGGCCGAGCAGACCTCGGCGACGCTGTCCGTCGACGGCCACGACCTCGAGGTGGCCTACTACGAGGCCGGGACCGACAGCGGCGGCCCGCCGGTGGTGTTCCTGCACGGCGTCCCGACGTGGTCGTTTCTCTGGCGCCGGATAGCGCCGGCGCTCGCAGCCGACCGCCACGTCGTGGTGCCGGACCTCCTGGGCTACGGCAACTCCGCCATGCACGACGGCTTCGACCGCTCGATCCGCGCACAGGAGGCGATAATCGGGGCGCTGCTCGACCACCTCGGCGCCGGGAGCGCGGCGGTCGTCGGCCACGACATCGGCGGCGGAATCGCACTCCGGATGGCGGCCCGCGGGGACCGCGTCGACCGGCTCGTCCTCTCGAACGCGGCGTGTTACGACTCCTGGCCCGTCGAGTTCATCCACGGGCTCGGCCTGCCCGGGGTGGCCGAGCAACTCGCCGACGACGCGACGCTCGAGGAGAAACTCGGTTTCGTCTTCGACTCGGGCCTGTACGGCGACCCTGCCGACCACACGGTGTTCTGTGAGGGGATGCGCGCCCCCTGGCAGCCCGCCGAGGCGCGCGTCTCGCTCGTCCGCAACGCCATCGCCACAAACACCAACCACACGGCGGAACTCGACTACGGCCGCGTCGAGGCCGAGACGCTCCTCCTGTGGGGGGCCGACGACGCCCTGCAGTCACTGGACTACGCGGAGCGCCTCGCCGGTGACATCGCCGGCGGGACCGACCTGGTCGCCCTCGACGAGGCCTACCACTGGGTCGTCGAGGACCGCCCCGACGCCTACCGGGCGCACGTCGACGAGTTCCTCTGATCGCTGCCGGGCGTCGGCACGGTCGTCACCGATCGGTCCGGGGCTCGCACGGCCCAGAAAGAGCAGTTCGTTCGGGCAACGGGGGACCTACCGGGACTCCTCGCTGCCCGGACGGGCGCCCTCCAGTTCGGTCCGGGATCCGGCTCCGTCGGCACCGGACACCCCGTCATCGCTGGCGTACACCCACCTGACGCCGAAGGAGACGAACCAGGCCATCCAGATGGTGAAGATCGTCAGCCAGACGCCGTACCGGACGAGCGGGTGGGGGTAGACGACGTACGCGACCAGGAGCAACCCGAGGACGCTCGCGCCGGCGGCGTAGTCCCACCGGTCGAACGACGGTACGACCATTGTTGTCGGGTACTCCACGGGCCTACATTAGTCTCACGTTCTGACAGACGGTCAGACGCCCCAGCGGACGGCGACACCGGCGGTCGGTCCTGATACTGCCGGCTGTAACTGTGTCCCAGTACGAACGACTGCGTACGGTCGATCCGGCAATGGCTCACAACCGACTCTCTCAGCGGTGTCCCGGGTAGTCCCGTTCGAACCGCGCCTCCAGTTCCTCGCGGTCGAGTTCGATCACGACCGGGCGCCCGTGCGGGCAGGCGTACGGGTTCTCGCAGTTGTCGAGCGCCGAGAGCAGGTCCAGAACCGACCCCTCGGTGAGCGACGTGTTGCCCGTGACCGACGGGTAGCAGGCGAGGTCTGCGAGCAACTCCTCGGCGGCGGCCTCGACGGTCCGGCCGGTCGCCCGGTCGCCCGCCACGGACTCGGCCAGAACGTCGCGCAACAGGTCCGGATCGGCGGCTTCGGCGACCAGCGTCGGGACAGTCCGGACCGCGACGGTCCGGTCGTCTGTCCGCTCGGCGCGAAAGCCCAGCCGGGCGAGCGCGTCGGCGTGGGCCTCGAACAGGTCGGCCTCGCCCGCGGTCAGGGACAGCTCGACGGGGTCTGCCAGCGCCTGTGTCGGGACGTCCCCGTCGAAGGCCTCGCGCAACCGCTCGTAGTTGACCCGTTCGTCGGCGGCGTGCTGGTCGACGAGCACCAGCCCCTCGGCCGTCTCGGCCACGATGTAGGTGTCGTGGAGCTGGCCGAGCACGCGCGCTGCCGGCAGCGACTCGAACTCGTGGGCCTCCCCGGGGCTGGGTTCCCCGAGCCGTTCCTGTTCCAGCGGCGGGGTGAACTTCCGGTCGCCGGCGGCAGCAGTCTCCGTGGCGGGCTCCCCTTCCTGTCGTCTCGACGCTCCCGTGTCGGTGCTGGCAGGGGCTGTCGCCCCGTCCGATTCCGGCTCGCCGGCCGTTGTTCCGGCCTCCTGTTCGACGTTGCCGGCGCCGGTTCCCTGTCCGGTGTCGGCGCCACGTCCGTCTGCGGTGGTCGCTTCGTCTTCGCGTCCGGAGTCGTCGGGTTCGCCCGGGTGGATCTCGGTCTGCTCGGGCGCCGACGCCCCCCGCGGGGCCGAGGCCCGAACCAGCCCCTCGGCCAGCAGCGCCTCCTCGACAGCCGTCTGGACCTGCTCGCGGACGCTGCTCTCGTCGGCGAACCTGACCTCCAGTTTCCGGGGGTGTACGTTCACGTCCACCCGCGCAGGGTCGACCGACAGGTCGAGAACGGCGAAGGGGTGGCGGTCGGGGGCGAGTTGCGTCCCGTAGGCGTCGACGACGGCGTCCCGGACCGCCGAGGCCGTGACGTACCGGCCGTTGACGAACGTCGAGAGGTAGTCCCGTGTCGCGCGGTTGGTCTCGGGGTGGCTCACGAGCCCCCACACCGCCTCGAGGCCCTCCGGGGAGGCGTCGACGGGGACCATCGCCTCGGCGACTTCGCGCCCGTAGACGGCCATGACCGCCTCCCGCCGGTCGCCGCGGCCGGGGGAGGCGAAGGTCTCGCGGCCGTCGTGTGACAGCGTGACGGCGACGTCCGGGTTCGCGAGGGCGTACCCGGAGACGACGGTGTTGACGCGGGAGAACTCCGTCGACTCCTGTTTGAGGTACTTCCGGCGGGCGGGAACGTTGTAGAAGAGGTCGCGGACCGCGACGGTCGTGCCCTCGGGACAGCCCGCGGGCTCGACGGCAGTCACCTCGCCGCCCTCGACGACGAGTTCGGTTCCGCGCCCGCCGCCGTCGGGGTGTCTGTCGGCGTGCGGGCGGGTCGTGACGGTCAGCCGCGAGACGGTACCGACGGCGTGGAGCGCCTCCCCGCGGAACCCGAGCGTTCCGACCCCGCCCTCGAGGTCCCCGATATCGGTGATCTTGCTCGTCGTGTGTTCCTCGACGGCCCGGCGGACCTCCCGCTCTGTCATGCCGGCCCCGTCGTCGCGCACCCGGACACGCTCGGTCCCTCCCGCGTCGACGGCCACCTCGACCCGCGAGGCGCCGGCGTCGAGGCTGTTCTCTACCAGTTCCTTGACGACGCTGGCTGGTCGCTCGACCACCTCGCCGGCCGCGATGCGCTCGACCGTCTCGGGGTCGAGTTCGCGGATGTCGGTCATTGTCCCTGGCTCGGGGCCTGGCGTTCAAAGTCTTCCGGGTGGCGGTGGTACGGATTGCTGTAGCTGTCTCCCGGCACGACCGTACGCGCCGTGCGGTCGATCCGGCACCGACGGACAGCGATCCGCAGGGAGCAGTGTCTCTCCGACTCCCGGCCCCCCGAACCGGTGGACGAGACCGCAGCCACGTCCGGCGGTTCCACTTCCACCACGGTCGCGGAACTTTTTATATCATCGGGCACCAAATGTCGTATGTCTCCCACCGAAAACAACGCGGAGACAGTGAACGCCGATGACTGAGACAGATTTGCGTACGCACGCAGCGGAGATACACGAACAGTTTGCCGACCGGCTCGACGTCGCGGTCGACGAGATCCACGAGCGCCTGGAGACGCT
Organism: uncultured Halobacteriales archaeon; assembly: GCA_964623735.1. Classification (GTDB taxonomy): domain Archaea; phylum Halobacteriota; class Halobacteria; order Halobacteriales; family Haloarculaceae; genus SW-9-67-25. The sequence continues at coordinate 5,702 of CAZUVE010000094.1, read as the reverse complement.
GGTCGAGGACTACAAGGTTCCCGTCGACGAGGCGCGCCGGAGCGTCACGAACACGTACCTCGACGAGGCGGGGATGGACCGCGACGACCTGATGGGCGGCGGCAACGAGGTCAAGCAGATCCGGGAGATCGACTCCGCCGAGGAGTGGATCGACCTCACCGCGAAGGTCGTCGACCTCTGGGATGCCCGGAGCGACGCCGTCGCGCAGGTCGGGCTGCTCGGCGACGAGACCGGCACGATCAAGTTCACCAAGTGGTCGAAGTCGGACCTCTCCGAACTGGACGAGGGGCAGGTCTACCAGTTGCGCAACCTCGTCACCGACGAGTACCAGGGACGGTACTCGGTGAAGCTGAACCGGACGACCACCATCGAGGCCGTCGACGAGGAGATCGAGGTTGGCGACGAGGACATCGAGGTCGAGGGCGCGCTGGTAGACATCCAGTCCGGCTCGGGGCTGATCAAGCGCTGTCCCGAGGAGGACTGTACGCGGGTCCTCCAGAACGGCCGCTGCGGCGAGCACGGCGAGGTCGAGGGCGGGTTCGACCTCCGCATCAAGGGCGTCCTCGACGACGGGACCGACGTCCACGAGGTCATCTTCGACCGGGAGGCCACGGGGGACGTGGCCGACATCACCCTCGAGGGGGCCAAGGAGATGGCCAAGGACGCTCTCGACACGAGCGTCGTCGCCGACGAGATCCGCGAGAAAACACTCGGTTACTACTACCGCGTGACCGGCCCGACGCTGGGGCGGTACGTCCTGGCCGACGGGGTCGAGCGGCTCACAGAACCGGCCGACCCCGAGGCAGTTCTCATCAAGGCGAGGTCGGTATAATGGCGAGCGCACCCACCCGCGAGGTCGCACGCCGCGTCTTCGCCCGGGAGTTCAACGACGCGACCCACACGTTCAAAGAATCGGACGACGACCGCGCGCCGGTGTACGTCCTCCTGCCGACGGGCCAGCGGGCCAACCGCGTGTTCGTCGTCGGGACCCTCACCGAGACCGAGGACGTCGGCGAAGATTCGGAGTACTGGCAGGGACGGGTCGTCGACCCCAACGGCGACACGTTCTTTACCTACGCCGGCCAGTACCAGCCCGACGCCGCCTCGGCGCTGCGGGAACTCGAACCGCCGGAGTACGTCGCCGTGGTCGGCAAGCCCCGGACCTTCGAGACCGACGAGGGCGACGTGAACGTCTCCGTCCGCCCCGAGTCGATCAGCCGGGTCGACGAGACAACGCGGGACCGCTGGGTCGTCGAGACCGCCGAACGGACCCTCGAGCGGATCCGGTCGCTCGAGAGCGAGGGTGCCGACGAGTACGCCGAGATGGCCCGCGAACGGTACGACAGCCCAGTCGAGAACTACAATCGGATCGTCGAGGACGCCCTCGAGGGTCTCGAGACCGAGAGCGCCGAGGCCGGCACGGCCTGATAGTGATTGCTGTAAGTCATTGTCGGATCGACCACACGAGCGGTGGTCGTCCCGGTACACGGGTACAGCGTCGTGCCAGCCGCCGTGTGTGCGGTTTTTCGCCGTGACTGCCGGTCCGTGTCTGACAAACGGTTAAGTGTGCGGAGCAACGACTCGCCTCTACAATGGGGAACAAGAACAAGACAATCTCCTTCCGGGTGAGCCAGGAGAAGTTCGAGACCCTGCGCGACATCGCGGAGGAGCGCGATATTTCCCTCTCGGCGGTCTTCCGGGACTACGTGGACATGCTCGTCGCCCACGGCGGCCAGGTCGAGGTCGTGCCCGAACACGAGGTCGGCGACTCCAACCGGTCGAGCACCGAGAGTTTCCCCCCGAAAGTCGAGGTGCCAAAGAGCTTCATCCGCGAGCACGAGCGGCTCGAACTCGAGGCCGAACACCTCCGCGCACAGCTCGAGGAACACAAGCGCTACGTCACGAAACTCCGCCAGGAACTCGACGCGGCCGACCAGAATGACGTGGTCCAACTCGAGGAACTCGACGGCGACCAGGAGGAGGAACCGTACCGCATCGGCAGCAGTTTCGAGGACACCTCGCTGTAACGCGCCCCGCAGTTCGACCCCCCTCGTTTGCGACCCGCACCCGCGTTCTACAGGCACCGGGCCGAGTGCCCCGGGGTCGTTCGGAACTCGGAGCTTTCCGTGGTGACGAGAGACGAAGTCCCTCGAACCACTCGACCTCGAGGGTGAAGGCCGGACTCCCCTGCACGCGTTCCGTTCGCTCGATGGACCGTTCGACTGTACCGGTCGAAACGTCACCGGCTGTCCCGACACGGTACGATTCTTCCCGGAACCCACCACCCCAGAGGTATTCCTGTAACGGGAGTTCGTGCTGTTGTTACTCTCCCGTGCTGTAGTACTGTTCATACTGTCGGCTACAGCGTGAAGATATTCCCCAGTCCGGGCTGGCGATACTGCTCACGCGCTTATATACTGGTCGACGGAACGGTTGATACAGTTCGCCGCGTCACGACCCGGCGAATATCTATCAGGGACTCCGTCGACCAGTATAGCCGACAGTATCACTGTCCGTCCAATCTCGCTGATCCACGGAAAGAGGCCCCGGGGCTGACCCCGAGGCGGTTCACCGGACCAGGTTCTCCCGCACTTTGCGTGTCCGCTCGCCCGCTTCCCCGTGGCCGTCGACGCCCGCCAGCGCCTCGACCGCCTCGAGCGTCCGGACGCTGTCGTCCAGAAACGAGAGGACGTCGCCCGGGTAGGCGTAGAGCATGTAGTCGTCGCCCATCACGTCGACGATGGCGTCGGGGCCCAGGCCCTCCTCGCGCAGTTCCAGCAGGTAGCGGACGAACTTCCGCTCGGGACACCCGCAGTGGGGGTTGGCCTCACAGTCGCAATCGAGGAAGTCCTCCGCGAACTCGAGAACGCGGTCGCGCGTCGCGTCGTCGAGTTTTGCCAGTCCCTCCCCCTGGAAGAGGATGTCCAGCGTCGCCCCCTTGAACGCCCCCCTGGGAAAGGACGTCTCCAACTGGGAGGCGATCTGCTGGTGGTTCTTGATGTAGATTTTGTCTGTGATGGCCACACTCTCAGTAGACTGCCACAGGGCAAAAGCCTCCCGGACTCTCTGGATCGAGCGGCCGTAACGTAACGTATTTCACGAATCCGTGGCGTACATCTAATCGTATTCGCGTCCGGGCTGGGGTAGTGGTATCCTTTGGGCCTGTGGCGCCCAAGAGGCGGGTTCGATTCCCGCGCCCGGACTGACATACTTCTAACACTTCTAAATCAAAAAGCGGCTGCTTCATTCCCCACACAATATCAGTTATTTGAGTATTTGCAGGGGATTACGAAATTTAACATAGTAATCCAGTACAAACTATACGTGATGGCCGAGCATCGGTGTCCGACATGTGAGCAGACCTTCGATACCCGAAGGGGGCTCGGAGTACCTCACAGTAGCGTCCACGAAAAGCGGTTACCGAACCGAAAATGTAACAACTGCGGAACCGAGTTCTACTGCTCATATCAAAAAGAGCATTGTTCTGAAGAGTGTCTCGACAAGAGTACGTCGCAAGAAGGCCAGGAGAATCCGAATTATCGTGGAGGCAAAGAGTCGACGACGTGTAAAATCTGCGGTACTGAATTCGAATACTACCCATCAGAAAAAGAGGATCTGTACTGTCCGGAGTGTGTGGAATCGAGGGCCTGGCGTCACAACCCCGATATCAGGGGTGCCGACAACCCACGGTGGGCAGGTGGGAAGATCGAACTCGAATGTGCAGCCTGTGGTGATATAGGGATGTTCGAAAGCGTTTACCAGGTCGACCGCACGCCTTCTTGCGGTCGATCCTGTAATGACTTTCGAACATCCCTATAGTAAGATCACGTCTGCGGGCGCGAGAGTTCGAGGTCGTCGGGTTCCTCGGCCGGGTGGTCGAAGCGGCCGCCGGTCTGGATGACCGAGAGGGCGGTCATGATGTCCGAGCGGGTCAGGAGGCCGGCGAACTCGTCGTCGTCGATGACGAGCAGGCGACCGATATCGTTGTTCTGGAGTTTATCGAGGGCTGTCATGACGTCCTCCCCGGAGGACACGGAGTAGACGTCGGTGGTCATAACGTCTCCGACGTCGTATACCTCGTGTTCGAACTCGCGGACGGCGCGGGCGTCCTCGAGGGTGACGAGGCCGACCACCTCGCCGTCGCGCTCGACGGGGTAGCCAGTGTGGCGGTCCTCGAACATCCTGTCGACGAGTTCCCGGACGGAGGTGCCCTCGTCGACGGTCTCGACGTGGTCGGCCGGTGTCATGATGTCCCCGACGACCACACCCTCGAAGGCCGCGCGCATGATAGTCCGCTGGGCCTCGCCGGAGGCACCGATGTAGATGAAGAAGGCGAGCGCGACCAGAAAGAGATTGAACGTCACGAGCAGCCCGAACAGGCCCAGGAGGATGGCAAAGCCCTTCCCCACCTCGGCGGCGATCTTCGTCGCCCGGGCGTAGGGCCTGGAGCGGGCGAGCAGCGCGCGCAGGACGCGCCCGCCGTCCATGGGGAAGCCGGGGAGCATATTGAACGCCGCCAGCGCGACGTTCATGAGTGCCAGGTAGCCCAGCACGAACCGTGCGGCGTCGAGGGCGAGCGAGTGGGCCGACGGGACCGCGAGGAACGCGGCGTAGCAGACAACGCCGAGGAGGGTGCTGACAACGGGGCCGGCGACGGCAATGGAGAGTTCCTGGCGCCAGTCCTCGGGCATCTCTTCGAGGTTGGCGATGCCGCCGAACAGCCAGAGGGTGATCGACTCGATGGTGTACCCGAAGCGCATGGCGACAACGGAGTGACCGAGTTCGTGGAGGACGACCCCGGCGAACAGCCCCACGGCGGCGACAACCCCCAGCACCCACGGCACGACACCCGTCGAGAGGAGTTCCGCGTCGAGGTTCGCGGCCACGACGTCGTTCATTGTTCCCGCCCACAGTTCCACCTGGGAGGCGATGACGAACGCGAACAGCGGCAGGACGAGGAGGAAGGTCAGGTCCAGTTGGATGGGGATGCCGAAGACACTCCCGACGCGGAACCGGCGCATGCGTAGATCTACGAGAGGGAGGGTCTTAAGAAAGCGGGCCACCAACCGGACGGTATGGGTGACACCCGCACCCGACCGTTCGTCCGGGCCAGCGAGGACATCGAGTACGAACCTGTCGGCGCCGCGGAGGGCCTCCGGAAGGGGGTTCTCGTCGGCGAGGCGGAGGGCGGCGGGAACCTCGCGATCCGCCGGTTTACGCTCGCGCCCGGCGGCGAAGTTCCGAGACACACAAACGAGATCGAACACGAACAGTACGTCCTCGCGGGCGAGTACGTCGTCGGCATCAGCGAGGCGTCGGAGACGCCTCGTGCAGACGGCGAAGCCGTCGACGAGAGCGAGGAACACACCGTGAGCGCGGGCGACGCCGTGCACGTCCCCGCGGGGGCCGTCCACTGGTACCGCAACGAGAGCGACGAGGAGGGGGCGTTCCTCTGTGCGGTTCCGGCCGGCGACGACGAGATCAGACTGGTCGACGGGGACCGCGAGTGATACTGTCGGTTACAAGGGCGTGAGCAGTGTCAGCACCCCGGACGGGGGAATCTCTTCAGGTCGGTATAGCCGACAGTATAGTGATTGCTGACAGTCATTGCCTGATCAACCGCACGCTGTCGTGCGGTCGTACCGGTAAACAGTTACAGCAATCACTATATGACTTACAGCGATCCGTATGAACGCAGCCGG
>CAZUVE010000093.1:0-11007 GCA_964623735.1 uncultured Halobacteriales archaeon | reverse complement strand
GTGGGCCGTTACCCCACCGTCTACCTAATCGGCCGCAGCCACATCCTGTGGCGCCTCGACGTTTCCAGCTCTCTGCACTCCAGCATGAGAGCTGTATCGGGGATTGGCCTCAGTTTCCCGAGGTTATCCCCGTCCACAGGGTAGTTTGGCCACGTGTTACTGAGCTGTTCGCCACGGGTCCAACCCGTGCGACTAGCATGGCTAAATCGGACTCCGATAGCAATGGCCTCCGGCAGGATCAACCGGAATGTACCCACGCGGTGCGTGGGTGGGTTTGGCGGGAATCGTCTGCTATCGGGTTCGGCACATCCGACCGACCGGATGTCACCGAACTACCAGGGCTAACATCAGATCCCATCTATACGGCGGACCGCAGGGGTGGAATCCTCATTTCTTCCGGACCTGAACGTATGTCGGAAAGGGTTTTAAACCCTTCGAGTCGACATTCGCCGGCCCGACGTGACCGGGATCGGTCACGCACGTTCACACTATAATTAACTGGGGAGGACCGACTTAAGCCCGTCGAACCGTACCTGTCCCGTCACTCGGTTGCACACCCCAGGGCGTCGGGGTTGCGTGTCGCGTGGCCGGAGGTCGGCCCGTCATCCCGCCGCTCGTGGGTCCGGTCGGGCCGGGTGAGGGCCACGCGTCCGTGAGGTGGTCCCGGCAGGACTTATACTGCCGGGAGAGCCGCGGCTGGCCGGGGCAAAAAACACGGATTGATCCGGCTAGATCTCGTCGAGGTGTTCGACGCCTTCCTTCGAGACGTTGCCCTTGGTGATCTCCTCGGGCATCCAGTCGGGAGAGTCGTCGGGTGCCTCCTCCTCCCAGGCCCAGCCCTCGTAGATGTGTATCTTGTGGGTGCCTTTCTCCCGGAGTCGGATCTCCTCGGGGTCGGCGTCGTCCTCGGAGTCGGCCGGGTTGAGCCGTCTGGCTGCTTTTAGTGCTGCCTGGCGGGGCGTCCCCCCGGAGAACACGCTCGATTCCTCGCCGCCCTGCTCTCGGAGCGCGAAGTTGCGCTTGTCGCTGTCTCGTGCCATGGTTTTTCGCTCCATGCCAACCCAGCACATGACACAATATAAAGATATCCCAAAACCGCCTGCCGTTGGGCGATGCACTTATAAAAAGCCGCCGCCGGAACGGGGGTTCGGGCCGGAAACCGGGGTCGGAACCGGAGACGAACAGCCACGAACGGGCCCGGCGGCCGGTCGCGCGCGCCGGACATGCGGTCCCGTGAGGCGGTCTGTCGGCCGACCACGCCGCGGTAGACTTAAGTGTATCCTCCGGAGATGCACGGCTAGGTAGCGCGATGGTCAGAAAGAAGAAGCTCAGCCCGAGTGGTGCGAAAGACGAGGACGGTGAGTACCACAACGTGCACATCAACATTCACGAGGACGAGCTCGCCGTGGCCGGAATGGACATCGGCGACGAGGTTTTCGTTCGCGTGCGCGACAACAAAATTATTATCCAGAAAGCCGACCCCGAAGAGGTCGAACACGAGTTCTGAGGCTGAGCACGCTCCGAATGCCGTCTGTCTACGACATCGCGAAACCGCTCCTGTTTCGGCTGCCGGCCGAAACGGCCCACACAGTGGGGTATGCACTCCTGCGGGTCGGGCAGGCGCCCCTCGTCCGGAGGGCGCTGGCCGCCCACTACGGGGTGTGCGACGACCGCCTGGCGACGACCGCCTTCGGCCTGGAGTTTGCCAACCCGGTCGGTGTCGCTGCCGGGTTCGACAAGAACGCACACGTCCCGGGCGCCCTCTCGGCCCTGGGGTTCGGGTTCGTCGAGGTGGGCGGGGTCACCGCCGAGCCACAGGCGGGGAACCCGCGTCCGCGGCTGTTCCGCCTGCCCGAGGACCGCGCCCTGATCAACCGGATGGGGCTGAACAACGACGGCGCCGAGACGGTGGGTCGGCGCCTCTCGACGGCTGATGTCGACGCCCCGGTCGGCGTCAACATCGCCAAGACCGAACACGTCGCGCCGGCGGAGGCCCCCGCGGACTACCGCTGGACCTACGAGCGCGTCGCGGAGGGCGCGGACTTCTTTGTCGTCAACGTCTCCTGTCCCAACTCACAGGGGTTCGAGGACCTCCAGAACCGCGAGTCGCTGGCAGCCATCCTCAAAGAACTGGTCGACGCTGGCGCGGCCCCGCTGCTTGTGAAGCTCTCGCCGGACCTGCCCGAGCCCGCAGTCGCCGACGCCCTCGACGTGGTGCGGGAGTTCGACCTCGACGGGGTGGTGGCGACGAACACGACCACGGACCGGCCCGGGTCGCTGCGCTCGCCAAACCGCGCCGAGGCGGGCGGGCTCTCGGGCGAACCCATCGAGGCGCCGGCCACGGAGATGGTCCGGTTCGTCGCCGGGCGCGTCGACGTGCCGGTGGTGGGTGTCGGCGGCGTCGCCTCCGCGGAGGAGGCCTACCGCAAGATCCGCGCCGGCGCCAGCCTGGTCCAGCTGTACACGGGGCTGGTCTACGAGGGTCCCTCGCTTGCGCGCGACATCAACCGCGGCCTGCTCGGGTTGCTCGAACGGGACGGGTTCGACTCCGTGACCGAGGCGGTGGGCGCCGACCTGTAGGCGACCCGCGCCCGGCCCTCCTCGAGCCCTGACCGCCGGCCGGGAGTACGACCGGAACGCTTTCACCCCGTCCGGGCGAGAGGGGGACATGGAGTACACGACCCTCGGCCGGACGGGTACGGAGGTCAGCCGGATCTGTCTCGGGTGCATGAGCTTCGGCACACCGGAGTGGCGCGAGTGGGTGCTCGACGAGGACGAGAGCCGCCCGATAATCGAGCGGGCGATCGACCTCGGGATCAACTTCTTCGACACCGCCAACATGTACTCCCGCGGGGAGTCCGAGCGTGTGCTCGGCCGTGCCCTGGAGGGCCGGCGGAGCGAGTCGGTCGTCGCCACGAAGGTGTACTTCCAGATGGACGACACCAACCCCCACTCGGGCGGCCTCTCGCGGAAGGCAATCGAACAGGAACTCGCCGCGAGCCTCGACCGTCTGGGGATGGAGACGATCGACCTCTACCAGACCCACCGCTGGGACGACGACACGCCGATCGAGGAGACTCTCCGGACGCTCGACGACGCCGTCCGGCGGGGTCACGTCCGGCACCTCGGCACGAGTTCGATGTGGACCTACCAGTTCGCGCGGGCCCTGTACGCGAGCGACCGGCTCGGGCTCGACCAGTTCCGGACGATGCAGAACCACTACAGCCTCCTCTACCGCGAGGAGGAACGCGAGATGCTCCCCTTCTGCCAGGAGGAGAACGTCGCCGTCATCCCGTGGAGCCCCCTGGCGCGGGGATACCTGGCGCGCCCCCACACAGAGTTCGACGCCACCGCCCGCGGCGCGGTCGACGACCACGCCCGCGAGCACCCCTACTTCGAGGGCAACGGCCGCGAGGTCAACGAGCGCGTCGAGGAACTGGCAGCAGAGGAGGACGCCACCATGGCACAGATCGCGCTGGCGTGGCTGTTCCACAAGGACTGGGTCGACGCGCCCATCGTCGGCACCACGAGCGTCGAGCACCTCGAGGAGGCCGTCGGCGCACTCGACATCTCGCTGTCGGACAGCGACATCGGGTGGCTCGAGGACCCGTACGAACCGGTCCGGGTCAGCGGACACGAGTAGCGGCCGGGGCTCCGTCTCCGGCGGTAGGGGGTCGCAACAACCACTCTGAGTCGGGAGCACCAAGACGGAGGCGACGATGACCGAGCAGACGACTCCGGACGTGACGGTCCGCGGACCGGACGGGGAGCCCGACGCCGTCGTCGTGGCAGGCGTCCACGGCGACGAGGAACTGGTCGCCGACGAGCCCTTCGTTCCGGTCCTGATGTCCGAGTGTGGCTACCGGGACATCTTTGGCTACAGGGCCCACGTCGCGGGAGAGACGCTGGCCGAAGCCCGCGACCACTGGACCTCCGGCTGACGGAGCGGGAGACGCCGGGGCGACGCGGACTGCACGGACACGCCCGCCGACTGCTGTACGACGTCGCTCCAGGCGACCGCGAAGTTCACAGACGGCAGTACCGCGTCGGGACCAGGACGCCACGCCCCGAGGTCCCAACTTTCTTCGGCGGTCCCGCCCTCTGTTGTGGTATGGCAGACGACGAGGGGGACGCGTCGCGGGTGACCCCGGGCGAGGCGACCGCCCCCGCGCCCGTCCCGGACAGCGGGAGCGCCGAGGCGGGGAGCGTCCCCGGCGAGGGGAACGGCACGGCGGAGCGCGAGGGCGGCGACGGCGGGGACGTCGCCGAGTACACCACGGAAGCCCGGACAATCTCGCCGCGCGTACGGATCCAGTGGGCGGTCCGGCTCGTCGTGGGGGTGGTCGTGCTGGTGGTGCTCGCCCGGGCCGGGTTCGCCCGCGTCGGCGTCGACCCGCGCCTGGCGCCGGCACTCGCGGGGCTGGCCGGGCTTCTCGGGGTCGGCTGGGTCCACCTGCGGTACCGTGCCTGGTCGTACCGCCTGCGCTCGGACGCGCTGTACCTCGAGCGGGGCGTACTCACGCGGGTGAAGACCGTCGCGCCACACGTCCGCATCCAGCACGTCGACACGAGCCAGGGACCCATGGAGCGGGCGCTCGGGCTGTCGACGCTCGTGGTCTACACCGCCGGATCGCGGGGTGCCGACGTCTCGGTCCCGGGGCTGACCCCCGGGGAGGCCAGCGACCTCCAGCGCCGGCTGAAGGAACTGGCCATCGAGACCGAGGACGGTGACGCGCTGTGAGGCTGGACTCCCGCTCGATCCCCTACCGCGTCGCGGAGAACGGGCTCCGGCTGGGCGGACTCGTCCTCTTCGGGGTCGTCACCTCCGCGTCCACAGCCGATCCGGTGACGATCGGGACCGGAATCGCGCTCGTGGCGCTGGCACTCGGGCTCACGTTCGGGTGGGAGTTCGTGCGCCACCGCCGCTACGAGTACGAACTCACGCCGAACACCCTGGACATCCAGTCGGGTGTGCTCTCGCGGCGCGAGCGGGAGATTCCCTACGAGCGCGTCCAGAACGTCGACGTCGCACAGAACGTCGTCCAGCGCGCGCTGAGCATCGCGGCAGTGCGCATCGAGACGGCCGGCGGGAGCGGCAGCGAGGCACACCTCCGGTACGTCGGTCGGGCCGAGGCCGACCGCCTCCAGAACGAGATCAGCCGGCGCAAGCGCTCCGCGGCCGACGAGGACGAACCCGAGCGGGGTTCGCACCTCTTTACGCTCTCGGACCGCGAGCACCTGGTGCTGGGCGTCGTCTCGGCGGACCTCCGGCTGCTCGGACTGCTCACGGTCGCCCTCTCGGTGTTCGCACCCCGGATGGCCCGCGGCGTCGCTCCGCGGTACGACCTCGTGACGCTGTTCGGGCCCGCGGTCGCCGTGGCCGCCATTGCCGGCTTCTGGGTGCTCAGTGGCCTCCTGCAGGTCTTCCGGTACTACGGCTTCACGCTGACACGCCGCGAGGACGAACTCCGCTACGAGCGGGGGTTGCTCCAGCGGTACACGGGGACGATCCCGCTCCCGAAAGTCCAGGCGGTCACGCTCCGTGAGAACGTCCTCGCCCGGGCGGCCGGGTACGGATCGCTGGTCATCCAGACCGCCGGCCGGGCGGCGAGCGGGGACGGCGACACCGTCGAGTCGGCTGTCCCGATCGCGAAGCGGGACCGCGCGCTCGCGCTCGCCCACGAAGTCGAACCGTTCGGCGACGTCCCGCTCGAGCGCCCGCCCAGGCGCGCCCGGACGCGGTACGCCGTCAGGTACGCGCTCGCGCTTCTCGCCGTTGTCGCGGTCCTGCGGGCCGTCCACGCCGCGACCAGCGCGGTGTCGCTGTGGTACCTCCCGCTCGCCGGCCTGGTCGCGGTGCCGGTCGCCGCACACCTCGCCTGGACCCACAAGGGCTACCACGTCGACGACGAGTACGTGGTCACGCGCAACGGCTTCTGGCGGCGGCGGACGATGGTCGTGCCCGCCGACCGCGTCCAGACGGTGTTCAGCAGCCAGACGGTGTTCCAGCGCCGGCGGAACCTCGGCACGGTGACCGTCGACACGGCCGGCGGGGGCGGGCTGGGCGCCGGCGACGCGATTGCGGTCGACATCGACGTCGACGCCGCCGACCGGCTCCGCGAGCGCGTCGCCGGGAACCTCCAGCGCTCGCTCGTGGGACGAACTTAGCCGTCGAGGTCGCGCGCGATGTCGGCAAGCGACGACTGCGGCGGGTCGGCCGCCGCGTAGACGACGCGTTCTCCGGGCCGGCGCAGGCCGTACTCGAACCCGGGCGTCAGGATGTCGACGAGAAGCGGCTCCCCCGGTGAGACGCCGACTGCGTCGAGCCACGCGTGGAGGCGGTTCTCGCCCTCGCCTTCCGTGCGGGCGAGACGCGCGTTCGCGAAGGCGCCCCGCAGGTCGCGGTCGCCCTCCAGGGACTCCCGAACCCGGGCGTGGGAGGCGTCCCCCTCGAGGGAGACGCGAACGACGTCACCGGGGGCAGCCTCGACAGCCGCCGGAAGCAGGACCCGGGGGCGGCGCGTCGGCCCGACGCTCGCCACGTGCGTCCGGTGGGAGGGGACGGCGTCGTGGTCGGAGGGGACGCGCTCGGTCACTCCAGCAGTTCCTCGACTGCGGTGTCCCCGCGGCCGGTCACGGCGGCGTTGATCTGGCGTGTGGCCTCGCCGACCTCGCGCCCGCGGACGGTCACGCGCTCGCGCTCGCCGTCCCGGGAGGGGTTGAAGCCGGTGCCGCCCTCGAGGAGGAGGCTCTGCAGGTCGGCGCCGCGGACGTCCTCGCGCATCGGCCGGCCGGCGTCGTCGGAGCCGCCGGTGATCTCGAGGGTGTACCCCTCGAGCCCGACGGCGCCCCCGTCGACCTCCTCGCCGATCTCCCGGCCGACGAAGCGGTTCGCGTCCTGGTCCGAGACGTCTATCTGGTACGTGGTGCCGTCCTCCGGATCGGAGACTGCGACGGTAAACTCTGCCATTGTCCGTGTGAAGTCCGCTGGCGCGTAAAAACCCACTCTTTTCGGCTGGCGGGTGGCTATAACTTCCCGTGTGACGTACGTGGGGTATGGTCGCCTCGCCGGCGGAGTGGAGCTTCGAGACGTGGCTAACCCTGGGGATGATGTTGCTGGGCGCGTGGGTCATCGCGTACGGACTCCTCCGCGGGGCGGTCGAACTCTCGTGGGTCGGAGTCGCGTTCGTCACCCTCTCGCTTTTCCTCTGGGTGGGCCGGCCGAGCGCCTACGAGTGAGCCGGCTCGGCCGCGACGAGCGTCGAGACGCGCGCGTTCTCCTTGAGCCGGAGGCCGGCACCGCCGACTGCGAGGGGCACCCGGGGCAGGTCTGTGACGTGCAGGGTCGGGTGGGAGGCGCCGCGTGCGAGCAGTTCGTCGCGGGTCTGGAGCGTGAACCGCACGTCGTCGCTCGTCACGGACTCGTTGTACTCGAGGAGGTACCCGCCGGCGTCGAGGTGCCACCACTCGTAGTCGTCGTCGGGAGTGCGCTTCCCGCTCGGGTGCGGGTCGACCCTGGCGGGTTCGAGTTCGCCGCCGCCGAAGTCGACGCGACCCGGACCGGTCACCTCGTACACCTCCGCGACGGTCAGGTCGAGTCCCGGTCCCTCGGTCTGTGTGGGCTCGTGGACGATCCCCGAGAGCAACTGTGCGAACTCCATGGTGTGTGGACGTGTGCTACGCTCGGCAAAGAACGCTTGGGAGCGGGAGTTCGAGGGGGCCGGGCCCGAACACCCCACACGACGGACCTCAGAGTCGACGTGGACGGGCGGACGCTGACCGCAGCCTGGACCGGCAACCCGGGGACACGCGCGGCACTCGCGGACGCGCTCCCGGTCGCGGGGACGAACCCCGGGCCGCCTCGCCGGTCAGGCGTCCCGGCGCGGTCGGGTCTGCCAGTGGAATTAAGCCGGTCGACGGTGATAGGTGACGTATGACAGACCTGGTCGCGTTCGGCGATACAGCCCTGCAGTTTTCCCCCCGTGGGAGCGAGCGGCTCGCGGCGACACGCGAGGCACGGATCCACACCAGCGGGATCGAGAGCGGCGCCGCGGCGGCGGCGACGGCCGTCGGCGCCGAGGGGACCTGGGTGTCGAAGCTCCCCGACTCGCCGCTGGGACGGCATGCGGTCGGCCAGCTCCGCCGGCACGGTGTCGAGACGGAGATCGCCTGGACGGACCCGGACGAGGTACGCCAGGGGCTCGTCTTCCGCGAGGTGGGACACACGCCCCGAGAGGAGGTGGTCCGGTACGACTGCGAGGGCACGGCCGTCGCGTCGGCGAACCCGGGCGACCTCCCGATGGATCTCGTCCAGAGCGCCGAGACGGTCTTCGCCGGCGGGAGTACGGCCGTCCTCTCCGAGCGGGCCGCGACGACGACCGAGGCGATGCTCCGGGCGGCGGGGGGAGGTGGCGCCATCACTGTCGCCGACGTGGACTACCGGGAGGGGTTCCGGTCGGCCGACCGGTACCGGGAGACAATCGGGCAACTGGCCGAACACATCGACGTACTCGCCGTCCAGGCGGAGCACGCGGAGACGGTGTTCGGGGCGAGCGGGCGGCCCCGGGAACTCGCACACACCCTGACCGCCGAGTACGACCTCGGGACGGTTGTCGTCACGCGGGACGACTGCAGCGCGGTGGCCCTGCGCGACACGCCCGGCACGAACGTCGCCCACGAACAGGAGGCCGTCGGGATCGACGTCGTCGACGCGACCGGCCGGCAGGCCGCGTTCGTCGGGGGACTGCTCGGGCGACTCGCCCGCGGGGAGAGCCTCCCGGGGGCACTCGTCGACGCCGTGGCGGCGGCCATGCTCGCGTGTACCGTCCCCGGGCCGCTCCTGTCGGCCACCCGCGGGGAAATCGACGGCGTCGTCGCCCGGATGCGGGCGGGATGACCGGGCCGATAGAGGTTTAAGAGCACTGTCCAACACGCAACCATGTCACGGGCGCTGGTTTCTGCGGCGGTCGTCGCAGTCGTCGTCGCGGGTGTCGCACACGGCGTCGTCGGCACGGCTGTCGCGGACGACGTCACGGTGGAGATCACTGTCGTCGACGAGAACGGGCGACCGGTCGGCGACGTCGGTCTCTCGGTGACCTGGGACGACGACGGCGGACCGCGCACGGTGACCACGACCGCCGACGGCCGGGCGCTGGTCGACGTGCCAGAGGGGTCGATCGCCGCGATCGAGGTCGACGACGACGAGTACGTCAGGAATCGGCCGTACAGGGTGTTCGACGTCGAGAGCGGCGAGCAGATCCAGGTCCGCGTCTCCGATATCGGGCGGGCGGCGATTGTCGTCGAGGGGCCCGGGGGCCCGATTCCCGACGCGACAGTCAGCGTCAGGGGTCCTGTCGGCGAGGTCGACAGGCAGACGACCAACGGGAGTGGCGTTGCGCGGACCGACGCCCTGGAACTGGGTGACTACACCGTGCGCGTGACGGCGCCGGGCCACCTCCGGCGGGAGGCGTCGATCGAGATCACGCGGGTCGAGAAGACCGAGACGATCACCGTCCAGGGCGCCGAGGTCGACGCGACGGTGACCGTCGTCGACGACCACTTCGACCCCCCGCAGCCGGTCGGGAACGCGACCGTCAGAGTCGCGAGCCGCGGGACGAGCCTCACCACGGGGAGCGACGGGACCGCGACGCTGTCCGTGCCGGTCAACCGGAACTACGACGTGCGGGTCGACAAGGACGGCTACGACGCCGAGCGGATCCGGATGGCTGTCGGCGAGGACCCCGTCTCACGGGAGGTCGCGATCCGGCGCTCGCCCGCCCTGGCAGTCGACTCGATCAACCGCAGGGTCGTGGTCGGCGAGTCGACGGTGGTGACGGTCACCGACGAGTACGACCGGCGCGTCGAGGGCGCCGCCGTCAGCGTCGGCGGCGAGTCCGTCGGCCGGACGGACGAACGGGGACAGATCCAGGTGCCCGTCGACGAGGCCGGCGAGGTCACCGTCGAGGCCAGCGACGGCGACGCCACGGCCACGGTCACCGTCGAGGGCGTCGACCCGTCGGCCACCGAGACGCCGGCCGCGACACCGACACCGACACCGACCGCGACACCGACGCCCGGCGAGGAGGGTGCCGGCTTCGGGGTCGTCGCGGCCCTGGCGGCACTCGCGGCTGGCGTGCTCCGGCGGACCCGGTGACTGTCCGGTGGCCGACACGCATTACTTAACCCCGGCGGCACACACACCGACAATGACGGTTCTCGCCGACGTGCACGCCGAACACGACGCGACCTTCGAGAAGCGGGGCGGGCGGGAGGCGGTCGCCGACTACGGCAAGCCCGGACGCGTCCACCGGGCCGTCCGGAGCGGGGTCGGGGTCGTCGAACACGTCCCCGGGGTGCTGGTGGTGACCGGTGCGGACCGCGTGGAGTTCGTCGACAACGCCGTCTCGAACCGCGTCCCCGCGGGTGACGGCCGCGGGGTGTACGCGCTCCTGCTGGACCCGCAGGGCCGTGTCGAAACCGACATGTACGTCTACAACGCGGGCGAGCGATTGCTGGTGTTCACGCCGCCCGGCGAGGCGGAGGCGCTGGCCGAGGAGTGGCGCGGGAAGACGTTCATCCAGGACGTCGAGATCGCGGTTGCCGCCGGGGAGTTCGGTGTCTTCGGCGTCCACGGCCCACAGGCGACGGAGAAAGTCGCGAGCGTTTTCGCCGAGACGACCCCCGAGGAGCAACTGACGTTCGTCCGCGGGTCGATGGGCGACGCCGGCGTGACTGTCGTCCGGAACGACGCCCTCGCGGGCGAGGAGGGCTACACCGTCGTCTGTAGTGCCGACGCCGCGAGGGACGTCTTCGACTCGCTGGAGAACCGCGGGCTCAACGCGGCCCCGTTCGGCTACCGCACCTGGCGGTCGCTGACACTGGAGGCCGGCACGCCCCTCTTCGAGACGGAACTCGCCGGGGAGATTCCGAACGTCCTCGGGATCCGGAACGCGGTGGACTTCGAGAAGGGCTGTTTCGTCGGCCAGGAGGTCGTCTCCCGCGTCGAGA
>CAZUVE010000092.1:0-11137 GCA_964623735.1 uncultured Halobacteriales archaeon | reverse complement strand
CAACCTCGGGTCGAACGTCGGCGACACGGGCGACGGCTGGTACGACGACCACGACAGCGAGGGGCGGCGCAAACGGATGTTCAGCCCCGAGCACACGGAGGAAAACACCGGAACGGTCGGCGAGAAGCTGGGCAACTCGAACGCGCCCGGCGACACGCCGACGCGGGACATCTCCAGTGATCAAGATGACATCGCCGAGCGGGCCGAGGAACACGCCGAGGATGAGGGCGTCGTCGGTCACGTACAGAAGGTCTCTCGCGCCCGGTTCAATCTCAACACCCGGTTGGTCGACGAGAGCGAGGGTGGCCTCCCGGCCGACCACCCGGCGCGACTGGAGGTCCAGGAGGACGAACGCGGCGAGGAGTACGACGCCGACCTCCCGGGCCACGACGGCGACCAAGAGGCCGAACAGGTCATGCTCCGGCGCGACTTCGCCGGCATCTCCAACGCGAAACCCGGCAACCACTTCAACGCGCTGATGCGGTTCAACCCGTACATGGGGTACATGCGGCAGGCGATGAACGGGATCGCGTTCGACTCCTCGGCCTTCGGGCTCACCGGTGACGCGGGGATCGATCACGACCCCCTGGGCGTCTCCGAGGATGACAACGGCATCGTCGGCTACCTGGAAACACAGCGGCGGGCCAACTACCTGGTGCCGCCGATCACCCTGCGCGCGCTCCCGCCGGCACACGCCGCACGGCCGCCGATGAAGATCGAGGGTGATCCGGTCGCCAACGACAGCGTAGACGTGGTCATCGGGACCGGAAGCGACGACTACGCAAGCCTCTACGACGCGCCCGGGGACGCTCCCGGAGACGAGTCCTGGGTCAAGAACGAGTACGACAACCCTGGCGACATCGACGTCGACACCGTCCGTTTCGGCGACCACTGGGTGGTCAACCGCGGCGGCGGCGCGACGCCGACCAGCAGCAACTACGACAACGGCAGCGAGGAACTGACGCTGACGTTCGACGACCTCTCGGCGGCCGGATTCACCGACAGCAGCATCCGCGCGCGACTGTTCGCGAAGACCGACGACAGGTTCCCGGTGTTCGCGACGGTCAACCTGGGGGGGAGTTGAGACGGATGTCGGACGATTCCATCCAGTTGACGCGGCGGAAGATCCTCGCGGGCGTGACCGCAGTCGGGGCGGCCGGCGCCGGCGTCGGGTTCGGGACCAGCGCGCTGTTCAGTGACGAGGAGACGTTCGGGAACAACCGCGTGGTCGCCGGCCAGCTGGACATGCGCGTCGCCTGGGAGTCGTACTACTCGAACGCCGCCGAGCCGACCGTCGACTCTCGCCGGGCAGGTGGTGCCCTCGGCAACGCGAGCCGGATCGGGCTCCCGGGACAGGACAACGGCACGGCGTCGGTCTCGGTCACCAACGAGAGCCAGGCACGCACGTTCCTGGACGACACGCAGGTCGACAGCTTCCCGGAAAACTATGACCCGCTGAAACCTCCGGACGATCCGTGCCCGAACGGGCTGGGCGACGCCGACCGGTCGCCGCCGGTGATCGAACTCGCGGACGTGAAGCCGGGCGATTTCGGGTCCGCGGTGTTCGACTTCGCGCTGTGTGACAACCCCGGGTTCGTCTGGCTGCGCGGCCGGTTGCGCGCCGCGAGCGAGAACGGCGTGACCGAACCCGAGGGCGACTCCGACGAGGAGGAAGACGGCGTCGAACTCCTGGACGCCGCCCGGGCAGCGGTGTGGGTCGACGACGGCGACGGGATACAGGACGGCGACGAGTCGCTTGTCGCCTCGGGGACGCTGCGCCAGGTGCTGAACGCGGTGGCGGCCGGCGAGGGGCTCGGACTGCCGGGGGACGAAGACGCCGAGGAGTTCGGCGGCGAGGGGCGGAACTGTTTCTCGGCGGAGACGGCCCACTCGGTCGTGTTCGCCTGGCGGGTTCCAGTCGACGTCGGCAACCAGATCCAGTCCGACCGCGTCGAGTTCGACCTCGGGTTCTACACCGAGCAGTGCCGGCACAACGCCGCCAGTTCGTCCGGTCTCGGATACCTCCCACAGTCGAAGCTAGCCGCGGAGTCGGGAGACGAGAACGACGAGTACGGCCGCACGGTCGCGGTCGACGGCGACACGGCGATGGTCGGCGCCCCGAACGGGTCGGTGTTCGTCCTCGGGCGGGACGGCGACGAGTGGGTCCAGACGCAGGTGCTGGAGTCGGGGGACGACGGCGACGAGTTCGGGACGACAATCGACATCGACGGCGACACCGCGCTGGTGAGCGCTCCGGGCGCCGACAGCGCGTACATCTACACCCGGAGTAGCGAAGGCAGTAGTGGCGATAGCGGGGCCGACGATGGCGGTAGCGACGCGGGCGACGGGAACGACGAATGGACGGAAGCGGCGATTCTCGAACCGTCCGACGATCCGACCAGCATCGGTTACGAGGCCGTCGCGCTCGACGCCGACAACGGCACCGCCGTCGTCAGTGGCTACGACGACGCGTACGTGTTCGACCGGTCGAGTGACAGCTGGTCCGGCATGATCGACGAGTCAGTGCAATTGAGCACCGAGAACGGTCTGCCGGCCGCCGGGCTGGCCGTCGACGATGATACACTCCTCATCGGGGCGCCCGCAGTCACGAACTTCAGGTCTGGCGGTCCTGGGAAGGTGTACGTCTACGACCTCTCGGATCGCCGTGCCAGCTCGGAAACTATCGACCCCGGTACCTTCCAGGACTTCGGTGCGTCGGTCGCGGTGAACGGCGACGGCGCACTCGTCGGCGCACCGCGCGCGGGCGAGTCGGGCGCGGTCCACGTCTACGACCGAGACTGGAACAGGCTCGCGACGCTCACCGCAGTGACGGCGGTCTCTGAGGCGGACTTCGGCCGGACGGTGGCCCTCGCCGGGGATACCGCCCTGGTCGGTGCCCCGTCCGGCGACGGCAGCGCAGGCGAGTCGGGCGCGGCCTACGTCTTCGACGCGACCGGGACGGACGGCTGGGCCGGGAGCGAATCCCAGCAGCTCGTCGCAACGGACGGCAGGGCTGACGACAAGTTCGGCTCGGGGGTCGCGCTCGGGGCGTCCGGAGGAACCGCGTTCGTCGGCGCCCGTGAGGGGGACGGCGCCGAGACCGACACCGGCGCGGTGTACGTCTTCACGACCTGACCGGTCACTGCTCGTCCCCGCCGCGGGAGGCGAGTCCGAACTCCCGTTCGAGAACGTCGTGCCACTCGCGGGGCTCGACCGGGCGCTCGCGGATCTCCCCGCCCTCGATGACCGTGAGTGTCCCCGGCTCGAGTTTCCTGTGGCCCCGCCCGGTCGCGATGGTCACGAAGGGTTCGCCCGTGAACGGCGACTCGGGGGCGGTGGCGAGGAACTCGCAACTCGCCCGGAAGAACCCCAGTTCGACGGGCCGGTCGCGGAACACGTACCGCTTCTCCCAGTCCTCTCCGGGGTTCCGGAACTCCGTGCAGTAGTCGGCGTCGGGACGCTCGCTCCGGGCGACCCGCCAGGCGACGCCGACCTCGTCCTCCCGGACGCTCCCGTCCAGGGGGAGGGGCTGACGGATCGTCGGGACGGCGACGCCGACGTCGACGACGTACCGGCGGTCGAGCGTGACGGCGTTGGTGTGGTGGTTGGCCGGGGGCCTGGCCCGGCCGTCGTCGTCGAGCACCCGCGCCGCGAGGCGCTCGGTCTCGAAGCCCAACTCCGCCAGCAGCCAGCCGAACAGGCCGTTGAGCTCGTAACAGAACCCCCCGCGCTCGCGCTCGACGACCTTCCGGTAGCGGTCCTCGAGATCCAGCGAGACGCCAGCCTTCTCTCTCTCTCCCGCCCCATCACTGGCCTCCCCGACGGGATCGTCCGCAATCGAGAGGTTCTCGAAGGGGACCGCGCGGACGTGGGCGCGCTGGAGGCGCTCAAGTGCGTCGTGGTCGCGCGCTTCGACGTCGGCCCGTGCCAGTCCCAGCCGTTCGAGGTAGCAATCGGCGTCCACGGCTCACTCCCCTCCGGCCCCGGTCCCGTCGACAGCCGGCGTGTCGTCCTCGGTGACGAACAGCACCGCCAGCCCGAGGGCGGCGAGTGTCTCGGTGACGATCGCGAGGAACTCCACGGGTCCGGCGAAGAGGTGGTCGAGAAACCACCCGACAGAGATGGACTCGCTGCCGGCGCTCGCGCCGACGATCAGGAGGAGCCGGTGGCCCCCGAGGTGCCAGCCGAAGTAGCCGACGACGTACCCGAGCATGACTACGATCCCGGCGACGTAGTACGGCCGGCGGTTCTCGGCGCGGGCGGCGGCGTACATCCCCACGAGGACCGCGAGCCCCGAGAGGGTGAACACGGGCCACCGGGCGTCCCGGGGAACGAGCCACCCTGCCAGCACCAGCTTCTCGAGCCACTGGAACAGCCCCAGCCCGAGGTGGACGAGTGCCGCGATGAAGACGAGCTGTGCGGTGACGAACCCGACCACCCGCCGGGTGTTTGCGTCCATTTGTCGACGTTCGGGACGACTCCGACTTAACGGGCGCGCATCTGTGCGCCCGGTCCCCACCCCCGGCCCGGCCTACTCGACGTACGGTTCCACGTACTCAGGGACTTGCTTGCGGACGAGCGCGTACAGCCCGCCCGCGGCGACGAGCCCGACGGCCAGCCAGCGGACGGCTCCGGCGAAGGTCAGGACCACCGGCACCGCGAGAACCGCCGCGAACAGGACATCCCGGGGTGCGCCGTCGTAGGCGACCACGTACTGCGCCCGGAACCAGTGCCCCGCCGCGTGGCAGTACACGCTGTCGCGGTTCGTCCGCTCCCAGGGGCGGAGCTCCCGCCCCCCGCCGAGGACGTCGCTGGCGGCGTGGACGCCGGCAGCCAGAAAGCCCACTCCCCCTGCGACAGCCAACGGCGTCGGGCGGGCGACCGCGACCGCGCCCGCGAGGGCGGCCGGGAGGAACCCGAGCACCGGCGCGTGGAGCGTCCGGCGGTGCTGGCCCACGAACATGTCCAGGTCGGGCGCGAGCCCGCCGACGACGCCGCCGACTGCCGCGGTCGCCCCCAGCGTCGGATCGATTCTCGCGACGGCGGACGCGAGGACGAGCCCGACGAGGACGTGCGTCGGTGCCATCATGGGTCTGCGAGGTGGCCGGCGAGGACGAGGTAGTCGCGGACGAACATCACCAGCGAGGGGGTCAGCACGCCGACGGCGGCAACGGCGAGGGCGTCCGGCGGAACGAGGGGCAGCAACGCGACGGTGAGAAACGCCATCTGTACGCCGGAGAGGTTCCGGCGGATAGAACTCGGCGACAGCTCGTGGACCGGGAGGCCGCGCCACTCCCGGTAGCCACGGCCCAGCTTGAAGAGGTACCGCGCGGCCGCCAGCAGCAGGTACCAGACCGGCAGGTGCCCCCAGGCGACGGCGACGGCGGGTGCGACGACGAACCCGAGGGTGTCGACGGCCATGTCCAGTTGTTCCCCGAGGCTGGACTCGGTGCCGGTGTGGCGCGCGACGCGGCCGTCGACCTGGTCGAGCAGGGCGCCGGTCCCGTAGCACAGGCCCGGCACCCACGCGACGGCGGCCGACGGGTGGAGGGCCACGAACCCGCCGACGGCGGCGAACAGCCACCCCCGGGCCAGCGTCACGGCGTTCGCGGCGCGGATGGCTCCCAGCGTCTCTGCCTCGCGGCGCGAGTAAAAGAACCACGACTCGTAGGCGAGGATCGGGCCGGCGACGGCCGCCCAGACGAGTGCCGCCCGGAACCCGAGTGTCCTCCCGAGGGCGGCCTTCCCGACCACGACCGTGGCCAGGCTCCCGCCGGCGACGAACAGCCAGCGGCGGCGCCACCGCGGCTGCCTGACGTGGTCGATAACGCTCATCGCTCGAACTCCGGGTCCTCGAGGGCAGCCACCCGCTCCCTGTCTGCCTCCGTCAGCCGGGTGCTCGCGGCTCGCAGGTTCGAGACGACGTGTGCGTCGGTGGTGCTCGAGGGGATCGGGACGACCCCCTCGGTGACGTTCCAGGCGACGACGACCCCGGCCGGCGAGAGGCCCCGCTCGGCCCCGACCGCCGCCAGGACGGGTTCGTCGAGTAACCCCGGCGCGGAGAGCGGCGAGTGTGCAACCACCCTGATCCCGCGCTTGTGGCAGAACTCGACCAGGTTGGTCCGCGGCCGGTAGGGGTGGCGCTCGACCTGGACGACCGCCGGCGGGACGGTCCCGGCGCCGAGCACCCGGCGGAGCTGGTCTACGGAGACGTTACACAGCCCGAGTGTCCGGGTCAACCCCCGGTCGTGGACCGCCTCCAGGTTCGCCCACGCCTCCGCGAGCGTGATGTCGGCAGTCGCGCGCTCGCCGTCCGCGTCCTCGGGGAAGGTCAGCGCCTCCTGTTCGGCGACGGGCTTCTCGGCGAGCCGGCGCAGCGGGCCCTGGTAGGCCCACGATTCGGGCCAGTGGAGGGTGTAGCAGTCGAAGGCCTCGACGCCGAGTGCCGACAGACTGCCCGCACACGCCTCCGCGACGTGGCCGTGGTTGGTGTTCCAGACCTTCCCGAGGAGGAACACCCGATCGCGGTCGGGTGCGCCGGGCGCCGCGAGCACCTCGCCGATCCGGTGTTCGTTGCCGTACAGTTCCGCCGAGTCGAGCAGCCGGTAGCCGGCGTCCAGCGCCGCGGCGACCGACCCCGCGCGGTCGACGTGCTCGCCGTCGCGGTACCGCGAACACCCGAATCCGACCGGTGGGAGCCGGAGCCCGCTCGCCCCCGGAGCCGGGCCTCGGCTGCCGCCGTTGCCCGCAACTGCACCGCCACCGCCGACAGGTCTGTCCCGCGGCGTCGCGTCCGGGCGGACAACCGGCGACGGGACGGGGTCGGCCGTGGCGCCGCGGTCCTCGACGGGGACGGGCCCGCCGCGGTCGGCCGCCCGCTCGGTCGCGTTACAGACCGCAACGACGTGTGCGCCCCGTCTGGCGCCGGCACGCGGCGACTGTCCGTCGGCAACGGCGGCCGCGAACCGCTCTACGTCGGTCAGATGCGGGCGCTCCCGGGTGGGGTACTGGGGTGGGACCTCGGTGTACTCGCGGCCGCTCCGGGCGAAGGAGACGTCCCCGCCGGTTTCGCCCCTCGTACCGGCGTCCCGGAGGTACAGCGATCCGCCGTCTCCGTGGAGCTCGAGCCCGTAGAACTCCCGGCTCCGGTGGGGAGCGTAGAAGCTGGCGGTCAGGCGCACGACCGGCCCGGCCGCGAACTCGAGGGTCGTCTCGACGTGGGTCGGCGCCTCCGGGTCGGCGTCCCCGTGGGCCGGCCAGAGGTCGAGGGCGTCGGCGACGCGGACGCGCTCGACGGGACCGAACCACGCGACCAGCAGCGCGAGCGGGTAGACCCCGCCGTCGTACAGCGGGCCGACCGACAGAAACGAGTCCGGGCGGTCGTGCCACTCCGGTACGCGTCCGGCGTGGGCGTGTGCGTAGCCCAGTCGGACGGTCCCGGGCCGGCCGTCCGCGAGCACCCGTCCGGCGCGGCGCTGTGGACCGCAGGCGGCGTTGCCTGGCGCGCAGGCCAGCCCGCAATCGCGGTCCCGGGCGAGCGCGAGGAGGGCCGCGGCCTTCCCGGCGTCGAGCGCGAGCGGCTTCTCGGAGTAGACGTGCCGACCGGCCTCGAGACACTGCCGGGTCACCGCGGCGTGCGCGGCGTGACTGGTCAAGTTCACTACCAGCGGCGCCTCCAGCGCCGACAGGGCCGTCCCGAGGTCGGTGAAGGCGTCGGCGCCGTGGCTGGCCGCCAGCTGTTCGGCCCGGTCGCCGTCGAGGTCGCACACGCCGGCGAGCCCCAGCCACGACTCGGACAGGCCGGCCGCGTATTCGGCCGCGACGGCCCCGGCGCCGACAAACACGCAGTTCACAGATTGATGCAGGGCCTGCTTCTGATAAAACTCACTCCATTCATGATTGGCCGACAGCCACAGGTTTTAATCATTCCATTCCCTGGCTCAAATATGGCGACGTTGCCGGTTTCCGAGAGCAGGACACGGGGACCAACCGCCCCAGAAGACGACTCGCAAGGCATGGGTACCAGATGACACGGACGCCAGCACGAACGCTGTACTTCACCGATCCGCGGGAGGTCACGGTTCGCGAGCGGTCGGTCCCCGACCCGGACGCCGGCCAGGTTCGCGTCCGGACGGAGCGGTCGGCGATCAGTTCCGGGACGGAACTGCTGGTCTACCGGAACGAGGTCCCCTCGGACGTCGAGACCGACGAGACGATCGACGCGCTGGACGGAACGCTCTCGTACCCGCTGCAGTACGGGTACGCGGCCGTCGGGCGCGTCACCGCGGTCGGGCGCAGTGTCGACCCGGACTGGGAGGGGCGGCGCGTGTTCGCCTTCCACCCACACGAGAGCCACTTCCTGGCGTCGCCAGAGGATGTCGTCCCCGTCGACTACGACCCCCGCCGGGCGGCGCTTCTGGCGAACGCGGAGGCGGCGACGAACTTCGTCATGGACGGCCAGCCGCGGATCGGCGAGCGGGTCGCCGTCTTCGGCCAGGGGACTCTCGGGCTGTTGACTACCGCGCTGCTCGCGCAGTTCCCGCTCGAGACGCTGGTCACGGTGGACCGCTACGAGAGACGGCGGGCGGTCTCGGAAGCCCTCGGCGCGGACGTGTCAGTGGACTCGACCGCCGCCGTGGAGGAGCACCTCGGGGGTGACGGCGCCGACATCACGTTCGAGATCTCGGGCAACCCGAACGCACTCGAGGACGCGATCGGCGTCACGGGGTACGCCGGTCAGGTGATCGTCGGATCGTGGTACGGGGCCAAGCCGGCCACGCTCGAACTGGGCGGCGAGTACCACCGCAGCCACATCCGCGTCCGGTCGAGCCAGGTCAGCCGCGTCGACCCCGACCACGCCGGCCGCTGGGACAAGGACCGCCGGCTCGACCTCGTGTGCCGCCGGCTCGCCGGCCTTGAGACCGACCGGATCGTCACTCACGAGTTCCCGGTCGAGCAGGCCGGCGAGGCCTACGAACTGCTCGGGGACTCCCCCGAGGAGGCAATCTGTGTCCTGCTCACGTACGACTGATACGGATCGCTGTAAGTCAGTGCCGGATCGACCGTACGCTATCGTGCGGTCGTACTGGTACACAGTTACAGCAATCCGTATGATACTGATTGCTGTCGCCGTTTTCCCGGCCAGACGTCCGCAGTCTCGCGTTCCACCCGAGAGGGAACTCCAGCCCTCCCTGTGACGGGCCGGCGTCGCGGTCGATACCCGCGGCTTCCCGCTGCCAGTGCGGGTGACACTACACTTACGTGGGACGGATTCGTAGACCGGCACATGTTCACCGTTACGGTGGTCGAGGACTTCGTCGCACAGCACTACCTCATCGTCCCGAACCCGGGGCCGGAGGGCGACCCCCACTCCCACCACTACGAGGTCGAACTGGAGTTCCGCGGATCCGAACTGAACCAGTACGACTATCTCGTCGACATCGACGACGTGGAGGCGGCCATCGATGACCTGCTGGACCGATACGAGGACACCATGCTGAACGACCTCCCGGAGTTCGAGGGGGACAATCCGAGCGTCGAGCGGTTCGCCGAGGTCGTCTGGGAGCGTGTGACACGACAGGTGACAGACGAGACAATCGAGGAGGTAGCCGTCACCGTCTGGGAGGACGACGAGGCGTACGCGGCCTACGAGGCCGGGGCCTGAGGGGGCGCGAGGGCGCCCAGAATGCGTGTCGGCCTGACGCTGTACGGGAGCCTCGACGGACAGTCGGGGGGCTTTCGCTACGACCGCAAACTCGTCGCGGGGCTCCGCGCGGCCGGTGACTCCGTGGAGGTGGTCGAGTTGCCCTGGCGGGCGTACCCCCGCGGCCTGCTCGACAACTTCGCGCCGTCGCTGCGAGATTGCCTGGCCGTCGACGTCGACGTCATGCTGCAGGACGAGCTCGCCCATCCCTCGCTCGTGCGCGCGAACCGCGACCTCCCCTACCCCGTGGTGAGCGTCGTCCACCACCTCCGGTCGAGCGAGCCGCGCCGCCTCGTGTCGCTGTACCGTGCAATCGAACGGCGCTACCTCGCGACCGTCGACGGCGTCGTCTGCAACAGCCACGCGACTGCCCGGGCGGTCCGCGACGCCGGCGGGCCGCCGTCCGGGCGGACGGTCGTCGCGCCGCCCGCCGGCGACCGGTTCGACCCCCACGTCACCGCGGCGGAGATTTCCGAGCGCGCCCGCGAAGGGCCCCTCCGTGTCGCCTTCGTCGGGAACGTCGAGCCGCGAAAGGGGCTGGATACGCTCGTCGACGCCCTCGCGCGCCTCGAGGACCCGTGGGAACTGACCGCGGTCGGCCGACACCGCGACGGCTCGTACGTCCGGTCGGTCGAGGAGCGGATCGACGCCGCCGGCAGCCGCGACCGGGTTCGACTGCCCGGCCGACTCCCAGACCGGGAACTCGCCGACGTGCTCCGGAACAGCCACGTTCTCGCGGTCACGTCGAGATACGAGGGTTTCGGCATCGTCTACCTCGAGGGGATGAGCTTCGGGCTGCCGGCCGTCGCAACGGCCGCTGGCGGCGCGTCGGAGACTGTGACCGACGGCGAGACCGGATTCCTGGTCGAGCCCGACGACCCGGCGGGTATCGCGCGCGCGCTCTCCTCGCTCGCCCGGGACCGCGACCGCCTCGCACAGATGGGGCGGGCCGCCCGCCGCCGCTACGAGGACCACCCGGACTGGACGGAGACGACAGCCCGGGTTCGGTCGCTCCTGGCCAGTGTCGTCGAGGGGTACGCCGCGGACGCGGGACAGGGTCCCGGCTCCGGGGAGCCGGCGGAGGTGCGCTGAGATGGCCGAGGACTTCCACCGGTACCTGCGGGCCAAGCGGGCCGTCGACGACAGGAGTCTCGACAGGCGCCTCGTCGAGAGGCTCCGCGACGGGCTGGCCGAGCGTGCAGCCGGCCGCGAGGGGCCGCTCCGCGTCCTCGAAGTCGGAGCCGGCGTCGGCACGATGATCGCGCGGTTCATCGAGTGGGGTGTGCTCCCCGACGGGCGAATCGAGTACACCGCTGTCGACGCCGACAGCGCGGCCGCGCAGGCGATCCCAGGTCACCTCTCCGAGTGGGCCGCCGACCGCGATATCGAGGCAACGGCGGGCGACGGGGCCGGCACGGACCTGCCGGGCGACGG
>CAZUVE010000091.1:0-11331 GCA_964623735.1 uncultured Halobacteriales archaeon | reverse complement strand
ACTCCTGGACCGCCTCGGGACTGTCGAGGGCGAACTGGTCCCAGTGGGTGCGCGCGGGGTGGTCCTGTGGCATGAACAGGCAGTCGTTGATCCAGAACTGCGCGTCGGCGTGGGGACCCTCCATCTCCTCGAAGCCCATCCCGACGAGGACGTCCTTGACGCGGTTGGCGGTCTGGCGGAGGATGTGCTCCTTGCCGCCCCGGAACTGCTCGGCCGGCGCCTCGACGTTGTACTCGGCAAAGTCGACGTCGCGCCACTCGCCGCTGGTCAGGAGTTCCGGCGTGAGTTCGTCGACCCGCTCGGCGACCTCGACGCCCTCCATCAGCGCCGTGACACCCGCGTCGCTCACCCGGACCGACCGCGCCGTACGCTCGTCGCGCTCGACCAGGCCCCGCCGGTCCAGCCGGTCGAGGACGTCCTCGCCGGCGTCGAGGTCGGCCTCGTCGGCTCCGCCGCTGGCTGCGAGAATCTCGATTGCCCGGCGCTCCGCGTCGGCGTCGGGCTCGGCGTCGGGGTCTGCGGTCACCTCGCCGCCCTCGACCGAGCCGTAGCCCTTCCGTGCGTAGTTGGCCAGCGCAATCTCGACGGCGTCCCCGTCCAGTCCGGCGTCGCCGAGCAGTTCCCCCAGGGCGACGGGCTGGTCGTCGGCGCCTGCCTCGACCGCGGCCCGGTAGAGGCGAACCTCGGGGAGTCCCTCGTCGGCGTACCGGCGCCCCTCCTCGGTCGGCGAGGCCGACGTCTCGGTCCGTCCGGTGACCTCGACGAGCCCCTCGGCTTCGAGCGCGAACGCGGCGCGCGTGGCGGCTTCGGGTTTCAGGTCTGCCGCCTCGGCGACCTCGGTCATCGGTCGGTCCTCCGTGGGATCGGCGGTTTTTAGTACCGCTATCTGTGCTTTCGGGAGTTGCATGGTCTTGGTGTTGGAGGCGGGTGGTTCGCAGTTAACGGTTCTCACTTGGGACGGCGACCGGGGTTTGTCGCGGGCGCGGCCGGTTTCCTCGCGGCGGCCATCCCGTCCCGGGCGGTCGGACGGCCGCGGTCGGCGCTATCCGCGTTCCTCGGCGCGGTGCTCGGAGATGAGGCGGTCGACCATCTCGGCGCTGCGCCTGCGTTCGCGCTCGCGGGCCCGCTCCTGCCAGTCCTCGATGGCCGCCTCCACCTCCGACTCGCGGGCGACGGCGAGTTCGTCGACCTCCTGGACGGTCACTATCTCCGCGGGCGCAACGGGAACGTCCCGCTCGAAGAGGATCCGGTCGGCGACGTCCGAGAGCCCGCCGGACCGCAGGACGAGCCGTGGTCCGACGTCCGCCAGCCGGCGGGCGCTCGAGCGTCCGGCCCCGCTTGCGTCCCGGAGAAGGATGACGTCGTCCTCGACGAGCCCGACGCTCTCGTCGGCGGCCGCGATGGCGCCGACGGTGAACTGCTCGACGACCTTCACGGGGACCAGCCCGGACCTCTTCTCGGAGACGTCTGCGAAGTTCGAGTGGTCGAGCTTCCAGAGGGCCTTCAGGCGCTCGAGTTTCCCCTCCAGTTCGTCGACGCGTTCGTCCCTGCGCTCGAGTTTCCGCTCCAGCCGCTCGGTCTCGCGCTCCAGGCGGGTCACCTCGCGGCGCTTGCGGGCCTCCCGGCGCTCCTCGCGTCTGGCCTCCGAGAGTTCCTGCTCGTACTCCCGGAGCTGTTCGTCTTTCTCCTCGATTGTCTCCTCCAGTGTATCGACGTGGTCCTCCAGGCGCTCGACGCGGGCCTTCAGCCGCTTGATCTGCTTCTCCTCCTCGGTGAGTTCCCGCTCGGTGTGCTCGTCGCCCCCGCTTTCCTCGTCCTCGTCGTCCTCGCGGAGGTCCGCGAGAACCGACTCGACGGACTCCTCGTCGCCGACGACGCGCGCGAGGACCGGGCCGACGTCCTGTCGGGGCGGCACCTTCCGGGCGACGCGCTCGAACTGGTCCTCGTGGTCGTCGTAGGCTGCGAGCGCCGCGGCCATGGCGTCGCGCTCGTGGTCGTTGTCGTACCCCTCCGCGCGGGTGCGGTGTTTCTTTGTGTCGACCGGCAGATCGCGGTCGGGCGTCCACCCGGCGGCGTCGAAGCTCCGCCGGATCTTCTCGACGGTCTCGGGCATCGGCGTCACGTCCGCCGCCACGAGGATGGGCCGGCCGCGCTCGATGATCCACTCGATTACCGCCGCCGTGTCCGCGGTGCGGGTGCTGAGGACGTCGAGCACCTCCCCGTCGAGGCCGACGACGGCCGCCGCGGTGGTCGTCCCGGGATCGACGCCCACGAGAACGTGGTCGCGACGCTTCGCAAGCGGGCGGAACTCGATTCCGTCCCGGCGGACCCGCTCGACCTCGACGCGGACGTCGCCGGCCCGCTCGCCCGAGACTGGGATGTCGGTCGGGCGGGCGTCGACGGTGAAGACGGCGTTGGAGAAGCCGCCGTACTTCTCCGTGACGTCGCGTTCGTACTCGAGGCCCGCGTCCTCCAGCGCGGACTCCACCTCGCGTGTTCGGCGTTTGACAGACCCGTGGATCCGGCGGGTGTATCGGTCCTCGCTCCAGCCGCCCCCGCCCGTCGATCGCCCGCGGGATACCTTGATCTCGGTCGTGTCTGTGAAGGCGGTCACCTCCTGGCCCACGTTCGCCGCGGCCAGGCGGGCCGCCGCCTCGGCCTCCTGCATGGGGTCCTTGCCGTACGGGACGCCGTGGCGGGAGGCGACCCGCGAGAGGGGCTCGGGCTCCGTGGCGCCCGTCACCTGGACGAGTTTCGTCCGGTCGGGAAGGGTCCGCAGGAAGTGCACCAGGGCGTCCTTGTCCTCGGCGAGTTCGTAGGTGTTGTCTGTGGCGACGATGGCGGGTTCCTCGCTGTCGACACGCCGGCGGAGCTTCCGGTACGAGACGACGTCGCGCTCGATCGACTCGCCGTCGATGGCCGCCAGCGCGTAGGAGGGCGCGTCCCCCCGGACGTCGCCGCTCTGTATGTCCACGCCGAAGACGACTGCGTCCAAGGCAGCCGTGCGGGCGTTCACGCCTGTCCGGTATGGGGTCGCCGACTGTGAATCTTACTCCGTGCCGGGTGTCGAGTGTCCAGCACCTCCCCCCGTGCTGGATGTCTGTCGAGAAACACCCGGCACAGTCGCTCAACCGTGGGGAGGCGACCGCACGACGCCACGGACCCGACGCGGCCGGTTTATTACTGTCCGGACACACGTTCGAGTAATGGGAGCGAGAGCGGCCGAGCGCCGTCCCGACGGACGTCCACGCCGGACGCGGGCGCGGGAGGCACCGGGATGAGCGACGCGCCAGGCACGTGTGCGCTCTGTGGGGGCGACATCTCCGGCGATGGCCTCGCGGCTGACGGCCGCCGCTTCTGCTGTCAGGGCTGCCGGGACGTCCACGCGACCCTCGGCGACCCCCGTGACACCGACCGGGCGGGCGACACACTGGGGGCGTCCGACACCGACCGGGCGGGCGACGCCGGGGATACGGACGACGGCCTGGAGCGGACGTTTCTCCGGGTCGACGGGATGCACTCGGCGACCTGCGAGGCGTACCTGGAGGGGATTGCGGAGACACAGGACGGCGTCGAGCAGGCGGCCGCGAGTTACGTCACAGAGACCGTCCGCCTGGATTACGACCCCGCCACGGCGGACGAGCGCGACCTCTCTGCGGCGCTGAGCGGCACGGGCTACACGGCGTATCCCCGCGAGGAGGAACTGGTCGAGACCGACCCGAACACGGTGTCGGCCGCCGGCGCCCAGCGGAACCCCTCTCCCCACCAGGAGCGCGGGCTGGGCGACATGCTGGGCTACCGGTACGCCGCCGGTGTTCTCTTCGGCTCCTTTCTCCTCCTGCCGTACGTCGCCCTGCTGTACCCGACCCACCTCGCCGCACTCGTCGACTGGAGCTTTCTCGACATCTACTCACAGGCCGTCACGTTCGACCAGCGGGGCGGGTTCGGCGTCATCCGCCTGTTCGCCGTGGTGTCGGGGATCGTGCTTGTGTTCACCGGGTGGCCGCTGTTGCAGGGGGCTGCGGTCAGCCTGAAGACCCGTCGCCCGGACACGAACCTCCTCGTCGCGACGACTGTCGTCGCGGCCTACCTCTACAGCATCGCCGCCGGCGTCGCGGGGCGAACGGACGTTCTCTTCGACCTGACGGTCGTAATTGCCGCCGCCGTGGTTGCGGTCGTCTTCTACGAGTCGCTGAGCAAGCAGCGCGCGATGGACCGGCTGACCGAACTGACCGTCGCACAGGTCGACGAGGCAACCCGCTCACACCCGGAGGGCCCCACCACGACAGTCCCGGTCGAGGATCTCGCACCCGGCGACCGCGTGCTCGTCAGGGAGGGCGAGCGTGTGCCCGTCGACGGCCTCCTCGTGGAGGGCCCCTGTACAATCGACGAGTCCGTCGTGACCGGGGAGTCGCTGCCGGTCGTCAAGGAGATCGACGACGAGGTGGTCGGGGGATCGGTCGTCGTCGACGGCGCGGCGGTTCTCGAGGTCGGCGCGGAGGCGACCAGCAGCGTCGACCGCCTCGTGACGTCGGTCTGGGAACTCCAGAGCGCGGTCCACGGCGTCCAGCGGCGCGCCAACCGGTTGACTGCGCGGATCCTCCCGGCTGTCGCCGTCCTGGCGGTGCTGGCCGCCGGCGGAGCCTTTGCCCTGGCCGGCCCGACGGCCGCGCTGCTGGCGTTCCTGGCGACGTTCGTCGTCGTGTGCCCGTGGGGGCTCGGGTTCGCGACACCGCTGTCGGTCGCAACCAGTATCGAGGCGGCCCTCCGGCGGGGTATCGTCGTCTTCGACGAAACCGTCTTCGAGCGCCTCCGGTCGGTCGACGTCGTCGTCTTCGACAAGACGGGGACGCTCACGACCGGCGAGACGCGCGTGGTCGACGCCGACGCGCCTGCCGACCTGCTCGCCGCCGCGGCACGCCTCGAACAGCGCGTCTCCCACCCGGCTGCCAGCGCCATCGTCTCGGCGTACAGCCGCGAGGGGCGCGCCGACGGCGGCGGAGTCGGCGTCGACGCGCGGGGCGAGGACCGCCCCGGGGCCGTCGAGTCGTTCGACAGCTACCCGGACGGCGTCGGCGGTGTCGTCGACGGGTCGGAGGTGATCGTGGGCCACCCAGACCGGTTCCTGGCGGAGGGGTGGACGGTCGGAGATGACCTCGTCTCGCGGGTCAGGGAGGCCCGCGGGTTCGGCCGGCTCCCGGTGCTCGTCGGCCGCGAGGGGCGCGCCGAGGGAATCGTCGTGGTGGGCGACGAACCCCGCGAGGGCTGGGACGGAGCCGTCTCGGGGTTGCACGAGCGGGGCGTCGACGTGGTCGTCCTGACCGGCGACGACGAGGCGGCGACCGACTACTTCCGGGACCACCCGGGCGTGACCCACGTGTTCGCCGGTGTGCCGCCGGCCGGCAAGACCGAGGCGGTCCGCCGGCTCCAGGCCGAGGGGGAGGTCACGATGGTCGGCGACGGGACCAACGACGCGCCCGCGCTGGCAGAGTCCGACCTCGGGGTGTCGCTCGGCAGCGGGACGGCCATCGCCTCCGACGCCGCCGACCTCGTGATCGTCGACGACGACCTCTCGGCGGTCGGGCGGGCCTTCGACCTCGCGCGCGCCGCCGGCCGCCGCCTGACACAGAACACCAGGCTCGCACTTCTCTACAACGTGTTCGTGGTCCCGCTGGCCCTGGTCGGCTTCCTCAACCCCCTGCTGGTGATGACCGCGGTCGTCGCCACCGTCGGGCTCGTGGGGGCGAACTCGTCCCGGGATCTGCTGGACTGACTGCGGCGAGTCGGGATGCTTTACGTGGCTGGGCGTCTTACCGGGACCCATGTCACAGCAAACGCTGGCAGACCAGAAGTGCGAGGCGTGTACGAGCGACGAGGACCCGCTGGAGGGCGAGGAACTCCAGGAACTGCACGAGCAGATCGACACGGACGTCTGGGAGGTCGTCGACGGACACCACCTCGAGGGCACGTACGAGTTCGAGGACTTCCGGGACGCCCTGGAGTTCACCTACGAGGTCGGCGAACTCGCCGAGGAGGAGTGGCACCATCCCGACCTGCACCTCGCGTGGGGCGAGGTGGTCGTCGAGATATGGACCCACAAGATCGACGGCCTCCACCACGCCGACTTCGTGATGGCTGCCCGCATGGACCGCATCCACGAGCAGTACGCCCCTTCTGACGAGGAGTGACCCACCACGGGCGACCGGCGAGGGGTCGCTACCGCGGCCAGTTGCAGTTCGCACACTGCGTCCCGGCGTCGCGCTCCACGCGATCCCTGACTTTCGGCCAGCCCGCGTCGACCCGCTCGCCGTCGGGGTCGGCGCCACACCCCCTGACACCGAGCAGGTGCCAGGTGCCAGTCTCCTCGTTCCGGACAGCGATCATATACGAACCAGAGAGTGACGTGATTTATGTGGATTGCTGTGAGTATCAGGGCCAGTCGTCGCGGCCCTCGTCTCGGACCTGCGTGGCGGGTTCGGCCTCGCCGAGGTCCCAGCCGGCCGCCCCGGCGGCGTCCTCGACGTCGAGGTACTCCCAGTCGACCGACTCGGCCAGCGCCTCGTCCTCGGGGGTGGTGCCGACGAAGACGTGTCGTTCCGTGGCAAACTGGTCTCTGACGTTCTCGAGGCTCTCCTCGCGGCCGCGGGGGCCGGAGAAGAAGTCCTGCCGGATGCGGTGCTTGCGGGTGAAGTTCGTCACTACGTAGGTGGGTTTCTCCGAGACGACGCCCACGTACTCGCTCCACTGTCGGGCGTCGTTGAAGACAGCGTCCGGCCTGGCCAGGTCCTTCAGCGCGTCCAGGTCGAACGCCAGCGTCATGTCGGTGCTGCCGTCCATGGGCGTGGGTGGGCAGCGCCCGGAAAAAAGGCCGTCGGTCCCCCTGCTGGGGTTACTCCGCCTTGGCGGCCGGCTCGAGTTTGTCGACGTCGACGTTCTGTTCGAGGAGGACGTCCTTCTGGTCTGCGACCTCGCGTTCCTCGCGGATGAGCTGTTTGTAGGTCGACTGCTGCGAGAGGTCGCCGACGAGGACGCCCCCGATGAGTTTGCCGTCGCTGAAGGTGAGGCGGCGCCACTCCCCGTCGGAGTACCTTCGCTCCGCCTCGTCGTCGCCGATTGTCGGGTGGCCAAAGGAGAGGAATGGGAAGTCGAAGTGCGTGATCGAGTACGAGGACACCCAGCGGAACTCTTCGTCCTCGCTGTCGGCCACCATGTTCTTGGCGGCGGTGGCGCCCTGTTGTTTGGCCGAGCCCCAGGCGCCGTTCTGCGCGCGGTCCCCCAGGATGACGTCGTGAAACTGCGTGATGTCGCCCGCGGCGTAGACGTCCTCGACGTTGGTCTGCATGTGCTCGTCGACGACGACGCCGTCGTCGCACTCGATCCCGCTGTCTTGGAGCCACTCCGTGTTGAAGTTCAGCCCGATGGCGATCCCGACGAACTCGCCGTCGTAGAAGTCGCCGTTGGGGTCGACCGCGCCGGTGACGCGACCGTCGTCGTCCACCTCGAAGCGGTCGACCCCCGAGTCGAAGACCGGCGTGACACCCTTGGCCTCGAGGGCGTCGTGGATGATCTCGGCGCCGTCGAGCGAGAGGGCGTACCGCCACCACCGGTTGCCCCGCATCAGATAGTGGGCGTCGATGTCCTGTGCGCCACACACCGCCGCGAGGTCGATCCCCAGCAGCCCCGCGCCGACGACGATACCCGTCTCGGCCTCGGCGGCGTGTTCGCGGATGGCGCGAGCGTCCTGGAACGTCCAGAAGTGGTGGATTCCCTCGGCGTCGGAGTTCTCCGCCGGGAGCTGTGTCGGCGTCCCCCCTGTCGCGACCAGCAACTTGTCGTACTCGTAGACGTCGCCCCCGTGGGTGTAGAGTTCGTGTGCCCTGGTGTCGACCTCGGTGACGTACGTGTCGAGTTCGAGGTCGATCTCGCGCTCGGCGTACCAGTCGGGCTCGTGGATGGAGATCGGGGCCTCGGGCAGTTTGCCCTTGGCGAACTCCTTGATCAGGATGCGGTTGTAGAGTGCCTCCCCCTCGTCGGTGATGACCGTCACGTCTGCCTCGGGGTCCTCCTCCCGGATTGTCTCCGCCGCCGAGCTCCCCGCAATCCCATCACCGACGATTGCGTACGACCTGCTCATACCCGTGGGTTTGGAAACCGGGCCTAATGTGGATTGCTATCTCTACAGCACTCGCGAAACGGGCGGTTTCGGGCGGTTCGCCGCCCCTCGCGACGGAATCCGGACGATTCAAGCCGTTCTTGCCACTGTGAGCCAGGGATGAAGATCTACCAGACCCTCCACCACTGGACCGCCAGGCAGGCGCTCACCACGCCGGTCGTCGGGAGTTTCGTCACGGACGGGCTCGTCGACCCGCACACGCGCGCTCTCCGAGCGGGCCGACGACGAGGCCAGCGCCTCCTCGGGTCGGGTGTAGCCTTTTACCGGTCCGATCGCACGACGGCGTGCGGTCGATTCGGAAGTGGCTTGCAACCGACTCGAGGAGGCGCGAAAACGTTCAAGCCTCTCGACCGGG
This sequence comes from uncultured Halobacteriales archaeon, assembly GCA_964623735.1. Lineage (GTDB taxonomy): Archaea > Halobacteriota > Halobacteria > Halobacteriales > Haloarculaceae > SW-9-67-25. The sequence goes on along the minus strand of CAZUVE010000091.1, from coordinate 2,803 downwards.
AAGAGACGCGTATGAGTGATTGGCCACGAGAGATCGGCGGCCACACCGTCACGGCGGAGATGGAGTGTGCCGACTGCGGCGCGTCGTTCGACTGCTTCACGCAGTTCCGCGGTGCCGACTGTGAGGGATGACGGCCCCGGAGGGCGGACGGAATCGCGCAACGCCCGCGTTCCGGCGCGGGCGAACGGAACCACTATGACGTGCCGGGACAGAGGCCCTCCCGAATGAAGCTGTTCGGGTCGAGCGGCGTCCGAGGCGTCGTCGGCGAGGAACTGACGCCCGGGTTCGCCCTCGAGATCGCGGAGACCGCTGGGACCGTCCTCGCGGCGGACCGGGTGGCGGTGGCCCGCGACACCCGCCACACCGGCGGGATGCTGGTCGACGCCGTCGCGAGCGGCCTCGCGAGTGTCGGGGCCGACGTCGACCGCCTGGGTGTGGTCCCGACGCCCGGCCTGCAGGCCTACTGCGAGCGCGAGAGCGTCCCCGGGGTGATGGTCACCGCCTCGCACAACCCGCCCGCGTACAACGGTCTCAAGCTCGTGGGTGACGACGGCGTCGAACTGACCCGGGACCGCCTCGACGCCGTCGAACGCCGGCTGGACGCGGAGCCAGACCGCGCGGACTGGAGCCGTGCCGGGGAGACCCGCCGCGTCGCGTCGGCGCGGGACTCCTACCGCGACCAGCTCCTCGCGGCCGTCGACTCCGAGACTGTCGCGGACGCGGGGCTGACAGTCGTGCTGGACCCCGGCCACGGCGCCGGCGCGCTCACGAGCCCGGACCTGTTCCGGGAACTGGGGTGTTCGGTCCTGACGGTCAACGCCCAGCCCGACGGCCGGTTCCCCGGCCGGGACCCCGAGCCGGTCGCGGAGACGCTAGAAGACCTCTGTCGGCTCGTCGGGGCGACCGACGCAGACCTCGGTGTGGCCCACGACGGCGACGCCGACCGGGCCATCTTCGTCGACGAGACCGGCTCGTTCGTCGAGGGCGACGCCACCCTCGCCGCGCTGGCGGCGGCCGAACTCGAGGCCGGGGACGTCGTCGTCTCGGCGGTCAACGCCTCCCAGCGGCTGGTCGACGTCGCCGAGGCAGCCGGCGCGGACCTGCACCTGACTGCCATCGGGAGCACGAACCTCATCACGGCCATCCGGGAGTTGCAGGCGGCGGGGAGACACGTCCCGGTCGCCGGCGAGGGCAACGGGGGAATCATGTTCCCCGACTACCGCGTCGCGCGGGACGGCGCCTACACCGCCGCTCGCTTTTGCGAACTGCTGGCCGACAACACCGCCAGCGAGGTCGTCGCCGCCTACGACGGCTACCACAACGTCCGCCGGAAGGTCGGCTACGCCGACGAGGACGAGCGGGCGGCGATGCTGGCGGCCGTCGAGAACCTGGCAGCGGCGGCCGAGACAGACGTGGACACGACCGACGGGTACCGCCTCGACTACGGGGACGCGTGGGTACTGGCCCGCCCGAGTGGGACCGAACCCGTCGTCCGCGTCTACGCCGAGGCCCGCGCCCGCGACCGCGCCGAGGAACTCGCGGCGACGCTGGTCGCCGCGGTCGAGGGCGCGTGAGCACTGTCGCCACCCCGGCGCCGCGAGTCTCTTCACGCAGGTACGTACACCCGGACGTGACTCTGTCAGGTGCCACGACACCAGATCAGTGAGTTCAGCCCGCGCTACTCCGAGTCTGTGACGGGCGGAGTTGAGCGAATCACGTCCGGGTGGATAGCCGACAGTATCAGGACGACTGCTCCAGATCCCTCACTGCCGCCAGCTTCCCCTGAAGTTCGAACGTCCCGACGGCCGCCCGGGCACACCGGTTCCCGAACCGGGCCGCCTCCGGCAGTGCGGCGCCGTCGGACAGCGCGACGACCAGGCCCGCGCTGAAGAAGTCCCCGGCGCCGCAGTCGTCGACCGCCTCGACCGCCTCGACCCCGACGCGTTCCACGCCGTCGTCGGTCACGAGCACACATCCCTCCACACCGACGGTGATCGCACACGCGCCGACGCCGCGGTCGAGCAGTTCGGCCCCGGCCGCCTCCGCCGTCCCGGCACCCGCGAGGCGAGTCGCCTCCGTGTCGTTGACGAGCAGGTAGTCGACGGCCGGGAGGAGGTCGTCGACTGTCTCCTGCCAGTCGCCGGGCGACCAGTTGGTGTCGAGAAACACCGGAACGCCGGCGTCGCGGACGCGCTCCACGAGGGCGTCCGACCAGAGGTACGGGGCCTGCGAGAAGCCCGTCACGAGCAACGCGCCGGCCCCTATTCCCTCCGGGACGACCGTCCGCCCGGCCGCCGCGGCGCCGCGGCAGGTCACGAACGACCGGTCGTCGTCGCCGAGAAACGCCGCTGCGACGCTCACACTCTCGTCCGGGACCTGTTCGATCCCGCTCGTGTCGACGCCCGCGTCGGCCAGGGAACCGACCCAGTACTCCGAGAGGGGATCCGACCCCACGACGGTCGTGACGCGGACGTCGGCCCCGAGTGCGGCAAGTCCCAGCGACGCGTACCCCCCCGAACCGCCGGGTCGGAGGTCGTGCCGTGTCGCGAGTACCTCCTCGCCCGGATCGGGGTACCGGTCCACGCCGTCGAACACTGCGTCGACGATTGCGTCGCCGACCACTCGCACGGCTGTCATGGAGGCGGATTCCGGGGACGCGTGTATAAATCATGCGCCCGGCACGCGCCTGTCACTTCGGTCACGGGGGTTTCGCTCCGTCTGCGGGTGAGTGCTGTACCTGTGTCCCGCTACGACCGCACGTAGTACTTCAGCAAAGAATTTGAACTGGCAGGTAGCCGGAGGA
>CAZUVE010000090.1:0-11834 GCA_964623735.1 uncultured Halobacteriales archaeon | reverse complement strand
CGGTCGATGTAGAGGTACGTCCCGCCCGATTCGGGCATCGCGGTCGCCATCTCCGCCTTCGAGAGCGCCGCCGGCAGGACGACGATGGCCGCGAGCACGTACGCGAGAATCACCGCCGGCCCGGCCTTCTTGTATCCCAGTGCCGGCAGGACGAAGATGCCGCTGCCGATCATCGCTCCCATACTGATCATCATCGTGGAATAGAGTCCGAGACTCCGTTCGAGGCCTCCACCTGGCATTGTCGTACGGTGGCCTTTCGCGGGCATAGTTTTTCGGCCAAAAATATATGGTATCGGTATTGCTCCGAACGGAATACAGCGGCCGTATATTTGGATACCAGAAACCGTCCGGGTGTCGGCGATCCGCTGGCACGGGCAGACAACTCTCCTCTCGTGCCCTCGCGGGGAAGCGACGTCGCGCCGTCGTGCGGTGGACCCCGCCGGACTACAGCGATCAGTATCAGTCGCTCTCCGCGGGGACGACGTCGCGGGTGTCCCCGCGGCGCCGTTCGAGGAGCGTACTGAGGGCGCTGGTACTGTCGGTCCGCTGACGGCCGTACAGGAGGTAGATAGCCGCGCCGCCGAGTGTGATCCCGGCCGCTCCGAGAATCGGCAACAGCCCCAGCCGCACAATCATCCCGAAGCCGGCCACAGTCCCGACGATTTGAATCACCGGGTACCCCGGTGCCTGGAACGCCGGGTCGTAGGTGTCGATGTCCGCTTCCCGGAAGGCAATCACCGCGACGTTGATCAGCGACAGGACGAAGATGATGAAGGCGCTGGCCATCTCAGCCAGCGTGATGACCGGGACGAACGCGATCAGCAGAACCAGTACGCCGCCGGTCAGCAGGATGGAGTTCCGTGGCGTCCTGAACCGGGGGTCGATCACCTCGAGCGACCCGGGCAACAGGTCGTCACGGCTCATCGCCAGCGGGAACCGCGAGGACGAGAGTACCCCCGCGTTGGCCATACTCATCAGCGCAATCACAGCCAGCACCGACACGATTTCGACCCCGTACCCGCCGAACAGCGCCGTCGCGCCGTCGGCCATCGGCGTCAGCGACGCCCCGTGTGCGCCACCCTCCTCGAGTGCTGCCGGGGCGTTCAGTACCACAATCGAACCGATTACCCCCAGGTAGACGACGGCCATGATCCCGAGTGAGCCCAGAATCCCCCGCGGGAGGTTCCTGTCCGGGTTCTTGACTTCCTCGGCCACACTCGCGATCTTGGTCACGCCGGCGTAGGAGACGAACACGAGTGCGGCGGCCGTGAGGACAGTCCCGGGTTCGGCGTCGGTGAGGCCGGACAGCCGGGAGAGGTCGGCGGTTTCGGCGCCGGTCCCCGCGAGCCAGGCGGCGTTCCCCACGTACGCGAACAGGCCGACCAGTACCACGGTGACGACGACGGCCTGTGCCTCGCCGGTGAGTTCCGTCCCGGAGATGTTGAGCGCGACGATCAGCACGGCGAGGCCGAGACCGACCAGGGTGATCTGCGTTGCTCCGAGAGGAACGAGCAACAGCAGGTACGCCCCCAGACCGACGAGCGCGAAGGCGCTTTTGAACGTGAGTGAGAACCAGGCCCCGATGCCGGCGATGGTGCCTGCCAGGGGACCCAGCGCGCGCTCGATGTAGAGGTAGTCACCGCCGGACTCGGGCATGGCTGTTCCGAGTTCGGCCTTCGAGAGGGCTGCGGGCAGGACCACGAGCGCGGCCAGGAGATACGCGATCACGACACTGGGCCCCGCTTCGAGGAACCCGATGGCCGGAAGCACGAAGATTCCACTCCCGATCATCGCTCCGATACTGATCATCAACGTCGGGTAGAGGCCCAGACTCCGTTCGAGAGTTCCGTCTGACATTACTCGTGGTTTGGGTCTGCACGGGTATATTCTCTTCGGCAAAAATATGCGGGCCAGATATTTTTCTGATCAAAATTTTCTGGGTTCGATATTACGATCTTAGAAGTCGGGCGCGCTACCTCCGGTCGTCGTCGCCGAGAAAGGCGGCCAGAACCTCCTGCTTGGACCCCTCGCGGGGGAGCAGCGTCACGACGTCGTCGGGTTCGACCACGGTGACGTCGGTCGGATGGAGGATCTCCCCGTCCCGTTCGACCGAGACGACGACCACGTCCTCGGCGAGCGTTCTGTCGACCCGGGCAGTTTCGAAGGATTCCCCGACGATAGGGGCGTCCTCCGCGACGGCGACCTCGACGACGTCGTGGCCGTCGGGGAGCGTCACGACGTCTGTGGGTTCGGGCCGGTGGTGGCTCTCGTCGTGGGCGAAGGGCGCGTAGGGGCTCCGGATCTCGGTCTGGACGAGTTCCTCGTCCTCGATCTGGATGTCGAGCTCCGACAGCGACCGGGCGATATCCCGGAGGTCTTCGGTGTCCTCGCCGACGGCGACCACCTGGAGGTCCCGGCGGCCGGCCATCAGCACCCGGACGTTGATCACGCCGGGGATCGACTCGGCCGCCAGCGCGAGCCGTTCCCGTTCGGCTGCCGGAACTGTACACATGTACACAGACGTCAGTCGCCCGCCCGCGCGCTCGAAATCGACCGTCGTAGTGTACCCCTGGATGACTCCCTCCTCCTCGAGGCGGTCGATCCGGTTGCGGACGGTCCCGTCGGAGACGTTCAACCCCTCGGCGATCGTCGTTGCCGTGGTGTTCCGCGCGTCGGCCATCAGGGCGTGGACTATCTCCCTGTCGATCTCGTCCAAGCGGGACGTCATGTCCACACCTGCGGGGAGCGACGTCTTTAGAGTTGGCACCGACACCGGAACCGTGTGCGATGTCGAACCGACAGAGTGATTTAAGTCCAGTCAAACAGTTCGACAGATGTGGCGGGCAGTCTGTTACAGGTCGTCGCAATAATCCTCGTCTCCGGGCTGGGCGTGCAGTTGCTCGCACAGCGTATCCGGGTGCCGAGTGTCGTGTTCTTCCTCGGGATCGGGGTACTCCTCGGTCCCATAGGGATCGGGTTGGTCACCCTGGAGACGTTCGGCGGGGGTCTCGAGACGATTGTCGGACTCAGCGTTGCGATCATCGTCTTCGACGGGGCCTTCGCCCTCCGGTTCGAGCGGATCCGCGAGGCGGAGACGGCGGCCCTGCGACTGGTGACTGTTGGCGCGGTCGTGACGCTGTTCGGGACGGCTGTCGCGGTCAGGTTCCTGGAGGGGGTCGAGTGGGAACTGGCCCTCCTCGTGGGCGCACTGCTGGTTGCGACGGGACCGACGGTCATCACGCCAATTCTCGATGTCGTCCGCGTCAGGGAACACGTCGCCGCCGCTCTCGAGACGGAGGGGATCGTCAACGACGTTACCGCCGCAATCGCGGCCGTCGTCATCTTCGAGACGCTGTTGCTCGACGATCTGGGCGTTTCCGCGACGGTCTTCTCCTTTCTGGAGCGGTTCGGTGTCGGCGTCGCCGCCGGCCTGCTCGCGACGGTCCTGATCTATCTCCTGTTGCGCTACGAGGTCACGCCGGAGGAGGCACCCCAGGCTGCCCGGTTTCTGCTGTTGAGCGCCGCGATCGGCTCGTTCACGGTCGCGGAGACCGTCGCCGCCGAGGCCGGCATCGCCGCCGCAGCGACGGCCGGCGTCGCGCTCGGCAACCTCGACCTCCCACACCGGGAGACAATGGAGGAGTTCGGCCGGGACGCGACGCTGATCGCCCTCGGGTTCGTGTTCATCTCCCTTGCGGCACTCATCGACATCGGGGCCATTCTCGGCCTCGGCGTCGGCGGCCTCTTGCTCGTGATCGCCGTCATACTGATTATCAGACCGGCGGTTGCGTGGATCGCAACCGTCGGCGTCGAGCGGTTCACCCGCTCGGAACGGCTGTTCCTGGCGGCGATGGGTCCGCGGGGCATCATCCCCGCGAGCGTCGCAACGCTGTTTGCAATCGAACTGGAACTGGCCGGCAACATCGAGGCGGGACAGACGCTGCTCGGGACAGTGTTCATCATCATCTTCGCGACCGACGCGATCGAGGCCGGACTGGCACGACAGATCGGCAAGATTCTCGGAGTAACACCAATGCGCACGATAATCGTCGGCGGGGGCCGTGTCGGCATGGCCCTGGCACAGCGACTGGAACGGAGAGGCGAGTTCGTCGTGATCGTCGAGGACGACGAAAAACAGAGACAGAACGCGCGCGAGGCAGGGTTCACCGTCCACAGCGGCGACGGCACGGAGGCGGGCGTCCTCCAGGAAGCAGGGATCGAGGAGGCGAAGATCGTCGTCGCCGCAACCAACAGCGACGACAACAACCTCCTGATCTGCCAGATCGCCCGGACGAAGTTCGACGTCGAGGATGTCTACGCCCGGGTCAACAATCCGGGGAACGTAGAGGCCTTCGAGTCACAGTCGGTCGCGGCGATCGACGCCCCGATGGCGACGGCGTTCGCCATCGACAACGAGATCGAGCGCCCGGAACTGGCCCACTGGATGCACGACTCCGGGGATGGCCACGACATCCAGGAGATCGAGGTCACCGCCGAGCACCTGGCCGGGAAGTCGGTCCGGGAAGTCAACGAGGAGATCCCCGGCGGGTGTCTCATCGCCGAAGTGGGACAGAACGCCGACGCGCACGTCCCCGAACCCGACGACGTCATCGAGTACGGCGACCACGTCACGTTCCTCGGCGACACAAGCGCCGTCCGGACAGCCATGAAACGGTTCCACCCCCACGACTGAGCGCCGTTCCCCCGAGTTGGCGCGCCTCCGGGGCCGCGAGCAGCCGAAACTAATAGGCGCCCGGCGCCGTATCCCGGCCTGCATGGAGAGGTACGTCACGTGGTTTGCGCGACTCGGGCGGTTCTACCAGATTCTCCTCGCGTCTGCCCTGTTCGTCGGCGTCGCCGCCGTCGGAATCGGGACGGGAACCCAGAACACCCTCTTCGTGGTCATCGGGGTGTTCTGGATCCTGGTGGGGTCGGGTGTCGTCTGGGTTGCCGACCGTCGCGAGCGGGTCTGATGGTGATCGCTGTAAGTCAGTGCCGGATCCACCGCACGACTGTGTGCGGTTGTACTGACAACCAGTTACAGCAATCACTATGATACGGATTTGTGTGACCTGCCACCGTCCCGACGGGACGCCGACCCACCTCGTCCGGCCGTGAGCTGTGTCTACCCCACGATTCCGGTATCACCTTTTATGTGTTGGGGGTCGTACGTGTGCTCGATGCAACTCGACGCACTCCGCGTACAGAATTACCGGTGTATCGAGAACTCGGGATGGGTGTCAATCGACGACCTGGTCTGTCTCATCGGTCGAAACGAGTCCGGCAAGACGGCCTTCATGGAGGCGGTCCAGACACTCAATCCGGCCTACGGCGGCGACGGATACGCGCCCTACGACGACTACCCGCGCGGCGAGTGGACGGAGTACACGGACAGACACGAGGAAGACCCCGACGTCGTCGCGAGCGCCCGCCTCAGCCTCGACCCCGCGGACGTCGAGGCGGTCGAGGACGCGCACGGCGACGTTCTGGCCGGACAGTCGGTGACGGTCACCCGGAACTACGAGAACGAGACGCACTGGGACTTCGACTTCGAGGAGGGGTTCTGTCGCGACCACCTCCGGGAAGAGTACGACCTGCCCGACAGTCTGGCGTCCCAGGTGTCGGGGGTCGACGCGCTGTCAGAGCTGTCCGATTACGACGCGGACGACCGGGACGGGCCGTACGCGGACCTGGCCGCCCACCTCGGCGGGGACCCGGAGGGTGTCGTCGCGAACGACGTCGGAGCGACGATCCACGACCGGCTCCCGGCGTTCCGGTACATCGGCGAATCCTCGGTCATGAACGGGACGATCCGGATCGCTGACCTCGTCGAGCGGCGGGAGACCGGCGACCTCGAACCCGGTGACCCGGCGTTTCTGTCGTTGCTCGACGTCGCGGGGCTGGACCTGGAGGATCTACAGGACGTCGAGGACTGGCGCCGGCGGCTCACCGAACTCGAGACGGCCTCGGCGACGGTCAGCGAGGAGGCGATCGGCTACTGGGGGCAGAGCGGCGACATCCGCATCCGCATCCAGTCGGCAGGCGAGGGGGACGAACAGTTGCTGGATGTCCGCGTCGAGAACCGGACGCAGGACGTCACGGTCGGGTTCGAACAGCGCTCGCAGGGGTTCCGTCGGTTCTTCTCGACGTTCTGCCAGCTCTCCGCGCTCCGGGGACAGGCCGAGAACGTGGTCGTGTTGCTCGACGAACCCGGTCTCAACCTGCACGCCCGTGCCAAACATGACTTTCTCGACTTTCTCAAGACCGAACTGGCCCCCGACTACCCGCTCGTCTACACGACCCACTCGCCGTTCATGATCGACGCGGAGAACCTCAACCGGACGAAGATGGTGCGGGCCGAACCGGTCGGCGACGAGAACGTCTTCACCGACGTCTCCCTGGCCGACGGCTACACACAGTTCCCGCTCCGGAACGTGTTCGAACTCGACCTGATGGACACGCTGTTGGTCCGTCCACAGACGCTGCTCGTCGAGGAGAAAGCCGACCACGTCTACCTCTACGTGCTCTCGAAGATGCTCCGCGACGCCGGAGAGCAGGGCCTCGACGATCGGTGGACTGTCATCCCCATCATAGACGGGGAGAACATCGACAGCTTCGTCTCGCTTTTCGGCGGGGACTCGCTCAACGTCGCCGCGCTGTTGACCGAGGAACCGTCCTCGTACTCCGAGGACGTCCGCCTCGAGACCGTGCCGGGGTACACTGGTGGCGGCGAGAGCACTATCGAGGACGTCCTCTCGGAGTCGTTCTACCTGGAGGTCGTCAACCAGACCTACGCCGTCGAGCTGGGCAACACCGACGGCGTCCCGGACCGCGTCTCCCCGGCGGACCTCGACACCAGCGGACCTATCGTCGCACGGTTGCGGTCCTACTTCAGGACACACGGCGTCAACGGCGGCGAGTTCGACCGCCACGAACCGGCGCTGTACCTGCAGGAGAACCGTGCTGACCTGGCCGAGGAACTCGACGGCGAGTCGCAGCGCAACTTCACGCGGTTGTTCACCGATCTGAACAACACCCTCGTCTCCTTCGAGGGTGTCGAGCGCCGGAGTGAGTCGTTGCTCGACGTGTTCGGTCTCTGATAGGATCGGCTGTAGTTCGTTACCGGATCGATCTCGCGGGGATTGCCGTAACTGGTTCCCAGCACGACCGTACGACCCCGCGGTCGATCCGGCACTGACGTCCAGCGGTCAGTACTGCGGACTGGAGAGGGTCGTCGCGCCGCCCCGGTCGGGTCAGGTTGCGACCGGTCCCACAGAACACTCCCGACGGCGCGAAGAGGGGAGCTACCGCGGCCGGCCCTGTTCGGGGCGCTCCAGTGCGGACTCGTCGAACTCCGTGTCCCAGTCGGCCTCCTCGTCGGCGACGCCCTCGTAGATGTGTATCTCGTCGGCCTTGTAGAAGCGCGAACTGAACTCTCCGTCGGGGGTGGACTCGAGTCCACCGTTGTCCAGCGGAACGACGAGAACTCCCCCGTCGATCTTGTCGTAGATCAGTTCGGCGAACTGGATCTCCTCGTCGTAGACGCCGACGACCACGTCCCCCGCGTAGATCTGTGGCCTGTCCATCCCCTGTGGGACGAACGGGTCGGTGTTCGCTACGCTCGGGAGGTCCGGGAGGCCGTCCACCGGAATGTCCTCGTGGGTGGCGCTTGGATGAATCAGTACGTTCAATCGACCGTCTCGTATCTGTTCCATGCCAGGATAACAGAGACTGGCACGTTACTTAAACGACGGTGCTAATATATTGGGCACTGCCGCCACGGTGTGACCGGCGGGAGCGGTCAGGACTCGTCCAGTTCGCGAGCAGCCTGGTACGTCGGGTGTGTCGCCAGCACGACGGCGAAGACGCCGAACGCCCCGAACACCAGGTTCGTCGTTCCGTACCCCCCGCCGGAGACCAGCGGACCGACGAGATTGAACGCAACGAGGGCGAGCCCGCCCAGTACTCCGCCTGTCCCGGCAGTGACGATCCGCCGCAGTCGGGCCGGGTCGGACGTTTCGATTTCGAACATCTCTGGAATCGACACCGACGTGCTGTCCCCGGTGTTGTCAGTGTAACGCCGGTACGTACGGACCCGACACATAAAAAAGATCGAGCCTGGCAGACGTCAGGGACAGTGTCGACAGCCCCCGACTGCAGGAGAGACCCGCGGTCCCGTGGGGACGACCGTTCCGGCCACAGTCGGAGCCGGCGGCCGAACGGAGCGTACCCGGATCCCGTCGTGCGCTCCCGGGAGGGCCACGTCACTCGCTCCCGTAGCGTCTCACTCCCGGAACACGCGGTACAGGCCGTACAGAACGGCTGCGAGACCCACGCCGAGCGCAGAGACGAGACGGGCGTCTACCCCGACAGTCCGACTGGGCTGGTAGACCGTGACGCCGTATCGGTAGAGCGTCTCGACGGTGCTGGCCGAGAGGAAGCCGGTCACCGCCAGTCCGACCGGAATCAGCACGAACGCCCCACCCTGGGCGACGAACCACATCAGAACGTCCTCGGTCCGGACCAGCCGTCGTGCCTCGGGTTCGCTCAGCGCGCGCTGGTGGACGGCGTAGAGCTGACGGACGAGCAACAGCCCCGCACCGAAGGTCACGGCCACGCCCAGGAGCGCGAGCGTCACCATCGTCAGGCTGAACGTCCCGGACAGTGTCTCCGTCGCCCCGAAGGTCCGTATGCGGTCTCGGCTGAGGTACAGTGCGGGGGCGAGCAGTCCCGACACCGCCAGTATCCCGATTGCGACGTATATCTTGCCCGCGATGCGGAGCGGGAACGTCCGGCGAACAGTAGCCGTTGCCTGGTCGTAGGCAGTGCCCTCGAGAATCCGGTCGGTAACGTCGTCGTTGCCCGAGGTCATTTCCGGACGCCTGTGGTACCGTTGCCACGGGCTGGACACATAGGGTTCTTCCGGTACATAAGAATACGTACAATTCCGGCAGTCTCGGCTCTCCGTAGCGATCCTACCGACGTCCGTGTCCGGGGTGTACGAGTCGGGGACGCGCCGCAGCGGCGGCCGCCGGATCGCACTGTCGGCTGTAACGTCGCGGAGCCACTCGACACCCACAGAGTGCCGGAATCGGTCAGTGGCACGCAACCGACGGTATCACACTGGCGGACAGATGTCGAGTTGCGTCCGCGTGACAGTCGACTCTTCGGCGATGTTGTCGACCCAGAGGCGGAACGGAGTCGACGTGTTGGTCTCGATCACCACCCCGGTCCCGTCCTGTTCGACCGGGAGTTCCCGCCCGTCGGCCCGACGCGCGGAGGCGTCGAGTAACTCGCCGGTCACCGTCACGTTGAACCGGTAGCCGTCGCCGACCGCCTCCGCCTCGAAGGACTCGACCTCGGTCCCGCTCAACACGGTGCGTTCGACCTCGTAGTCTGGCTCGTGGGCGACTTCGAGGTCGCCGTCGAACTCCTCGCAGGCGAATCCCCCGAGAACGTCTCCCTCCGCCTGCCCGTCGGTGGTCCCGCCAGTCAGGACGACGTACAGACCGAAACCACCCATGGCGACCGCACTGATCGCGAAGATGCTGAAGACGGCGAACAGCGCGCGGTAGAGCGTGTTGTTCTCGGCCATGGCTCAGGGGTCCTCCGGCCGCTGGACAGCCCGGTAGGTGGGGCGGTGGATCGCCAGTACGGCGACGAGCGGGCCGACCGGTGACGCACCCACGCCGGTGCCGTCAGTTCCTCTCAACCACGCCGGGTCGGTCGTCCGTATCTCGAACATCGCGCTGCTCTGTCTCCGGGTGCGACGGGAAAAAACCCGGCGGCACGCGTCGACGTGGGGCTGTCGTCGGGAGCCGACGCAGAGTGCTGGGAGGCACGTCCGGATCGACCGCACACCGTCGTGCAATCGGACCGGGACTCGGGCACACCAGTCCGTGCGAGAGACGTCTCCGGCTGTCCCGACACACGGCCCGCTGTGGTTGTTCGGAAGAACGATCACCCGACGCGGGTGATCGGAGAAAGCGGCTACGGCAGTCCGTCAGTCGTCGGCAGGGATGGCGTCAGAGGTGGCGCCGTAATCGGCTCCACCGCTGACCCTTTCGACGTTGTTGACGACGTAGTTGATGACGAGGAACGAGAACGCGTACTTGGCGACGAGGTCGAAGGCGCTGTAGCCCCAGGAGGTGATCCCGCCGGAGCTGACCAGTGCCAGGCCCTCGTTGCCGACGGCCCACCAGATCGTGTAGCCGAACCAGAGCACGACGGTCAACAGCTTCAGCGTGTTGAAGATGTCCACGGTCCCGGCCGCCTTCGCGTCTTCGGGCCACTCGACGAGCAGGATGTACACGACCACCAGGAAGAACGTGCAACTGATGACGTACCAGAACCACCGCATCAGGTGGGCGGAGGTCGTCAGCGCCGCCGCCAGCCCGGTGATCATGATCCCGACGTCGAACACGATTGCTGTGAAGATTTTCGTGAGATTCGATCCTGCGATCAGGCCCAGCGCCAACAGGATGAACGGTGTCGAGAACGCCCACGTGAGGTACCGACCCCAGAGGCTGATAGTCCCCTCGACGGTCTCGCCGCTGTGTGCGAGCGTCGTCGTCTCGCCGGCCATTCCGTGCCCGGCCGGCATCTCGAGGATGCTAATCGTCAGGCCCGAGGCCAACCCCGTGTAACTGACGATCGACACCGCCGAGACGGTCATCGCCGACACCACGATCAACTGCCCCCGGGGATCCGACACGTTCCGGCCGAGGTACATGAAGAACAACAGCGTCAACCCGGCCACCGCGATGTTTATGTAGATCGAACTACCCAACGTGGCGTCGTTCAGCACGTGTCTGAACATGTCGCCGTCCGATACTTGCTGGAGCACCACTGCCGGTAACTGTGACATGGTACAGATAGAGGTGAAGGGGCTTTGGAATAAAAGGAGTGCCAAAATGATGTGGTATCATCCGGACGGTGACGGGACAGCACCGCTCCGGTAGCCGAACTCTGCCCGTGTTCGGGTCGACACGCGCCCGTCTACTCTACGTTGTATGCGCCGTAACTCACTGCGAGTCCGAACGCGACGAGCGCGAGTCCGAGGTACCCGAGCGGGTGGGTGCCGTAGACGACGACGAGCGGGGCGGCGCCGAGGAGCAGGCAGAGGCCGCCCAGCAGCCCGCGGCGGTCGGTCATACCGGGTGAACGGAGCGCTGACAGGTAAACGTGTCCCGGGAGAAGAGTGACCCGGAAGACGTCGCCGGGGCGACTGGAACGGTATCGACTGTCACGTCCATCGGTACAGGACAGCGGGCTGCCGGGGTCGGTTCCAGGCCGGTCACCGGCGGTACGGAGTCACGACACTCACCGTCAGTCGTCGGCCGTGACAGCCTCCGCTTCCTCGACGTAGTACGTCTCGATGAACTCCTCGTCGACGCGGTTGAGTTCCGCCGGGGGGAGCATCGAGAGCAGATCCCAGCCGGTGTCCAGCGTCTCGTCGATGGTGCGGTCGGTGTCGTAGCCCTGCTGGATGAACTCCTGCTCGAAGCGGTCCGCGAAATCGAGGTACTTGTTGTCCCGCTCGGAGAGGGCCTCGCGGCCGACGATGTTCACCAGGTCGCGCAGGTCCTCGCCCTCGGCGTAGGCGGCGTACATCTGGTCGGAGACGTCGCCGTGGTCCTCGCGGGTCAGCCCCTCGCCGACCCCCTCGTCCATCAGCCGCGACAGCGACGGGAGAACGTAGATCGGCGGCTCGATACCCTGGCTGTTGAGGTCGCGGTCGACGTAGATCTGCCCCTCGGTGATGTACCCCGTCAGGTCGGGGATCGGGTGGGTGTCGTCGTCGCCGGGCATCGTCAGGATCGGGATCTGGGTGA
>CAZUVE010000089.1:0-11981 GCA_964623735.1 uncultured Halobacteriales archaeon | reverse complement strand
CGGTCGATTCCAGCCTCGTCGAGACGGTCTACGGCGCCGCGAACCAGTGATTCGCCCTGACTCGGATCACTATCCTCGACGACGGAGTGAAAGAACGTGATCGACATGTCGCTCATCCGCACGACATCTGCAAGAAGCGACACAATCCGTTCGAGGTTCGTATCACTGCGCACCGGGACGAGGACTCGCTCGATCTGCTCGCTCTTACCCAACGTCAGGACGGCGTCACAGCCGTATTCGTTTGCGACGCGGTCGATGGTATCTTCCCGGTCGTGTGTGAACACGAGAACGTCCGTTACGTCGATGCCACTTGCACGGAACTCGTCGGCAACCGCCGCCAGTGCTGCTTTTGCGTCGGATCCGTGGTCCTGCCTAAGTTGTGCGGGCGCGACCTGATCCGGAACCGGATAGTAGCCGAGAACAACGACATCGACCGAGCGGCAGAGACTGATGAGTGGCTGGGCCGGCTGACTGCCGCCTGAGACGTCGACCGGCACGAGTATCGTCGACTCGCTGCTCAAGGGCATACACTGTCGTTGTGGCCCCTGCTATTTCCGAGTTCGGGTACTGGTACTGCCGGCTATACCGGGGCAGTATCCGATCCCACGGCGGGTCGGAACCCCTCAACGGACGCACAGCCGGCAGTGGGAGAAACCCCTCTCCCGCGCCGGACGCGACAGGGTCATACTGTCGGCGATAGCTACGTGGTGATGTTCCCCGCCCGGGGTGTCGACGCTTTTCATGCGCTTGTAGCCGACAGTGTCACAGTGGCTGCTGTGAGTCAGTTCCGGATCGACCGCACGCAGTCGCGCGGTCGTGCCGGGACACAGTCACAGCAGTCACTGTTAGCCGGATATATCTCCCGAAGATACCTTCGATTGCTCGTCCTCTGCTGTCGGTGAAACATCGAATCGCTTGAGGAACTGCCGAACCGCCTCGTCATTGCCGACGATCGTCATCTGCTCGTCACCGGTAAACTCCCGGTTCGGATCGGGATTGCGGGACTTGCCGGATTCGTCCTCGACAGCGATCACGCGACAGCCCGTTCTCTCGTAGACGCCCGATTCCGCGAGTGTCGATCCCGCGAACGGACTCGCGGAGACGCGGACGAACCGGACCTGACTCGCCGGTGCCAGAACGTCCTCGCCGCGGAGTTCCTTGGCGATCATCCTGGCACTCACGCGGGGAACCGACAGGACGTAGTCGGCTCCCGCACTCAGGGCTTTCCTGGTGGCGTCGGCGTCACTCACCCGTGTCAACACCTCGATGCTCGGGTCTAACGACCGTGCCAGTACCGTCGTCAGTAGGCCCGCCGAATCGTCGGGGAGACCGACGATAATCGCCTCGGCGTCCTCGATTCTGGCCTCTCGCAGAACGTCCTTCGACCCGGCGTCGGCGACGATGTCCACCCCCTCGTGGTCGTCGATATCGATCGTCACGGTGTCGACTCCGGCCTCCGTGACGACGGCGTGTGCGGCCTGTCCGACCTCACCCATCCCCGCGAGGATGATCCGCTCGTGCTGCCGGACTGTCCGCGTCGGCCGAACGAAATCGCTCATCGCTTCCAGCGCGTCGTGCCCCCCTGATACCAGCAGGACAGTGTTGGGACGGATCACCGCGTCCGGATCCGGCGGCAACTGTAGCTCGCCGTCGATCCACGCACCGATGATGTTCGCCCCCGTTCGCTCTCTGATCTCCGAGTCCCGAATACGGGTCCCGATGAGCCGGCTCTCGTGATGGACTGGAATCTCGGTCACCTCGAGATTGGATCCCAGATCGACCGTGTCGGTCACCTCTGAACTGACGGAGGTGACCGCTCTCTCCGCGAGCCGGTGTCCGAGCACCCCGTGTGGCGAGAGAACGCTGTCGGCACCGGTTTCCAACAGCACGTCGCGGAAGTCGCTGTCGTCGGTGAGTGCGATCACCTCGATATCCGGGCGCAACGACCGCACCGTCAGGATTGTGTTTACGTTTGCGTCGCCCGCGTCAGTGATGACTGCCCTCGCGGTCCCGATGCTCGCCCGCTCGAACGCGTCTGCGTCCTGTGGGGAGCCGTGAATGGCGGAATAGCCGTCGTCAGAGAGTTCTCTGGCATTCTCCTCCGAGGAGGAGATCAGCACGTAGTCGATGTCGAGTTCCCTGAGTTCGTCGAGAAGAACCGCGGAGTCCCGGCTGTACTCACAGATGATGACGTGGTCCTGTTTCGGAGTGAGGCGGTTGTCGAGGTTGACTTCGGCACCGGTGAACAGCGGAATGATGATCAGCCGGAGTGTAAAAAAGCCGATTGCGATCCCCGATATCTGGGTCAGTGAGACGAGCAGGAACATCAGCGGGTGGCTCCAGAGGCCAGAGTCCTGGCCGTAACCTGTCGTCGTCATCGTCTGGACGACGAACTCGAACGAGGCGAATATCGACTGGTTCACTCCCTCCAGCTGTGCCAGTGCGAGATTGTACGCGACCGAGTACACGAGGGCGACGACACCGAGACCGAAAAAATAGTAGAGCACGAGCCGATTCCGCCGGGAGAAATCGATCTCCTGCACCGATCTAAGGAGGGAGATCATGCGGACAGTCTGGATTCCAAGCCGAACGGATAAAAAAGATAGCCTTCACTGCCCGGTCGTCCGTCTACGCGTACCCGTGGCGAACTCGGTACCGGCGGGACAATCGCCGGTTCGGGCGCGGAGGGCAGGTTCGTGCTGGAGGCTACACCTCCGCGTTCGATCCCCCGGGATCGGGTGCCACAGTGATCCGTGTGCGAGCAGCAGGGAGTTGTGTCGCGGGTCACGGTGCGTGCTCTGATACGGATTACTGTAACCGTGTGCCGGTCCGACCCGCACGCTGTCGTGCGGTCGATCCGGTACACGGGGACGGCAGTCACGGTCAGACAGCACCGGAGGTGACGGGGATTGTCGCCGTTTTCCGTCCGCGGACGCGCCGGGAGTCACGACGGGTCGACAAGCGAGATGTAGTGGCCGTCGGGATCGCGCACGCGGACGCCGCCGTCGGCGTCAGTCACGGCGAGTGCGTCCCCGGCGACGGCCTCGGCGATCCCGGCGGGGTCGTCGGCGCCGATTCCGAGGTCGACGTGGACGCCGCCGCGCGCGTCGGCCAGCCCGAGGTGTGGTGCCCAGAGTTCGATGTCGAACGCGTTGCAACTCAGGCGCACCCGCTTGCGGTCGTCGCCGCGGTCGACCACCTCGAACCCGAGGTGGCGGTAGAACTCGACGGCCGGGGACAGTTCCTCGACCTCGAGGACGACCTCGAACAGACCCGAGACGCCGGAGGCGCCGGCGTCGGCCCGCTCGCCGAGTTCGACGCAGTTGCCCTCCGTGTCGTAGAAGTACAGCGAGCGCGCCGTGCCAAAGCGGTGTTCGACGAGGTCGAACCGCTCCTCGAGGCGGTCGTACCAGTCGTCGTACTCGGCCGCAGGAACGGACATCGCGTAGTGGGTGTGCAGACCGCCGCGGGGGACGGTGTCGGGCGTCCGGAGGATCAGGTCCGTCCCGCCGACCGCGAGTGCCGCCTCGGAGCCGGACTCGTGGCGGACGTCGAGGTCGAGAAACGCCTCGTAGAACGAGCGGGCGCGGTCGAGGTACTTGACTTCCAGCGCGAGCCACTGTGGCCCGGAAAGCATGGGCGCCGGTTCGTACGCCCGGGTAAAAGAGTCTCGGGTCCGACCGGTCGACCACGCCGCGGGCGCCCGGGCAGCGACGGGCCCGCGCCGTTTGGGTGAGCGTTTTTGTCCGCCCGGCGCGTACCGGCGTCCATGACACTGAAAGGCTCCGGACCGGCGACCGACTGGGAGGAGATCGACCGGTTCGAGTCCGACGGCGGGGGAGCGACCGACGGGGGCGTCGGCTGGATCCCCTACCCGGAGGAGGCGATGCAGCGCGCGAGCCACGCCCTTGCCGTCGACGGCGACGTGTGGGTGATCGATCCCGTCGACGCTGCGGGTGTCGACACCCTCTTCGCGGAGTTGGGCGACGTTGCCGGCGTGGTCGTCCTGCTCGACAGACACAAGCGCGACGCCGGCACGATCGCGAGGCGCCACGACGTCGCCGTCCACGTGCCGGCGCCGTTGAGCGACATCGCCGGGGACGTCGACGCGCCCGTCGAGCGGTTCCAGGGCGAACTCGCCGACACGGGATACAGGACACAGACGGTCGTCGACAACTTCGCCTGGACGGAGGTCGCTCTCTACGACGAGTCGCGGGGCGTACTCGTCGTCCCGGAGGCCGTCGGGACGACCGAGTACTTCCTCGCGAGCGGCGAGCGCCTCGGCGTCCACCCGGCGCTCCGGCTGACGCCGCCGCGGAAACTCGCCCGCGTCGAGCCCGATCGGATCCTGGTCGGCCACGGCGCCGGCGTCCACGGGGACGCGACCCGTGCCCTCCGGGACGCCGTCTCGGGTGCCCGCGGTCGGACGCCCGGTCTCTACCTGAAGAACCTCAGGACCTTCCTGCCGGTGTGACCCGCTCCCGGGTGGTCTGACCGCGCCGGGTCGCGTACCCGTACGGATCGCCCCGACTGTGTACCGGTCCGACCACACCCCGTCGCGAGTGCGATCCGGCACTGACGTCCGGCAATCCGTATAAGTGAACCGCGCCCGTAGGCAGTGTGTGCTCTACGTCACCCGGGGTCTCGTTCAGTCCCTGTTGCGGCTCGCGGGCGACCGCGACCCCGAGACGACGACCATCCCGCTGGCGGTCACCCGGGCGGGCGACCTCCCCGGGGCCGACCTCGACGACGGGACGCCCGTGTTCACGCACTTCTACATGCCAGAGTCGGGCGGGTCCGTCAGCGCGGTGTTCGGGGTCGACCTCGGGACGCCCGTCGGCCAGACCCAGGGGCTGTTCGTCTCGCACCCACGGGGCGACCTCCGGCTCTCGACGCGGGACGACCTCCACGAGGTGGTGTTCGTCGCCGTCCCGCCGTGGAACGAGGAGGCGCTGGCGGCCTTCGACCGGAGCGGCCGCGAGCAGGATTTTACTGTCCTCGACGTCGTCCCGCCGGAGGAACGGCCGTCGCTGTGACGCCGCCCGGGAACACGGCCTCGAAGGTACACTTCCCGTACGGCGGCCGGGACGAACCAGGCCCAGACGACCCGTAGTGAGTATTGCGACTCTGTACCGCTGGGGCCACCGACGGTCGTCCGCCCGCGGCAGCGCGTCACTCCGCTGGCCATTCCCCACGCGAACGGTGGTCGGCGGCGAGCGCGGCGACGCCATCCCGGTCGAGGGCGCCGTGTTCGGTGACGACGGCGTCGAGGCAGTCGGCCGGCGTCACGTCGAACGTGGGGTTGTACACTGTCACGTCCGCGTCGCCGTCGTAGACCTCCGCGGGACCGCGGTGCTCCAGGTCCGTTCTCCTGTCGGGCGCGACCTTGTCGCTCGCAGCGACGGCGAGCACCTCGACACCCTCGTACGTCCCGGCGAGTGCGGCAGCCCGGGTGCCGGCCTTGTTGACCACGGAGCCGTCCGGACGGACCGCGTCGGCCCCGACGAGCACTGCGTCTGCGCCCCACTCGCCGACTGCGTGGGCGAGCGCGGCGTCGGTCGCGAGGGTGACATCCGCCCCAGTGTCTTCGGCGAGAGTCGCCGCGACGTCGACCCCCTCGCGGCCCGGCCGCGACTCGGCGACGAGGACGGCCTCGGGCTCGGCGAGCGAGAGCGCCTCGCGGACGGTGCCCGACCGCGAGAGCGTGGCGACACGGGCGTCCGCAACGCGTCTGGCGGCGTGGACCGCTGCGCGCTCGTCGGCGTCGAGTGCCTCCCCGACGCCCGTCGCGGCGGCGTGCTCGACGGCCCGGGCGGTCCGGGAGTCACTGGCTGCGGCCATGACGCGGTTGACGCGGTTGGCGACGGCAGGCATCGACGGACGCGCCTCCCGGAGTTCCGCCGCAATCTCCGCGAGTGCCTCCCAGCCGTCGCCGGTCCGCGCTACGAGGCCCGTCGCGCCGTCCCGGTCGCTCGTCGCGGCAGCGTGTGCGCGGATCCCCGCCTCGTCCCGGAGTACCTCCAGGGCGCGCACGGAGAGGTACGCCGACCCGTGCTCGCGGTCCCCGGCGACGGTCGCCACGTCCGGGCGGACCCGGTCGTAGGAGGTCCACAGCTCCGGCACCGTCTCGCGGTGGAGGAGTGCGGTGGGTGCGACCCAGACGTGTTCGGCGGTTTCCCAGTTCGTCTCGACAGCCCGCCCGGGGCAGTCGAACAGGTACGGGTGGACGACCCACCGCGTACCGAGGTCCTCGTCGGTCACCGCGAACGGATCGCCGCGACGGACGGGCGTCACCGCCGCGGGATCGAGGCGGGCCTCCTCGCGGATCTCCGCCCGCGCTGCGGCGTCGGGGTCGCCCTCGGCGTGTCCCGCGACGGCACCCCACCTGCCCGCGTAGGAACCGACGTCCTCGCTCCGGCGAAGCAACAACACTGCCCCCCCGTGCCGGAGAACGCAGGTGACCACGTCCGTCTCGTCCATGGGCGGCGTTCGACCGGGGGGTCCATCAACGTACGGATATGCCGCTCGGGCGACGCGGCGTTGCCGGGGCCAGGGATGTCTCATCGTGAGTGCTGTAAGTCAGTGCCGGATCCACCGCACGACGGTGTGCGGTCGGACCGGGACACAGTGACAGCAATCACTATCAGCGGCCGCTACGAGAGACACCACATGGAGGTTGCCATCGTCGCCGACTCGCACATCCCCTCGCGCGCACAGCGGATTCCGGAGCCGTTCCGCGAACGGATCCGGGCGGCCGACCACGTTCTCCACGCGGGCGATTTCGACTCCGGGGGCGCGCTCGCGGACCTGAGAGACCTCGCGCCGGCGCTGACCGCAGTCTCGGGGAACATGGATCCACAGCTCGGTCTGCCGGCGGTCGCGTCCGCCGAACTGGGCGGGGTCGAGTTCCTCCTCACACACGGCACCGGCTCGTCCAGGGGCTACGAGGGGCGTGTCGCCGGAATCGCCCGCGACCACGCCGACACGGACGACCCGGTGGCAGTCGCCGGACACACACACGAGGTGCTCGACACGACCCGCGGGGGCGTCCGGATACTGAACCCCGGCAGCGTCACCGGGGCGCGGCCGGCCTCCCGGCCGACGATGCTGACTGCGACGGCCGACGGCGGCCTGGACGTCGCGGTGCACCGGCAGTAGCCGGGCCGTCACGACACCGCGTCCCAGACGGCGTCGCGCGTCCGCTCGTCGCGGGCAAAGACAGACAGCGCGCCCTCGGACCGCTCCGGACAGCCGGCCTCCCGCGCGAGCAGCGTCCCGGCGGCCTGCTCGCGCTCGTCCGGGTAGAAGGAGACGAACCCGCCCAGGCGGCCGCGCGCGAGCAACCCCCAGTAGACAACCGGCGCCCACGTCCGGACGACCCGCTTGTGGGCGGCCTCGAGGTCCGCGACAAGCGCCTCGTACTCCCGCGCCAGGGCGTCCGACTCGAGCACCGGCTTCCCCAGCACGACTGCGACGGTCGCGTGGGAGGGGGGCAGGTCCGGCCCGTCGACGGCGAGGGGCGTCCCGTTGTAGGTCACACCCTCGCCGCGGGTGGCGACGTACAGGTCCTCCAGGACCGGTACGCAGACCGCAGTCGCGAGCGGGTCCGCGTCGTCGAGCAGTGTCGCCGCCGAGCCGAAGGTGGGGACGCCGGCCGCGAAGTTGTTCGTGCCGTCGAGTGCGTCGACGACCCATCGGCGGTCGGACCGCCCCGGACGCTCGCCGGACTCCTCGGCGGCGATCGCGTGGTCCGGGTAGGCCGCCTCGATTGTCTCGAGAACGCGGCGTTCGGCCTCGCGGTCTGCCCGCGTCTTCACGTCGCCGGCCCGGAAGTCCGCCTCGAGGTCGCCGGCGGCGAACCGCTCGCGGAGGTACGACCCCGCACACCCGACCGCCTCGGCGGCGACCTCGGCGTAGGTCTCGGACATACCCACGCCTCTCCGCTCCGCCCGGAGACCACTTTCGGTTCGCGTGACGCTGGACCCGGACCCGTGCACCGTAGCGTTTATAAAGTACATGCCATACTACACACATGGCTATTCTCGTCGCCGCAGCCGACGACGCACTCCAGGAGCAAGTACTGCGGGTGGCACATCATCTGGGCGAGCGTCTGGACCAGGACCTCCGGGTCGTCAGACTCATCGACGACGAAGCTGCCGACGTCGACGTGAGAGACCACCGCGATCAGCTCAAGGACCGCATCGACCGGCTCGACGTCGCTGCGTCTGTCTCCGTCGAGCACGTGGGTCGCAGTGTCGGGCGAAAAAACGCCCGCATCGGCAGGGAACTCGTCGACCTCGCAACCGACGTGGACATCACACACGTCGTGATCGGCCACGCCTCGAAGGACTTCGTCAAGAGCCTCACCCAGGGCGATACGGCCTTTGCCGTTGCCGACAACGCGAGCGTGCCGGTGACTGTCGTTCCGGACAACGTGGAGCGGCCGCCGGTCCGATAGGGTCGGTTACTGTGGTTTTTCGGTGTGCACTCCGTACGGGGGACGATGACGACCGGGGACAGCGGACGACAGGCTGCCGGGAGCGATCCGACGCCGTCGATTGACGTGCCCGACCCGTCGACGGACGACACCGGGCGCGTCGGTTCGACGGTCGCCGGCAGGGACGTCGCCGTTTCCGTGGAGGGGTTGTCGAAACAGTTCGGAACCGGACCCGACGCGGTCACGGCGGTCGACGACGTCTCCTTCGAGATAGCGGCCGGAAACATCGTGGGACTGCTCGGCGCGAACGGCGCGGGCAAGACGACGCTCATCAAGTCGATACTCGGGCTGGTCCTCCCGGACGAGGGTGACGTCCACATCGGCGGTATCGACGTGAGCCAGCGGCCGCGAGCCGCGTACGCGAAAGCCGACGCGATGCTCGAGGGCGCCCGCAACGACTACTGGCGGCTCACCGTCCGCGAGAACCTCAGGTACTTTGCGACGATCAGCGGCGTCGAGCCGGGCTCGGTGGCCGACCGGCACGACCGGCTGCTGGACCGGCTGGGCCTCCTCGGGAAGGCCGACGAACCCGTGCGGGACCTCTCGCGGGGGATGAAACAGAAGGTGTCGCTCGCGAGCGTCCTCGCCGGCGACGCCGACGTCGTCTTCCTCGACGAGCCGACGCTGGGTCTCGACGTCGAGAGCGGACGCGCCCTCCAGCAGGAACTCCGCCGGCTGGCCACGGAGCAGGGGCTGACGATCGTTCTCAGTAGCCACGAGATGAGCGTCGTCGAGGCAGTCTGTGACCGGGTCGTCGTCATGTCGAACGGACGGGTCGTCGCCGACGACGCCGTCGACGCCCTCGTCGCTGGAGAGGGGACACACAGCGTCGGGCTGACGAGTCCCGACTTCGACCGGGACCTCCGGTCGATCCTGCGCGACCGGTTTCGTGTCACTGCCGTCGATCCGCGCGACCGGGGTGCCTACCTCGAGGTGACAACGGACACCGACGGGCTCTACGAACTGATGCGGTACCTCGACGGCAGAGGCGTGCGGCTGGACCGGGTGACGTCGGTCGAACCCGATCTGGAGGACGTGTTCGTCGAACTCACGGCCGGCAGGAGAGACGGATGAGCGGGGAACCGGCCGACACGGCGCCGCGGGACGCGGGCTACCGGCACCTCGCGCGTGCCGTTCTCGTCCGCGAACTGCTGATCTTCGTCCGGTACCCGGCCAACGCGGTCGGCGGCGTCGTCATCGCGCTGTTCCTGTTCGGGCTGCTGTTCTACGGGGGGCGGATGGTCGCCGGCCGGGCACTGACCGACTCGCTCGAGGGCATCATCGTCGGGTACTTCCTGTGGACGCTGTCGGTCGGAGCGTACTCCGCCATCTCGAACGACATCGCGAGCGAGGTCCAGTGGGGGACGCTGGAACGGCACGTAACGACCCCCTTCGGGTTCGCGCCGGTTGCCCTGCTGAAAGGCGTCGCAAAGCTCGCCCGGACGTTCCTCACCTCCCTCGTCATCCTGGCGGTCATGCTCCTGCTTACCGGGACATCCCTCCGGCTCAACCTCCTCACGGTCGTGGCTGTCGCCGGGCTGAGTATCGTCTCCGTTCTCGGTCTCGGGTTCGCGGTGGGCGGCGTCACCATCCTCTACAAGCGGGTCAGCAACTGGCTGAACCTCCTCCAGTTCGGGTTCATCGTCCTGATCTCCGCACCCGCCTTCGACCTCTGGTGGGCGCGCTTCCTCCCGCTCGTCCAGGGGAGTGCGCTCCTCCAGCGGGCGATGATAGACGGGACCCGGCTCTGGGAGTTCCCGCCCGCGGACCTGCTGGTGCTCGCCGGAACCGCGGCCGGCTACCTCGCTGCCGGCTACGTTGCGTTCCGCTACACGACGCGACGGGCCCGCCGCCTGGGCGTGCTCGGTGACTACTGATAGGATCGGCTGTGAGCCATTTCCGACTCGACCGCACACAGGCGCACACACACTCGCTATATCGCAGGTTGGGGCGACAGCGGGACAGCCGGAACCGCCGGGAGGGCGACCGGCAGACGTTTGTCGCCGCGGGCGCTACTGCGGACATGGACGACGCGTGGGTGAGTCTCTTTTCGGGCGGCAAGGACTCCTCGCTCGCGCTCTACCGGGCGCTGGAGCGTGGACTCCCCGTCGAGCGGCTGGTGACCGTCCACCCCGAGGGCGACTCCTACATGTACCACGTGCCTGCGACGGACCTGGCCGCCCTGGCGGCCGAGAGCGTCGGGATCGCGCTGGTTGACGTCCACCCGGAGGAGTTCGGGGCCGCGGAGGCGACCGACGCGGGCGAGCAGGGCGACGAGGAACTCGAACCCCTCGAAACCGCGCTGGCCGACCTCGACGTGGCGGTGACAGGCGTCGTCGCCGGCGCCGTCGAGAGTGCCTACCAGGCCGACCGCGTCGAGGGGATGTGCGGGCGGCTGGGGGCGGAGCTGTTCGCCCCGCTGTGGAGGCGCGATCCGGGACGCCTGGCCGAGGAGATGCTCGACGCCGGCTTCGAGATCACGTTCGTCCGGGTCGCAGCCGCGGGCCTCGACGAGTCCTGGCTGGGTCGGCAACTCGACGCCGGCGCGCTCGCTGACCTCCGGGAACTCAACGACGAGTACGGCGTCCACCTGCTGGGCGAGGGCGGCGAGTTCGAGACGCTCGTGACAGACGGTCCACACATGGACCGTCCGATCGAACTCGAGTACGCAACCGAGTGGGACGGTACCCGCGGGCGCGTCCGCGTCGAGGACGCGTGGCTCGGGCAAGGGTAAAGTCGGCCGGCCGACACAGTGGCAGTATGGTTCAGGCAGGCGAGCGGGCACCGGAGTTCACCGTGCCCAAGGCCGGCGGCGGGGCGTACAACGACCTCGAACCGTTTACGCTCTCCGAGGCGCTGTGCGACGGGCCGGTCGTACTCGCGTTCGTCCCGGCGGCGTTCACCAGCGCCTGCACCGAGGAACTGTGCACGTTCCGCGACGCCATGGCGCGGTTCGACAGTCTCGACGCCCAGGTGTACGGCCTCAGCGTCGACCTCCCGTTCTCGCAGAACAGCTGGATCCGCGAGCAGGGCCTCACGTTCCCGATGCTCTCGGACTGGAACCACGAGGTCATCCACGCGTACGACGCGGTTCTCGAGGAGATGTACGGCTCGATCGAGGTGGCACAGCGGACAGTCTTCGTCGTCGACACCGGAGGGACGGTCGCCGCCAGGGAGGACTATACCGGTCGACGTAACTTTTGATACTTCTCAGCCGGACGTACCCAGCTGAAAGTATCAGGGCTTACGTCGACCGGTATACGACACCTCGGATCCGGACGTCGACGTGGACGCCATCGCCGAGGCGGTCGCGGCGGCCGGCGGGTGAGCGGGCTCGGAGAGTGTTTCGTGTGACCGTGGACCGGTGTCACCACGGGGTGGTGAGAGACCGGCACTGACTCACAGCGATCCGTATCACGGTAAACACCACGAGACGGACGGCCGTCGGTCGATGCCGGATCGACCGCACGTCGTATCGTCCTGG
>CAZUVE010000088.1:0-12045 GCA_964623735.1 uncultured Halobacteriales archaeon | reverse complement strand
TGTCCGCTCGACCTCCGCCTGAAGACGGAGGTATGCGCTCGTATCTCTATCAGTCAGCCGACAGCCCCTCGTAGACCGAGGCGTCCTCGTCGGCCGCCTGAGCCGTCACGGCGGAGACCCCGACCGTCAGAACGAGTCCGAGGAGCATCCCGACAACCGAGGAGGACCACCCGCCCAGCCCCGGTGCGACGGGGAGGACGTACGAGGAGGGGACCATCGGGAGGAAGACACTGGCGAGGTAGAAGGCCTGGCTGCCGGCGACGCCGACGAGCATCCCGTCGCGGGTCGTTCCGCGCCAGTACAGCGCGACCAGCACCGGGAGGGCGAGTTGCGCGAACCCGCCGAAGGCAGTGTCGCCGATCTGGACGAGCGTGCCCGGACGGAAGAGGCTGAGGACGAACGAGACGAGCGCGATGGCGACAACGCCGATCCGCCCGACCAGCGCCTCGGAGCGTTCGGTGACGCCGGTGACAAGTTGCCGGTGGACGTCGCGGGTGAGGTACGACGACCCCGACAGCAGCATCGAGTCGCTGGAGGACATCATCGCGGCCATCGCGCCGGCGATCACGAGCGCGGCGAACCACGCCGGGGTGAACTCCGCGAGCAGCGGCGGGAGGATCCGCCCGTTCGCGTTGGGCGCGAGGCCGAACCCGGCAGCCCAGGCGCCCAGCATGAACGCCGGCACGAAGAGCAGGATGACCAGCACGGGCCACAACGTGAACGTGCGCTTGAGCACGTCCGTCGACTTCGCGACGAAGAAGCGCTGGTTGACCTGCGGGAACATCGTCACGCCGAAGGCGATGCTGATCGCCGTCGAGAGGACGAACGCCGGCGAGTAGGTCCCCCCGCCCAGCGAGAGGTGCTCGGGAGCGTTGGCGGCCAGTTGCCGCGTCGCGGCGCCCGGCCCGCCCACGGCGACCAGCACCCACGCAACTGCGACCCAGATCATCCCGAGCATGAACACGCCCTGGAGGGTGTCGGTCCAGGCGACGCCGCGCATCCCCGAGAGGGTGACGTAGACGATCATGAACAGCGTGATCGCGCCGGCGCCGGCCCAGTAGGGAACCGCCCCCTCGGTGAGCGCCGCCAGCGCCGTCCCGGCACCCTGCTGCTGGAGCATCACGTACGGCACGAGCCAGAAGAGGCTGATCCCAGCGACGAGTACGCGCAGCGTCCGCGACCCGAAGCGGTCGCCGAGCATCTCCCCGAGCGTGACGTACCCGTGTGTCTGGCCGACCAGCCACTGCTTGTACCCGACGACGTACCACAGGATCCCGAAGAGGACGCCGTCCATCAGCCCCATCACGAGGATCCACTCGGGGCCGGCCCCGTAGGCGATGGTCGGCCCGCCGAAGAACGTAAACGCCGACAGCAGCGTCGCGAACGTCGTGAAAAGCAGGACGACCGTCCCGAGCGTGCGGCTCGCGAGGAAGTAGTCCTCCGCGGTGCGGTCGGTCAGGCGGTATGCGACCACGCCCACGCCCAGCGTGACCAGCAGGTACGCCACGACGATTCCGACCTGCAACGCGGCGTCAGCCATCCGTCCCACCCCGCGGTTCGACGCCGACGCCCCACGCCCGGCGCGTGAATCCGTAGAAGACGGCGGTGGTCATGCCCAGCCAGCCGATGTGCCACCAGATCCACACCGGCAACCCCGCGACGACGGTGCCGGATCCCCAGAGGAACCACGGCACCGCCAGGGCCGCCAGGACTGTCGCAACCAGTATCCACAGGACAACCTCCTTCGATACGGACATCGTTAGCCTGGAATACGTACTGGACCGTAAAAAGAATGTTGAAACTGAACAGTTCGTATTACTGAAGACGATTTTTATTCAACCGGTCGGTTCGTTCGGTCGTTCCATTCTACTGGTGCCGGCGGGGAGAGGGCGGGGAACAGTCGGGCGCCGCGGCGCAAAACTGAGTCGTCCCGCCAGTTATTTCAGGTCTGACAGTCTTGTTTAAACCTGTCCATGAGTCGACTCATGGCACCATCACGAACACCGCGTCCCGAGGAGGGACCACATCATGCAGGATTCAGCCAAGTACCTCATCCACGCAGACATCCGCGCGAGTGGGGTGGTCGAGCGGAGTGACGTCGTCGGGGCCATCTTCGGGCAGACCGAGGGGTTGCTCGGCGACGACCTCGACCTGCGGGACCTCCAGGAGTCCTCGAAGGTCGGGCGAATCGACGTCGAGATCAACTCGGAGGGCGGTCGCTCGTACGGCACCGTCACGGTCGCAAGCGGCCTCGACCGCGTCGAGACGGCGGTACTCGCGGCCGCCCTCGAGACAATCGACCGGATCGGCCCCTGCCGTGCCGAGTTCGAGGTCCGGGACCTGGAGGACGTCCGGGCCGCCAAGCGCCGGAAGGTCGTCGACCGCGCGACCGATCTGCTCGCCGAGTTCGAGGAGACGGCCCTCTCCAGTCGCGAACTGGTCGAGGAGGTCCGACAGAACGTCCGCGTCGAGGACATCACGGCGTTCGAGGGGGTTCCCGCGGGCCCCCGCGTCGCCGAGAGTGACGCCATCATCGTCGTCGAGGGTCGTGCCGACGTGCTCCAGTTGCTGAAGTACGGTATCAAGAACGCTGTCGCCGTCGAGGGGACGGACGTGCCCGACGCGGTCGCGGACCTGACACGCGAGCGGACGGTCACGGCCTTCCTCGACGGCGACCGGGGCGGGGACCTCATCCTCGAGGAACTCGCCCAGGTGGGCAGTGTCGACCACGTCGCGTTCGCGCCCGCCGGGCGGTCCGTCGAGAACCTCTCGCGCGAGGAGGTGCTGTCGGCACTCCGGGAGAAGACCCCCTACGAGGAGGTCGCCGACGTGGATTCCCCGCACGACACCGAGACCGACGCCGGACGCGTCGAGGCCGGACAGCCCGACCAGGGCGGCGTCGCAGCCGAGGAGTCAGCCGACGAGAGCCAGGTCGACGCCGACGGCGGGACCGTCGCGCGCCAGCCCGGGACACTCGCGGAACCCGGACCCGACACAGAGGACGACCCGGAATCCCGGCCGCCGGAGGCGACGGACGCAGAACAGGCGGCCGAGGAGCCCGAGCACCCGCAGACGCTGGCAGGTCACGCCGGGACAGTCTCCGGAACCGGGACGGTGCGGCTGCTCGACGAGTCGTTCGACGCCGTCGCCGAGACCGACGCCGGCGACGCGTTCGACGCTATCGAGGGCGCCGCCGAGCCCCCGCACGCGGTCGTCCTCGACGCGGAGTTGAGCCAGCGGATCCTCGACGTCGCGGCACAGCGCGGCGTCAGACAGATCGTCGCGCGCGACGAAGGGGAGTTCGTCAAGCGGCCCGTCAGTGTGCGCGTCCGGACCACCGACGGATTCTAGGCGGAAACCGACGGAGCCAAGCGACCGGCCCGCCTACACGAGAGTAATGGATCTGCGGTTTCTCGGCGCCGCCCGCGAGGTCGGCCGGAGCGCGCTACTCGTCAACGACCGCCTGCTCGTCGATTTCGGCATGAAGACCGCAACCCCGCCCCAGTTCCCGGCGGGATTCTCGACGACCGGCGGAATCGATCCCGAGGCGGTCGTCGTCAGCCACGGTCACCTCGACCACGCCGGCGCTGTCCCCGCGCTCCTCTCCGGGGATCGCCGGCCCCCGATACACTGGACGCCCCCGACGCGGGAGTTGGCGCTCGCGCTCGCCCGCGACACACTCAAACTGCACGGGGGCACGTACGACTGCCCGTTCACCGAGGCGGAACTCGCGCGCGTCACACAGGTCTCCCAGACCCACGGCTACCGCGAGACGTTCGAGGCCGCGGGACACGAGGTGACGTTCTTCGACGCGGGACACATCCCCGGGAGCACGCACGTCCTCGTCGACGACGGGGCGACGCGCCTGCTGTACACCGGCGACTTCCACGTCGACGATCCGGGGGACGACGCGTCCGCGACCCGCACGGACCGGTCCGGGGAGCCGGTCCGCGGACAGCGCCTCGTCGCCGGGTCGACGGCCCGTCCCGACGCCGACGTCGTCGTCACAGAGAGCACCTACAGCGACGTCACCCACACCGACAGGGACCGACTCGAGTCGCGGTTCGTCGAGAGCGTCGAGACGACCCTCTGGGAGGGCGGCACAGTCGTCGTTCCGGCGTTCGCCATCGGGCGCACCCAGGAACTGCTCCTGGTCTGTGCGGCCCACGACATCCCCTGTTACGTCGACGGGATGGGCGTCCGGATCACCGAGACGCTGTGTCGCTACCCCGGCTACCTCCGGAACCCGGAGGCGCTCCGGCGGGCAGCCTCCCGCGCACGCGAGGTCACCGGCCGCAACGGCCAGCGCGAGCGCGTTGCCGACCAGAACACGGCTATCGTCACGACCAGCGGGATGCTCTCGGGCGGGCCGGCCATGACGTACGTCCCGGCGGTCCGCCGACACCCGACGAACAAGATCGCGCTGACGGGCTACCAGGTCGAGGGGACGCCCGGCCGGGAACTCCTGGAGACGGGGAGCGCCGAGTTCGACGGCCGGGTACTCCCGGTCAGCGCACAGGTCGAACAGTACGACTTCTCCGCACACGCCGACCGCGAGGGACTGCTCGGGTTCCTCGAGGCCTACCGGGACGCGCGCACGTTCGTCGTCCACGGCGACCGCTGTCCGGCGTTCGCGGCGGAACTAGCCGCCGACGGCGTCGACGCCTCTGCGCCCGAACTCGGCGCGGCTGTCACGGTCTGATAGTGATTGCTGTCCGTCGGTGCCTGAGCTTCTTTCGGGGCCGTTACCCGCTGTCGGGTGACCGGTCCGGCACAGAACTGCGGCCGTCCGACTTATTGGACAACGTCGGGGCGGACGTGGAACCGGCGGTATCCACCGTGCGAGAGGTCGAGCGATCCGACCCACCAGTTCCACCGCTCGACGAGGTCGTGGTCGTCGGGCGCGTCCTCGAGGTTGTCGACGACAGTCTCGACGGTGAGTTGGTGCCCGAAATCGTCGTCGATCCGACCCGAGTCAGCGAGATCGCGGGTCTGCCGCGACACTGCGCGGAGTGCCTCCCCGTCGCCCCCGAACTCCTCTGCCAGTTCACGTTCCAGGCGTTCCCTGTCCACACCTGTATCAACCGTCCAGGCGGACTTGAAAGCACGGAAAACGGCTGAGGGGAGTAAGCCCCCTTCTGTTCGGCCCGGCATTCCGCTGAGCGTCCGAACCGCGTCCGGGCTACCTTGTGGTCCGGACTTGCACCGGCGAGGATTCGCCGTTCCATCCGTTCTCTCCCGTCTGTGCGAGGCGACCGCCTCGCGGCCCTCGGTGGGTTAGCTTCCCGGCCCTTCGTCGTCGACGCTTTCGGGCGCGGGGTCGCACACCTCATCGGTCGGGGAGAGGGGTCTCGTTTCTGTTCCAGCGCCGGCGGTCTCCCGCCCCGGGCTTGCGCCCGGTCGCCCGCCCGGACGGTGGGGGGACTTTCCTCATGTTCCTCGCGCGCCGCCTGGCGCGTGCCGGAACACGGGAGCCGGGCTCCCTCTGCCGAATCCATCTACGCGACGAGTGAACCTAAACCGTTCGGTCACCCCTCTCTGGCCCGGAAACAGTTCCAGTGTCGGCCTGTCCGGGCGCCGAGGACCGCGTACGTCAGCCGCCTTCTGCGAGCCCGGGGACGCGCACCGTCACGGTGGTGCCGCCGCACTCGGGCGTCTCGAAGGTGACCTCGCCCCCGAGGGCGGTCGTCCCCCAGTTGACGAGCCACAGCCCCAGCCCGCTCCCGTGTTCGAGCGCCGACTCCTCGCCCGCCTCAAGAACCGACAGCTCGTGGTCGGGGATCCCCGGGCCGTCGTCGCTGACCGTCACCCGAGCCGCGTTGCCGTCCGCGCCGGTGTGGACCACCGTCACGGTCCCACCACCGTGTTCGAGTCCGTTCTCGACGAGACTCCGGACCACGAGGTCGAGCAACTCGCGGTCGGTCTCGATCCGGACCCCGCCGGGCACGTCGCAGGTGACCGTCCCCGAGGGGTACTCCGCGCCGACGTCGGCCGCCACCTCGCAGAGGACTGTCGCGAGGTCGTACTCGCCGGCCTCCCGGTCGCTTTCGAGGGCCGCAGTCGCCCGCCGGGCCTTCTCCCCGAGTTCCACCAGGTCCCGGGACTTCCGTTCGATGGTCTGTGCGTAGTCAGCGACGTCCGGGTCGCCCGAGGTCCCGATGACGTCGGCGTAGTTCATGACGACGCCGAGGTCGTTGCGGAGGTTGTGCCGGAGGACACGGTTGAGCACGCCCAGGCGCTGTTTCCGCTGGCGTTCCGCGGTGACGTCCACGAAGGCGACGGTGTAGCCGACGCCGGTCCCGGCGGCGTCCCGGAGCGGCGTGACGGCGACGTTGAACTCACGGCGCCGGCCGCCCACGCGCAGGCTGGCGGACTGCTCGCCCGACTGGACCGCCAGATCGCCCCCGTACAGCGTCCCGACCTGCTCGGCGAGGACATCCGCGCGGTCGACGCCGAAGGTCTCCCGTGCCGCGTCGTTGAGGTTTATCACACGCCCCTGGCGGTCGGTGATGACGACGGCGGTGGCGATGTCGTCGATGGCCGCCCGCTCGGCTGTGCGACGTGTCGCCGGCTTGAACTCGAACATGTCCTTGCGGAACAGCGCGTACATGTCCAGCAGCATGTGCGGGAGGAACATCAGCGGCGTCAGGTTGAACTGCGGGACGGGGCCGAGCTTGAACACCCAGAGGGTGAACGCCGCCGCGGGCGGGATCGGCGTGAGCGCGATGGCCAGGGCCTGCCGGCGGAACAGCGAGCCGTAGCTGATGACCGTGTCCAGCAACAGGAAGATCCCGAGCGTCGAGAAGGCAAACAGCACCACGTACTGGACGAACACCCAGGGATGGTGGGTGTAGGTTACCGTAGCGGCGCCGAACGCCGGCGCGATCTCGAACCCGGTCCAGACGAGGTTGTGCAGCGGGTTCGTGACCACGAGAGCCGTCCCGACGACCCCGAACGCGACGGCCACGAGGAACGCCGGCGAGCGCAGCAGGTCCGCGCGGCCGGTGTACTCCAGGGCGAACGCGAGAAAGAACACCCCGATCCAGGTGATTGGGAGCCACGCGAGGATCTCCAGAGCCAGCCGCACTGTCGGGTCGAAGACCAGCAGCGCCAGCCCGTAGGTGGTACACCAGACCACCTGGACAGCGATGACCACGAGAAACCACCACCCGCCGGGTTCCTCCCGCCACGGCCAGAGATACCGGAGGAGAGCGAGGTTCGCGGCGCCGACCGCGAGCGTCGCCGCCGCGGGCCACGGAGGAAGTGATCCCACGTGTACACGAGGGGCACATCGCCACTTAAGGGTTCCTCGTGGTACGGATCGCTGTAAGTCAGTATAACTCATTTCCGGATCGACCGCACGACCCGGGTCGGACCGGGACACAGGGACACACTCAGTACCAGCAGGCGGGGGTGGAGCAACTCCGAGAGGTGCACGTGCCACGGAGGGCGTGGGACGACAGGGGGGAGCAGGCAGGTGTGGGACGGGGCGGGTCGAGGGGGGTCGGACAGCGCAGCGGGAAGCGGGGTGGGTAGGCGGCAGGTGGCGGCACACGTACGTACAGACGGGAGGACAAAAACCCCACCCGCACTGTTTCAGCCTCTGCAACAGTCAGGTGCTTGTTCCACCTGGGGAAAACAGACAGCAGGTGTGTGGTGTTGTCACTGGCTGGTGTGTGAGACAGCCAGCGCGTATTCATACTGTCGGCTGTAACCGAGAACAGAGATTCGCCACCCCGAGGTGGCGAAATTCTCAAAAGACTTACAGCCGGCAGTATCAGCACGTCGGAACAGCAGTCAGGGCGTGATTGATACTGATTGCTGTCACTGTTTACAGTCCGACCGCACGACGGTGTGTGGCTGATCCGGCACTGGCTTGTACCAATCCGCACGGGAGGACACGCGCTATTCTGTCTCCGTAGCGCGATTCAGAACGTGGAGTGATGTCGGGATACTGGCCGCCAGGAGTCCAAATACGCCACCAATCAGCGGATCAACGTCGAACGACGGTCCGAGGAGATACCCAGCGACGAATCCAAGCGGATCGAACACGACCGCGAGGATGACGAGTTGCTGTCCGAACGGTTTCGACCGGAACCAGTTTGCCAGCGGAGTGCTCACGGGAACTTTTGACGCTCGATCCAATTAATATGAACGCGTTCGGCTGCTGGGGTTGAATAGTCGCCCTCGTTTCTTGGAGCCAGCGTGACTATTCACCTCCAAGTTCTTTTTGCCTGGCTCCCGAAGAAAAACTGTGGCACTGCTTCCGAGTCGGTTACCTGTCGCCCGACGTCCAATCTCTCCCCCGATTGGTCCCGCGTTGCGACTGTCTACAGGACACAGCAGCGTCCCCGGCGTTGTTCACTCCCGGCAGACACGCGAGACGCCGTGCTCTGTCCCTGCCAGAACGGCGCGGGATCCACGGCTCACGGGTGCCAGACGAACCGCAGAACGCGGGGTGGGTCCGAGAGTCCCCCGGAACGGCACTGTGCACAACCCCGGAACGCACCGTGGCGAACGCACAGGATCCTCTATCGGTCACGCACCTGTCCACACAGCATGAACGAACCGACCGACACGGTGGAGATCCTGCACGTGGATGACGATCCGGATCTGTGTAGTCTCGCTGTTAGTTTCCTCGAGCGCGAGGACGAGCAGTTTACCGTCACAACCGCGACCCGCGCCGACGAGGGGTTAGCCATATTGGACGCTCAGGAGATCGATTGTGTCGTCTCGGACTCCAACATGCCCAGCATGGACGGACTCGAACTTCTCAGCGCTGTCCGAGAGGAGTACCCCGGTCTGCCGTTTATTCTCTTTACCGGCGAGGGCAGCGAAGCGGTCGCCAGCAACGCCATCGCCGCCGGCGTGACCGACTACATCCGGAAGGGCTCAGGTTCCGAACAGTACGAACTCCTGGCCAACCGGATCCGCAACGCCGTCCGGGCCCGACGCGAGGCACGCCGGGCCGACAGACAGGAGCAACTGATGCGCCTCACCGAGTTCGCGGGCGACACCGGCGGGTTCGAGGTGAACACCGAGACCAGCGAGGTACTCCTGACCGACGGGGCCCGCCGCCTCCTGGCCCTTCCCGAGAGCCCGGATCTGACTGTCGAAAACGGGCTCGAACAGTTCCACCCTGACGACCGGAGCGAAATCAGACAGGCCATCGACCAGGCGACCGAGACCGGAGCGCAGACGTGCGATATCTGGCGCTACCAGCCCTCAGACGGCGAGCAGCGCGTCCTGGAAGTGACGTTCACGCCGCCAGCAACCGACGGAGACTCGGCGATCCTTCGAGGGGCTATCCACGACGTCACCGACCGCCGGGAACGCCGACGCGAACTCGAAACGGAACGACGGTTCATCCAGCAGGCACTCGATACTCTGGACGACCTCTTCTACGTGCTCGACGTTGACGGGAGCCTCCGGCGGTGGAACGAGCAGGTGCCGGACGTGACGGGCTACACAGAGGCGGAACTTGCCGACATGCGGGCAGTCGACTTCTTCGCCGAGTACGAACGCGAGACGGTGGCGGACGCGATCGCGGCGGCGGTTTCGGGCGAGAGGGTCACCATCGAAGCTGATCTGCGTACTGCCGACGGCCGGCAGATCCCCTACGAGTTCACCGGCGTTCGCCTGACCACTGAAACCAACGACACGACCGGCCTGGTCGGAATCGGCCGGGACCTGACCGAGCGTTAACAGCACGAACAGCGGTTCCGGGACGTCCCCGAGGAGATACTCGACGACACGGCCTGGAAGCACGTACGTCCGGACGGCCGTCAGACTCCAGTCCCACCTCGTACTGATATGGATGGTCGTTCTCGCGGCAGCGCCGCTCCTCTACCGGGTACCCGGTGTGGAGTCTGGCCTGACGCACACTCCCGCCACCGCCGAACTCGGGACAGTGACAGTGAACGCCGGGTCGATCGCCGGACCTGGCGTCGGTACGCTCCCGGAGGCACTGGGCGTTTCATAGAGTCGGTTGTAACGTTTTACCGGTCCGACCGCACGACTGCCGTGGCCGCTCCGGAACTGGCTTACAACCGACCCTATTCCTCGGCGTCGTCGTCTGTCTCGCAGGCCTGCACGCGGTCAACCTGACGGCGTGGCTGTCCAGTGCACTGACCGAGCGACTGCTCGTGGCCACGCCGGAGTAACCGCCGTCAGATCCCGGCCGACCCCCGATGAGCCAGATTCTCGATTCCGGTAACCTCGAACCGTGCACCGCCAGCCTCTCTCTCTGTGATGGCTATGTCCCACCCGTGGGCATTGACGACCGTCCGGACAATCGAGAGCCCGTATCCCGTTCCGTCCTGGGATGTGGTGAACCCGTGGTCGAACACCTGCTCGCGGACCTCATCGGCGATTCCCGGGCCATCGTCCTCGACGTAGAATCCCGTGTCGAGTGACCCCACGCTGACAGTCACTGTCGTCCCGCCGTGTTCCACGGCGTTCCCGAAGAGGTTCTCGAAGAGTTGACGCAGTCGGTCGGGGTCGGCGTACACCGGCCCGATGTCCTCCGTTCGCAACGACGCGTCCGTGGACTGCTTCCCGACAGCGTCCCACGCAGTCTGCATGACGACTTCGATATCGGTTCGGCTCGGATCTGCGACCGCGCTTCCGTGTTTTGCCACTGTGAGCAGGTCGTTTACGAGTGCTTCCATCCGGGTTGTCGTCTCCGCAACCGTGTCGAGATGGGGCGTCTCTCCGGTCTCGCGGTACAGGTCGAGTTGTCCCTCGATCGCCTGCAGCGGATTGCGCAGGTCGTGAGCGAGGATGTCGGTGAACTCCTTGAGCCGGTCGTTTTGCCGTTTGAGCCGCTGGGTCTCCTGTCGCTGCCTGGTCGTATCGCGGCTCACGACCGCGTACCCGCGGAACCCCTCGTTGTCGAGGGGTGTGAGTGCCAGCGTCGCCCAGAAATCCGACCCGTCCGCCCGGCACTGCAGGGCGGTCGCCTCGTGGAACCCGTCTCTCGGGTCTTGGAGGAGGTCCCCGAGGACACTGTCCGGTTCCGTGTCGTCGGCAAAGAGCACAGTCACTTTCCGGCCGAGCACGTCCGCGGAGTCGTATCCGTACAGTGTCTGGGCTGGTTCGGGCCACGTCATGATATCGCCCTCTGCGTCGAGCATGAAGATGGCATGTGTCGAGACCCCCTCGATGAGACGCCGGGAGATCACAGCCTCCGCCTCCCCCGGTTCGTCTCGCTCGCTCTCTTCAGGTCTCTCGGACATTATCGATAGACTGCACACTCAGCGTGTAGTTATACATCTTTCCGATGGTGAACCATGCCAACCTCCAGTGGCAAGCCTCGGCACGCATTTCGAACTGGGCCGGCCTACACCGGGTATCGTACTGTCGGCTACAAGCGCGTGAGCAGTGTCGCCACCGGGGTGGGGAATATCTTCACCTCGGTACAGCAGTCACTATCACCTCTCCGCCTCCGCTGTCGGGAAGTGCATCTGTACGCGGCTCCTGTCTTCCGATACGGTAATCTCCCCTCCCGAGTACCAGACGTGCCAGTACACGTACCACACGCCGAGTCCCTCGGCGTGCCAAGTCTGATCGAGTTCGATATCGCCCGTGAGAACCTCCTGTTCGATCGCGGTGACCCCCGTGTCGACACCCTCGACGGTTACTGTGATCGTGTCACCCCGCGTGACGTCCACCCCCACTACCGTGCGCCCTCGCTTTGCCTTTCGGAGCACGACTGAGAGGAGTTCGACGACCCCCTGGAATACTGTCGGAGTGCTTATGATTTCGACCGACGCCGGTGCGTCCACCGAGATGTCTGCCTCGGGGTGTCGGTCTCGTGCGATGGAGACGGCCTTGTCGAGTTGGTCACTCAGATCGACAGGCTTCGGCGCAGGGTCTTTCTCTATCAGGCTGTGGATCTTACGAGCCGTCTCGGCCGCTTCGTCGAGTTCGATCGCTGCACCAATAATCGAAGCTCCGTGCCTCTGGAGTCGTCTCTCGTCAGTCTCGGAATTGACCTCCTCCACGCCCTGAAGGACGTGGAATCCGACCATCGGATTTCCGCCG
>CAZUVE010000087.1:0-12104 GCA_964623735.1 uncultured Halobacteriales archaeon | reverse complement strand
GCGTGCGGTCGTACCGGTACACAGTTACAGCAATCAGTATCAACCGAGCTGGTCGCGAAGTGCGGCGTGGTCGCTCTGGTGGTACTCCTCGGTGACCGCGCCATCGTCGAGGTGAAACAGGATCTGCGCCCCGAACGTCACCTCCCTCCCCGTCGCGGGGATGCCGAGTAGTTCGCCCTCGTGGGTCCCGGTGACCGAAAGCCGGGTGGCAACACAGTCACCCTCCACTACGACGTCCGCGGGCGTCGCGTCGAAATCGGGGAACGCGGCGTGCAACGTGCGGTAGTGGTTCTCGTAAGCGTCGATGCCGACGGTGATTTCGTCTCCCGGACGGTGCACGACGACGTCCTCGGTGCAGTACTCGGGGATCTGTTCGTAGCGGTTGCCGTTGACGACGTCCTCGAAGAGCCCCCGAACGATACGTTCGTTGCGCCGTTCCCGATCGGCCATAGGGGAGACGGGCGCACAGACGGACAAAACGGTACCGCCGGCCGGGCGACAGTTAGAGCAACCCGTGAAGATATTCCCCTCCCCAGGTGCCGACAGTGCTCACGCGCGGAGAGCCGACAGTATGACCACGAGCACAGTCATCATCCTTCTGGGATGTCTCCCCTCGATTCTGACAGGCTCTCGTCTCGCTGCGTTCGGTCGGGGCCTAGTCCGAAAAGAACGGGTTCGTCGAGCGGCCCGAGGGTGGGCCCGTGAGTAGTGAGAGGACGACCATCGCGAGGGCACTGGCGCCCACCCCTGGCACCACCGGGTCACCGACGAGCGTCACGACGTGCTCGGGGATGACCGGAACGACCTCCGACCCGACGTACCACAGCACGACGACGGTAAATCCGGAGACCACCGCCCCGATCCCCCCGGCGGTCGTCGCGGGGCGCCAGTGCAATCCGAAGAGGACGGGAACGAACAACATCGCTCCTGTGAGTGAGAGATTCAGCAGGGTGATGAGCGTGATCAGGCCGCCGAACAACTCCCTTGCGAGTGTCATGCCGACAGGGATGGCGCCGACGACGAGGACGGCTCCCCGGTTGACCCAGAGTTTGCGACGTTCGGAGGCGTCTGTCCGGATGAGCCGCGCATAGATGTCGTGGGCGATCCCGGCACTGGAGACGAGCATCACGGAGTCGATCGTGCTGAGAATCGCCGAGAGAGCGGCGAGGATGAACAGTGTGCCGAACACCGGTCCCAGTAGCTCCTGGCTGAGGACGATCGCCGCGAGGTCGGGTGTCTCGAGGCCCGGAAACAGGACCCGGGCACTCAGTCCCAGCGCGGCGACCGACAGAGCGGTTGCTCCCTGTGCGACGAGCGAGATCCGGATGGCCGACCGGACGGTGTCTTCGTCGCGCATCGCGTAGAAGCGGGAAATCTCCATCGGCGCGGCGGCGATACCGAACGCCGACGCGAGCATGAACCCGCCAATCTCGGTCAGCGGGAACGCCTGGCCGAGCAGTTCGGGATCGATCGCCCGCAGTTGTGCGGTGAGGGCACCGATCCCACCGACCTCGGCCAGCGCCAGGGGGACGGCGACGACCAGCCCCCCGACCAGCACGATGGACTGGACGAAATCCGTCAGGACGCTGGCACGCATCCCGCCGACAGCCGTGTAAGCGATGGCGATTCCAGCCGTCAAGAAGATACCGGTCACCTCCGAGACACCCAGCAACCGCCGGAAGATGAGAGCCCCAGCAGTATACTGTGCTGTCAGGAACACCGTGAGGACGACGACGATGAGTAACGCTGTGACCGCCCGGACGTAGTCGCCCCCGGCCCCGTCGTCGGCGTAGCGGGTACCGACGAAGTCCGGAACAGTCATGCCGCCGAACCGCCGCAACTGGGGAGCCACGAACACGAGAGCGACCAGCCAGCCGACCAGGATGCCGACCCAGACCCAGATGAAGCCGATCCCAAAGACGTAGTGGATACCGACGGCTCCGATGGCCGTGCTGGCGCTGATCTGAGAAGCCAGCAGCGTCCCGGCGCCCACCAGCGAGCCGACCTCCCGGCCTGCGACCAGGAAGTCAGCCTCGTCGGCGGTTCTCCGGTACCCGTAGTAGCCGATTGTCCCCACGAGCAGGAGGTATCCGCCCACCGTCACGAGCGACATCGGGTTGAGGTTACTCATCGGATTCACCCCGCTACTGGGTCCCACAGCCAGTGTGCCCCGCCTGGATACCCGGCGTCAGTATGCACAAGACTGTACACCAACCTGGTGATTGTGGTGTATATGTATCAACTACGTATAAATGGTTGCATATCTATCATATATGTGTCACTGGCACGAGGGGCTATCGGTAGCCAGCTCGATTGGGACAACATCATACGGATCGCTGTACGTCAGTGCCGGATCGACCGCACGCTCGTGCGGTCGTACTGGTACACGGTTACAGCAATCACTATGAGTCAACCAGTATACGCCAACCTCACCGGGTCCAGGTGCAGTGCGAGGCGTGTCCCGCGCGTCCTCCTAATACTGTCGGCTATAAGCGCGTGAGCAATTTCGGCACCCGGGGTAGAGAATATCTTCACGAACTTATAGCCGACAGTATAAAGATCACACTCGACCACGGCGAACTCCCCGAGGCACAGGTTGGACTTCTACCCGCTCTCGGGCGAGACGCGACGACGCCACCCACGAGTCCGCCGACGAGTGTGACTGTCGGCGTCGTGGGTTACTCGGAGTGACACGCGTTGCCGGCTAATCCCGCGAGATTCGGCCACCAGTCGGTTACTCATCGCCTCGAGCGGTAAGCTCGACGCGGTACCGGTCGCCGAACGGCTCCTCGTACGGAATATCGAGGCGGTCGTATACGGTCGCGGGCACCGAGATGTCCGCGAGTTCGAGTCGTCCCGGCAGGTCGACCAACCCGGTCTTCGGGAGCGCGAGCGTCAGTGTCCGGTCCGGGTCGACCGCTATCCCCGGGACCTCGCCTGTGGTGGCGTCCATCCCAGAGGGGGCGTCGAGCGACACCACCGATGTCGGGCCGTCGGTCGTCGCCACCAGATCCCGCGCGGTTCCCCGGAGTGGACCGGACAGGCCGTAACCGATAATCGCGTCGACGACCAGGTCAGGGTTCCCGAGCGCGTCGGGACCGACACCGACGCTGACACCCATCTTCTCGAGGATGCCGTGTTGTCGTGCCGGGACACCGTCGAGAGCTGCAGGCGAGCGGTCGAGAGCAACTCTAGGGATGTTCGAAAGCGTTTACCAGGTCGACCGCACGCCTTCTTGCGGTCGATCCTGTAATGACTTTCGAACATCCCTATCGGACCGACGTGTCGCGGTTGTGGAGGTGTCGCGCCGCGGCCATCCCGCCGCCGCCGTTACCAGTACGCGACCACACGAGCGTACCGTCGATCCGGCACTGACTTACAGCGATCCGTACGATACAGATTGCTGTGACTGTGAACGACGCGCTCCTCGGGGCCGTCGAGCGCCGGTGGGAGTGGGGCGTCGATTTCCTCGTCCCCGGGGGCGACGTCGAGTACCTCGCGGCCGGTTCTGGACAGTTCCTCGACCGGTTCGAGGGTGGCAGTCAGCCCTCCGAGTCGGGAACGTCCCGCGCTGCTACAGTTTCGAGCAGGTCTGCGAGTTCACCGCCGGCCGCCTCCAGTAACTGTTCGCCGGCCTCCGCACTGCTCGCCGTGGGGTCGCCGACGACGCCGCTGGCGGTGAACTCCGCGGAGTCGTACGCGAGGTTCGTCCCAGACTGCCACTCCCCCCACCCGTCGGCTGCGCCCTCGCGGGCCTCCTCGAGGCGGTCCGCGTCGACGAGGTCAGGATCGAGCGCACGCACCACGCTCGTCTCCAGGGGGCCGCCGTGGCCCATCCCGACCTCTGGATCGAGTGCCGGCACGTCGCCGGAATCGACCGCGTCGAACCAGGTGAAAGGCACGGCGTAGGCGGTCTCGTCGCGTGACAGGCGGGCGCAAGCCTCGCGGAGTGGGGCGACGTTGCCGCCGTGACCGTTGACGACGACGACGCGGCTCCAGCCGTGGGCTGCGAGGCTCGCGATTGTTTCCCGGACGTACGACCGGAAGGTGTCCTCGCGGACCCAGAGCGTACCGGCGAAGTGGCGGTGTTCCTCGGCCACACCCACGGGGACCGTCGGCGCGACGACAGCCAGTCCGTTGTAGCCGTCGACGCCGCGTTCGGCCACGGCCGCGGCCGCGAGCGCGTCGGTTCCGAGAGGTGCGTGGGGGCCGTGCTGTTCGGTACTCCCCACCGGGAGCACCGCCAGGTCGGTGCCGGCGGCCCCGGCGTCCGTCCAGGAGACGTCCGAGAGGTGCATGTCTCTGCGTAGACCGGCCGGTCGTTAATCGGTGGCGGTCCCGGCGTCATACTGTTTAGTGTGAGTCGTTGCCGGTCTCTCACCACCCGAAACCAGTCACACTAAACAGTATCAGGCCCCATCCCTGCCCACCCACCGCGACAGGTTCACAGGGACGTCCGCCACAGCGGGTCGGGGAAGTGTCCACACCGGCAGGCCCGTCGGAGCGGCCGTCGCGGCAGTTCCGGTCGGACCGTGCCGCAGGACTGCGGCCTTCGTAATACATAAGACAGGGTGGTCAGTAGTTTTACGAGAGATGGGACCCGGCGACATCACCTCCGAGTTTGCCCACGTGATCGGTCAGGCGGGAGGCGTTTCCCGGACACCGGCGGACGTGTTCGAGACCGTCTACCTGGTGTTTCTCGTTCTGGGAACCCTCGTCGGCGTCGTCGTCATCGGGTACACGCTCTCGAAGGCGTACAGGTACCGCGACGACGGGGACCGCGACGACGAGTCCGAAAAGAAGGTCGTGCGACCGGCTCTCGGCCAGTTGCCGACCGGGTCGGGCGGCGGCAAGAAACTGTTTCTCTCCTTCGGCATCAGCGCTATCATCGTTCTCTCGCTGATCGTCTGGACGTACTCGGCGCTGCTGTTCGTCGACGACACGCCACAGGAGGTCCAGGAGGAGGCAATCGAGATTGACGTGGTCGGCGAGCAGTTCGCCTGGCAGTACACCTATCCGAACGGTCACACCTCGACCACACTCCGGGTTCCCGAGGGACAGCCGGTCAGGCTGAACGTCACGTCGTCGGACGTCTGGCACGCGTACGGCATCAAGGAGTTCAGGGTCAAGACGGACGCGATTCCGGGGCAGTACACGACGGCGTGGTTCACGGCCGACCAGACCGGCGAGTTCGAGGCGGTCTGTTACGAACTGTGCGGTTCGGGCCACTCTGCGATGCGCGGGAAGGTGATGGTCATGGAACCAGACGAATATCAGGAATGGTACGCCAACACGACGGACGGGTCGACCAGTGCGTCAGTCAGCGCGGACGAGACGGTGGAGGGTGAGGCATGACAGACCACGCCGAGGGCCACGAGCACGGCCTGCCGCCCAAGTCGTCAGTCAAGCGCTGGCTCGTCACGACCAATCACAAGGATATCGGCGTTCTCTACACCATCACGGCAGTCTTTTTCCTGGTGGCCGGGGGCATCCTCGCGATGTTGAT
The DNA here is from genome assembly GCA_964623735.1 of uncultured Halobacteriales archaeon. GTDB lineage: Archaea > Halobacteriota > Halobacteria > Halobacteriales > Haloarculaceae > SW-9-67-25. Next base: position 6,598 of record CAZUVE010000087.1, on the reverse strand, counting down.
CCGGTCACAGTTGTGGACGCCGGGCGGGACCATCCTCGGCGGCCAGGGGTACAACCAGGCGGTCACGTCCCACGGTCTGTTGATGGTGTTCTGGTTCATCTCGCCGTTCGCGTTCGGCCTGGCGAACTACCTGGTGCCACTCCAGATCGGCGCCGACGACCTCGCGTTCCCGCGGCTGAACGCCATGAGCTACTGGGTCTACCTCTTCTCGGGCCTGCTGTTCCTGTCGTCGTTTTTCCTCGGGAGTTCACTGGCCGGCGGCTGGACGATCTACCAGCCGCTGAACGTCCCGGCGTACATCCCCGAGGTGAACCAGGTCGGGTCGCTCGCGACGATCTTCGCGCTGGTACTGTTCGTGACCTCGGTCACGATGGGGTCGGTGAACTTCCTGACGACCTTCTACCGGATGCGCGCCGAGGGGTTGCGCGTCCGGGACATGCCGATGTTCAGCGTCTCCATACTGCTGACAGTGTGGATGATGCTGTTCGCGTTCGCGGCGCTGCTGGCCGCGACGATCCTGCTGAGCTTCGACCACCTGCTCGGGTCGGTCTGGTTCAGCACCGCCGACGGGGGGTCGCTGCTGTGGGCCCACCTGTTCTGGTTTTTCGGCCATCCGGAGGTGTACATCGTCTTCTTCCCCGCACTCGGGGTGATGGCCGAGGTGTTCCAGACGTTCTCGGGCAAGCGGATCGTCGGCCGCAAGTGGTTCGTCATCGCGATGGCGCTCGTGGCAATCCAGAGCTTCGTCGTCTGGATGCACCACATGTTCCTGACCGCTATCAACCTCCCCATCAAGACAATCTTCATGGCGACGACCATCGGCATCTCCCTGCCCTTCGACCTGATGGTCTTCGCGCTCATCTACACGCTCGTCAAGGGCAAGGTCCGGTTCAAGACGCCGTTCCTCTTTGCCTTCGGTGCACTCTTGCTGTTCATCCTCGGCGGGATCACCGGCGTGTTCCTCGGGGCGGTCGTCCTCGACTACCAGTTCCGGGGCACCTACTGGGTGGTCGCCCACTTCCACTACGTGATGTTCGGCGGCGGTACCGCTCTCATCGGCGGTCTCTACTACTGGTACCCGAAGATAACCGGCCGGATGTACGACGAGTTCCTCGGGAAAGTCCACTTCGCGATGTTTTTCGTCGGCTTCAACCTCCTCTACTTCCCGATGTTCGTCGCCTGGGAGACGCCCCGGCGCGTGTTCGACTACGCCGCCGAGTTCACCATCTGGCACCGCGTCGCAACGGTCGGGGCCGTCGTGTTCGCGGCGTCGTTCCTGGTGATGCTCTACAACATGTTCAAGAGCCTCCACTCCGGCGAGAAGGCACCCGACAACCCGTGGGAGTACGGCTCTGCGGGCGAGTGGGCAATTTCCTCGCCCCCGCCCCTGGAGAACTACCCCGGAGTGCCCAGCTACGCTGGCGGCAAGCTCAGCTTCCTCACGCGGGGTGAGGCGGCCGACGGCGGGACCGTCGTCGAGGAACAGGTCGCCGGAACAGAGCAGACGGCCGCCGACGGCGGCGCAATCGCACACGCCGGCGCGGCCACGACGACCCCGGCAACCGACTACGCCGAGGAACTCGCACACGAGGAGGAGCACGCGGACCACGCCAGCGTCTGGCCGATGACCATCGGTGCCAGCGCGTTCGTAACCTTTCTCGGGCTGTCGGGAATCGCGAAGGCCTACTTCATCTGGCCGTTCGTGCTCGCGACCGGGCTGATGATCGCGTACTTCGGTCTCGAAGGCGCGCGCCGCGAGGGCTTTGGCTGGATCCACCCGGTCATGTGGGGCGTCGGCGGGACCGTCATCGCGGGCGGCGCCTACCTGCTCACGATCGACAAGGGCAGCCTGGGCGCGGCACTCGACGGTGCGAGCCCGTACTTCTGGGTGACGACCGTCGGCGCGACGATGGGCGCGGTCACGCTGACCCAGCTCGGCTTCGAGTCGTTTCACGTCCCCGAGCCGACCATCGCCGAGCAGTGGCCCTTCGAGAAGATCAAAAACGTCAAGCTCGGCATGTGGCTGTTCCTCGGATCCGACGTGATCCTCTTCGGCGCGTTCATCGGGGGGTACATTTTCATGCGCGTCGCCCACGGCTGGACCGACTGGCACCACGACCTGATTCCCGAGGCACACGTCGTGTTGCCGGGGCTGATCAACACCTACCTCCTGCTGGCGAGCAGTTTCGCCGTGGTGCTCGCCCTCGTCGCGGCGCGCAACCACAACCGCCGCAGGCTGCTGGGGTACCTCGGAGCCACCTTCCTGCTCGGCATAGGCTTCCTGATCAACAAGGCAGTCGAGTGGATCCACCTGTTCAACCTCCACGAGGGCGCCTTCGAGGGCGGCTGGACGTTCTCGTCGAACATCGCCTCCTCGACGTTCTACATCACGACCGGGCTCCACGGCGCCCACGTCGTGGTCGGTCTGCTGATAACGCTGTTCCTGATGGTGCGGGCCTACAACGGCGCGTACCTCGGCGAGGAGGGCTCCGAGACCGTCGAGCACTTCGGGCTGTACTGGCACTTCGTGGACATCGTCTGGCTGTTCCTGTTCCCCCTCTTCTACATCCTCTGAGGTGATACCATGGCATCAACACGACTCTACACGGTCATATTCGTCCTGCTGATGGTCTTCTCGACCTCGCAGGCGCTGTTCGAGTTCACCGGCATCCTCGACCAGCGGTACTGGTTCGCGCTCGGAGTCATCATGATCCTGTCGACGATCAAGGCGGTGCTCGTCGCGGGCTACTTCCAGCACCTGCGCCACGAACCCCGGTCGGTGTCGTTCCTGGTCGCGGGTGCACTGGTCGCGGTCCTCGCACTGACCGCGGGTGCGGCCTACTCCATTCTCTGACCGGCGCCGGCCGTTCCCGCGAACGTCGGCCGGTAGTACAGCAGGCCCAGCGCGACCAGGAACACGGCCGTCGAGAGGTCCGTCGAGTACGCAACGATGGCTCCGGCGACGGCCGACGACCCGCCCAGGGCTCCAGAGGACAGCGACAGGAGCACGGGAAACGCACAGCTGATACACGAGAACAGCCCGAGTGCACCCGAGAGAGCCGCCCCCGCCGCGTCGAGGACCGTCACGTAGACCAGATACGAGAGCGCGATGTAGCCGATCACGCGGAAGGGGATCAGTGTCAGCTGGACAGTCGGCAACACGAGGCTGATTCGCTCCCAGCCCGGCGACCCGGAGGCGACTGTGACGCCGAGAACCGCGTCGGGATACCCGGCGAGGTCGACCCCGATCAGCCCCGCCAGCCAGAGGAGTCCGACCAGGTAGACGGCCCCAACGCCGCCGGCGAGCAGCCGGCCCCGGCGCGACGCCACGGGCGGGTCAGTGTGGAGAACCGCCCAGGCGCCGGCGTTGATCCAGACGAACGGATAGAGGGCGTACCGGGGGCGGGCGATCCGGCTGGGTGTGGCGAGAGCGTACAGCGCCAGCACGAGGAGTTCGACAGCAACCACCAGCCCGAGCACACGCACGTCGCGGCGGCCCGACGCCGCGGTCAGGCGTGTGAACGACATCACGCGCCGGCGGTGAGAAGCAGCCAGCCCACGACCGTCGCGAGAACGAGCGCGCCGAGCGTGATGATCGCCTCGCCGACGGCGTGGGAGTGGGGGTGACCGTTCGACCGGGCAGTCACGTAGACGCCGACCGCGAGGAACCCGACAACGAGCGCGGCGGCGACTCCGAGGAAGGCGGCGACACCGCCGCCGCCGACCGCGAACAGCGTCGTGCCCAGCGTGACGACGATCAGCAGGATGAACCCCAGCATCAACAGGATGGGGTCTCCGTCGACGGAGAGGTCCTCCGGCCGAACGAACTGCGGCCGGTACTCGTGCCAGGCCCGTCCCCGTGCCACGACGAACGCGATGCCCAGGACGAGCACACCCATCAGCGCCGTGCTCAGGAGGTACGTCGCTGCCATCGTTTCGCTGATCTTGGCCAGCCGTCCGTATAACCGTTTTCAGTCGTCGGCGTCGGTCCGGGCACGCCTGCGGGCCGCCCGCTCGACGAACTCCTTGGGGAGGTCGTCGATCTCGCCGGCCTGGACAGCCCAGAGGTTCGCGTACAGCCCGTCGACCGCGAGGAGGTCCTCGTGAGTGCCCTGCTCGACCACACGGCCGTCCTCGAGGACGACGATGTGGTCGGCGTCCTTGATTGTCGAGAGGCGGTGGGCGATGGTCAGTGTCGTCCGGTCGGCGGTGAGCCGGTCCAGCGAGCGCTGGATGAGCATCTCCGTCTCCGTGTCGACGTCCGAGGTGGCCTCGTCGAGGACGAGCAGTTCGGGGTCCCGGAGGATCGCCCGCGCGATAGCCAGCCGCTGGCGCTGGCCCCCCGAGAGCTTCACGCCGCGCTCGCCGACCATCGTGTCGTACCCGTCCGGCAGACTCTGGACGAACTCGTGGGCCTCCGCCGCCTTCGCGGCCGAGCGGATGTCCTCGTCGTCGGCGTCCGGGAGCCCGTAGGCGATGTTGTCCCGCACCGTCCCGTAGAAGAGGAACGTCTCCTGGCTGACGTAGCCGATCGACCTCCGGAGACTCGAGACCGTCACGTCTCGGACGTCGGTGCCGTCGACGCGGACCGCCCCCGAGTCGGCGTCGTACAACCGGAGCAGGAGCTTCGCTGCCGTGGACTTGCCAGCCCCCGTGGGGCCGACCAGCGCCAGCGTCTCGCCGCCGTCGATATCGAAGCTGATCTCCTCTAGGACGGACTCGCCGTCGTACCCGAAAGAGACTTTGTCGTACTCGACGTGGCCCTCCTCGACGGCGAGGCGGTCGGCGTCCTCGTCCTCCGCGATGCGGTTGGGCGTCTCCATCAGCCCGAACACGCGCTCGGCGGAGGCGTGAGCACGCTGGTACATGTTGATGATCTGCCCAAACTGTGCCATGGGCCAGATGAACCGCTGTGTGTAGAAGATGAACGCGACGAACTGTCCCTCGGTCACCCGGCCCTCGAAGACCCACAGCCCGCCCACGAGGAAGGTGACGACGAAGCCCAGCCCCGACAGCAGCCGCAGGCTGGGAAAGAACGTGATCCGTGTGCTGATAGCGTCCCAGTTGGCGTCGTAGTACTCCTGGGAGACGTCCTCGACGCGGTCGGACTCGTAGGGTTCGGTGGTGCTGGTCTTGATCACCTGGATGCCCCCGAGGTTGTTCTCCAGGCGGGAGTTGAGCGTCCCCACCGAGGAGCGGACATCGGCGTACTTGGGCTGGATGATCTCGATGAACTTCTTCGTGAAGACGGCGATCAGCGGGACCGGCAGCAGGGCGACGAGCGCGAGCGGCCAGTTGAGAAGGAGCAAAATGCCAGCGATACCCAGCACCATCACGACCAGCCGGGAGGCGGAGTTGACGCCGTCGTTGAGAAAGCGCTCCAGGCGGTTGACGTCGTTCGAGAGCACCGACATCAGTTCGCCGGTCTGCTTGTCGGTGAAATAATCCATGTTCAGCCGCTGCATCTTGTCGTAGGAGTCGGTGCGGATCCGGTGCTGGACGCCCTGTGCGAAGCGGTTCCAGCCCCAGTTGCGGATGTAGTGGAAGCCGGCTGCCAGCAGGAAGGCTCCGGCAATGAGCCCGGCCGTGAGCCACAGCTGTGCGGTCCGGGTGCCGGGGAGCCAGGCGTCCGGGACGAGCCAGAGGCTGAAGCCCATTCCGGGGTTGAAGATGGCGTCGATGGCGACTGCCAGCAGAAGCGGCGGCATCAGGTCGAGCAGCCGCGAGAGGACGCTGCTGACAAGGCCCACACCGAAGTACCCGGCGTGGCCGCGGCCGTACTCGGCGAACAGGCGGACCATCGGACGGTCGACGCGGTCGCGCTCGTCTTCGAAGGCCTCGTCCTCGGGACCGGCGTCAATATTCACAACTATTCAAGGGCCTCTGACGGCAAAAACACCTCGGACTACGCGACGTCGTCGGGTATTTCCACCCGGTCGCCGGGGTCGACGCCGGTCGCGTTCGTGTACCCGCGGGGGACCTCCAGGACGTACTTCCCCCGGCCGGTGTACGTGTCCGACTCCTCGCCGGGGGTGGGCGCCGAAGCGTGGTGGATCACGGTGACTATCCCCTCCGGACCGACAAAGAGGATGTCGATGTCGAAGGACATGTTCCGCATGTGGTAGGTGTACGTCCGTTCCCGCTGGTGGACAAAGAGCATGCCGGAACCGTTCTCGAGGGACTCGGTCCGCATCAGGCCGATCCGGCGTTTCTCCTGTGTGTCGGCGATTCGGACGTCGACGGTCGCCAGGGAGGTGCCGTTGTCGTCGCGGAGGGTGACCGTCGCCGTGTCGTAGTCCCCGGGATCGACAAGCGCGAGGGGCGGGAAGGCGAGACCCAGCGCGACGGCCACTGACCCGACCAGCGCCGCCGCCAGTACGACGCCCTTCCGGGTGTTCATGTAGGGCGGTGGGTAGAAGCCCTCCTAAGACTTCCGACAGAGAGAAAAGGTTATTCGGCCGGCTGAACTTGTTCCAGCTGAAGGGTTCGTGGTCTAGTCGGTTATGACGCGGCCTTTACAAGGCCGAGGTCGGCGGTTCGAACCCGCCCGAACCCATCGAGGTTACGGCTCTTATTCAAGGACCTCACACCCCTACCC
>CAZUVE010000086.1:0-12259 GCA_964623735.1 uncultured Halobacteriales archaeon | reverse complement strand
AAGCCCTGCTCGACCGCGGCGGCCATGACGATCAACACCAGCGCGTAGACGACCGACACCAGGAGGACGCTGCCGATGACCGCCCGCGGGAGGTTCTTGCCCGGTTCCTGGATCTCTTCGGCGACGCTCGTGATCTGGACGAATCCCAGGTAGGAGACGAAGATCAGCCCCGTCGTCGTGAGCATCGGCCCGAACCCGGTGTCGGGCGGGAGGTTCGCGGGATCGGCCCGGGTCGCGCCCACCACGGTGAACACGGCGAGAATCGCGACCAGAACGATGACGATGATGTTCTGCAGGCGGCCAGTCTCCTTGGCACCGACGTAGTTGACGGCCACGAAGAAGGCGCCGGCGAGGAAGGCGACCGTCTTCACCGCCGGGAGCGCGACCGGTCCGACGGCGATGGTCTCCGAGAGCCCGAGGATCGCGCGGATGTACTCGCCGAACCCGACCATGTAGAAGGCGCTGGCGAAGGCCAGCCCGAGCCAGTTCGACCAGCCGGCGACCGAGCCAAAGAGCGGACCCAGCGCCCGGTTCACGTAGAGGTACGCGCCGCCCGATCGGGGCATCGCAGTTCCGAGTTCGCTGGCCGAGAGGGCTGTCAGCAGGGCGATGCTCCCCCCGAGCAGGAACGAGACCACTGCGAACCAGCCGGCCCGCTCGATGGCGTTGCCCGGGAGCACGAAGATTCCCGCGCCGATCATGGTCCCAACGCCGATGGTCAGGGCCGCGAGCGGACCCAGGTCCTTGGCGAGCTCCTCGTCCTCGGTGCTCACTCGGCTCCACCCCGCTCCCTGTCTCCGGTCGCGTCGCCGCTGTCGTTCACACGGTCCTCCTCGCCGCTGTCACGCCCCGCGGCAGTACCCCGGTCGGGCAACACGACGACCGGCCGGTCGGTCGCTGTGACGATGTCCAGCGCCACGTCGCCTGTCAGGAGCCGGAGCCACCTGCTCCCGCCACGGGGCGTGATGACGATGGCCGTCGCGTCGTGGTCGTCGGCAGCCCCGAAGATGGCGTCGGCGACGTCCGTGCCGTACCGGATCTCGGTCTCGAGAGACTGGTCCTCGAGTTCCCCGCGGACGACCTCGAAGATCTCTCCGGCGTACTCCTGGCGCTGTTCGACGCCGGCCTTGTCGGGTGCGCCGCCGGCCTTCTCGACGACGTGGACGACCACGACTTCCGAGGTCTCCCCGGCCAGGTACGGCTCGACGGCCCTGCTGGTCGCGCGGGCGTCGTCGGGGCTCGCGACCGGAACGAGGATCCGCTCGAAGAGGTCACTCATATACTGATTGCTGTAACTGTTTCCCGGGACGACCGCACGACTGTGTACGGTCGATCCGGTAATGACTTACAGCAATCAGTATACTGTCGGCTACAAGCGCGTGAGCACTGTCGGCACCCCGGGCTGGGGAATATCTTCACGTAGTTATAGCCGATAGCATCATCGACCGACCGTGGTCGGCAGATCCGGCCGTCGGCCTGTTCGGAGCGCGTCACCCGCTGGTGGCGGTTCATACGTCGAGTGACCACGGCACCTGTATTAAGCGTGGGGATATTCTCGATCCAATAAAAATGTGGGACTGCAGCGGGACTCACAGCCGGCAGTATCACTCCTCGGTCTCGCTGGCTGCTGGCCCGGCAGGCCCCCGACGCGAACCCGTGAGATACCGGTAGACGGGATAGAGGTAATCCTCGACAGGACCCTGCACCCCGCGGGGACTGGCGTAGACGAGGACCGGCAGGCCGACCCCGCTGGCCAGTTCGATGACGTTGTCGGGCGTGGAGCCGAACACCCGGCGCCGCAGCCGGCGCGTTCGCGTCGCACCGATAACGAGGATGCCGCCGTTCTCGACGGCTTTCTCCACCAGCCCGTCGGCGATGGTCTGGGCAGTGACGTTGTGGACCTGGACCGACGGCGCCCCCGACAGCCCCGCGACGGTCGCTTCGGCGTTCTCGGGCCGGCCCGTTCCGCCCTCGGGGGTGACGTTGACCACGTGGAGTTCCGCCCCCCGGTCGCCCATCCGCTCGATCATGTCCAGCAGGTCCATGTGGTGGGGCCCCCCGCCGGCGCCGACGGTGACGACATCCACGTCGGTCGGCTGGACGAACCCGCTGGCGAACAGCACCCCACAGGGGGCCTTGTACTCGACTTGCTCGGCGACCTGGGTGTGTTCCTCGGGGTACCCCATCAACACGAGGTCGGCCTCGTCGTTGCGCGCGGTCTGGACGATGTCGAAGGCGATGTCCCGGCAGGTGTGTCCCTCGACGGCGAAGTCGGCGTCGAGGTCCTCGACTGCGAGCAACTCCCGGATGCGCTGGACGCGCCCGCGTGCCGTTTCCTCGACGGTTTCGGAGGGCGTCTGTTCCGGGATCTCCGTGATGGTGAGTACCTGGACGAACGGGTCGTCGGACTGGAGGTTGCCCAGCGTCGAGGCCAGTCTGACGTAGCGCGCGGCACGCTCTGGGCGGGCGACCGCGACCAGCACACGGAACGCCCCCTCGTCGGACGTGACGTCCGTCTCCGCTGCGGGAACGGTCTCGCCACCCGCGCCGGCTGCTGTCGTCGGCGTGGTTGGTGGCACCACCTGCTCGTACAGTTCCTCGGTGTCCGGCGCGCCACCCCAGACGAGGTAGGCACCGATCAGGGAGACGACGAGCGCGACTCCGACGATGACGCCCTTGATCGGGAGGTTGTAGATGAGCGCGACGTTGGCGAGGATGCCGATGACGGGGAGGAGGGGGACGCCGGGCACCCGAAAGCCCCGATCGATGTCGGGGTAGCGCCGCCGCGAGTAGATCAGCGCGATGTTCACGACCGAGAGGGGCAACAGGAGGTTCAGCGTCGCGAAGCCGGTCAGTGTCGTCAGTCCCAGGTCGGTGAGCGTGATGGCACCGACCACCGGGAGCGGGACCGTCAGGTCGAACGGGACGAGTCCGCCCTCGGCGGGGAAGACGCCGATGAAGACGGCGATGAACGTCACGATTGCCGTCGTCGCGGCCACGACGCTCCAGAACGGCGTTCCGTACTTGGGGTGGATGCGCGAGAACTGCCGGGGGGCCTGGCCCTGCCGGCCCATCAGCGACCCGATGCCGCTTGCGGCGAGGATGCTGGCGTTCGAGGCGCTGACCATGCTGAAGATGGCGCCGGCGACGATCAGCGACCGTCCGATCGGTCCGAGAAAGCCCGCCGCGACCCGGCCCATTGCGGTCTCCCCCTCCTCGGCGATGATCTCGGCGGGGACGGGGGAGTTGACCATCGAGACGATGACCAGCGCGTAGAGGATGGTGACGGTGACGATGCTCGCGGCGATTGCGAGCGGAACCGTCCGCCGGGGTTCGATGATCTCGCCGGCACTTGCCGCGATTGCGGAGAACCCGAAGAAGGTGATGAACGCGAGCGCCGCGATGGTGACGACGCCGACGACGTCGGCAGAGAAACTCCCCGCGAAGGTGCCGACCGCAGTCGTCGGCCCGCGGAATGCGAGGGCGCCGGCGATGAATGCGAGCAGGACGGCCACCTTCGCGCCAGTTACGAACAGCTGGAAGGTCCCGCTCTCCTCGGTCCCGCGGGCGTTGAGAACGCCCAACAGGAGCGCCGCGAGTACGCCTGTACTGCCGTGTGGGAGGGTGTGGAGCGACTCGGGAAGGATGAAGCGGAACACCCACTCGTCCATCGTCGCCAGGTAGAACGCGGTCGTCCCGGTGTAGCCCAGAAAGAGCATCGCGCCGACGGTGTAGACGAGCGTGTCGTGTTCGAAGGTCCGCGAGGAAAAGAGGTAGCCGCCGCCGTTCTCGGCGTAGATGGAGGCAAACTCCGAGTAGGAGGCCGCGGTCAGACCGGCGACGACGGCCGCGATGACGAAGGCGATGACGGCACTGGCGCCGATTTCGGCGACTGCGGTGCCGGACAGCGAGAAGATACCTGCCGCGATCATCGTCCCGAGTCCGATGGCGTACGCGATCTTGAAATCGAGTGTCCGGGTGTGCTCGACCATGGGTCAACTCACCGGAGTAGAGTCGCCCTCGAACCGGCTGTTCTCACCGGGATGCTGTGGCGCCACGACCAGTCTCATACTGGGGGATTGGACCCGGATTAATTAAAACTCCTGATTGTATTTGCGATACAAAAATTGAACCCGATGAAATATCGGTTATCGAAAATATCATCGCAATAACTCCGGAGTCGTGGAGAGACGAACGTATAAACCCACTCGACCCGGAGACACACTCATGAGCAACGGGACGAGCGACGGGGTTCGACTCGACGACATCGACCGACGGATCCTCCACGCACTCATGCGGGACGCCCGCAACACGTCGGCGCCGGAGATCGCAGAGCAGGTGAGTGTCTCCGGCGCGACCGTCCGGAACAGGATCGCGCGGCTGGAGGACAGCGGGATCGTCGAGGGGTATCACCCCACTATCGACTTCGAACGAGCCGACGACGCGTTGCTCAATCTGTTTCTCTGCCACGTGAACTTCGACGAGATCGAGCGCGTTGCGGCCCAGCTGGGAACGATCCCGAGTGTGGTCGCCGTGCGTGAACTCATGGGTGGCCAGACGAACCTGCACGTCCTCGTCGTGGGTGAGGACACGGGTGATCTCCGGCGGATCGGCCAGGATATATCGAAGTACGGCGTCGAGATCACAGACGAGTTTCTCGTCGAGCGCCAGATGCGCTTTCCGTACTCCCCGTACGGTCCGTCCGAGGACCAGCGTGCAGAACCGCCGGCAGACTACATCAGTCTCCGGGGCGAGGCGGAGTTGGTGGAGTTGACGGTCCAGGAAAGCGCGCCGATAGCGGGCCGGACGCTGCAGCGAGCGACACGGGAGGGGATCCTCGCGGACGACTCGCTGGTCGTTGCAATCGAGCGGGATCAATCTGTGATCACCCCGCAGGGCGACACCGAGGTTCGTCCACACGACATCGTCACCGTGCTGTCCACGACGGGAGAGCGAGAGACCGCTCGGCAGGCGTTTCAGGAACAGTCCTCCCGAAGCAATCTCACCTCGCAGTGAGGCCGGTACCGCGGTGTCACCGGCACGGGGGCTTCGCAATTCACTTACAGACCCCAGCAAAAGGTCCGGCAATGGCTGTCGATAGGGGGGACGCGTGCACGTAGTCATCGTCGGTGCCGGCGAGGTCGGTTCGACAATCGCCGCGAGTCTGGCCGACACACACGACGTCGTGGTGATCGACATCGATCCGGCCCGGGTCAACGAACTCACCTACGAGGCCGATGTCCTGGCCGTCGAGGGGGACGGAGCGGACCTCGACACACTCCGGGAGGCGGACGTCGGGGAAGCCGACATGGTCGTCGCCTGTACCGACAATGACGAGACGAACATCGTCACGTGTGGATCGGTCAAGACGGTCGTCGACGCGTTCACGATCGCCCGCGTCAAGTCGGCAACGTACCTCGACACCTGGGACCAGTCCAAGAGCGCCTTCGGCGTGGACTTCATGATCGGGACGAACCTCCTCGCGGCACGGGCGATCGTCCAGGTTCTCGGGATCCCGGCCGCGCGCGACGTCGACACCTTCGCAGGCGGCCGGGTCCAGATGGCCGAGTTCGAGATCCCCGAGGGGAGTCCGCTCGCGGGACAGACCGTCGAAGAGGCAGACCAGTTCGATTCGGTGACCTTCGCCGCTATTCTCCACCCCGACGAACTCGTCATCCCGACGGGCCAGACCAGGATCCAGCCGGGCGACCAGGTCATCGTCATCGGGTCCAGCGGGGGCATTCGCGCGCTCGCGGCCGAGATCGAGCCACACCACGACGGAATCTCGGGAGTGTTCATCGCCGGCGGGACGAACATCGGCTACCAGACCGCGCGTCTGCTGGAGGAGAAGGGGTTCGCCCCCCGTCTGGTCGAGCGGGACCCGGACCGGGCACGGCAGTTGGCCGAGGATCTCCCGGACACGACAGTCCTGAAGAGTAACGCCACGGACCGCTCCTTCCTGGAACGCGAACACGTCGGGAGGGCCGACGCATTCGTCGCCGCACTCGGGGCGGACGACAAGAACCTGATGGCCTGTCTGATAGCGAAGCGCCTGGGGGTCGAGCGGACCGTCGCGGTCGTCGAGGAGGTCGAGTACGTCGACCTCTTCGAGGAGGTCGGCGTCGACGTCGCGGTCAATCCACGGGAGGTCATCGCAGAGGAGATCACGCGGTTCACGCGCGAGCGCCGGACCGAGAACGTCTCGCTTGTCAAGAACGACCGCGCGGAGATCATCGAGGTCGAGGTCAACCGCGAGAGCGTCCTCGCGGGGCGACCGATCAGCGAGTCGGTCCAGGATCTCCCGGAGGGCGTCGTCGTCGGAGCGCTCACCCGGAACGGCGATTTCGTGATCCCCCGCGGCGACACCGTCGTCGAGACCGGCGACACCGTCGTCGTCTTCGTCGACGCCGCCGTGGTCGCGGAAGCGACGGCGAAACTGTAGCCGGCAGTGGGTCCGGCATCGCGCGAGGCGTGTGCCCCGACCCGACCGTCCGGGACAGAGGTCCACGTCCACGGGACAGGGGTCCGGTCACCGCTGCCAGAACGCCCCAGTGAACAGCACCAGCACGGGGATGATCTCCAGCCGCCCGATCCACATGAGGAGGATCATCAACAGCTTCGTACTGTCGGGGAACTCGAGGAAACTGCCGAAGGGGCCGAGCAGCCCGAACCCCGGGCCGATGTTCCCGAGCGTCGCCAGACTCGCGCTGATCGCCTCCAGTGTCGTCAGGGAGAGTCCCACGCGGGCGGCGTCGAGCGAGATCACCACCGCACCGACGCCGAAGAGTGCCAGATACAGTAACGTGAATCCGAGGACACCCCGCACGGCGCCCTCGTCGATGACGTACTCGCCCAGCCGGATCGGTCGGATCTCCTCCGGGTGGGAGGCCGTCACCAGTTCCCGCCTGATCGCCTTCACGACGACGATCCAGCGGACGATCTTGACGCCGCCGCCGGTCGAACCGGCGGACCCGCCGATGAACATTGCGAACAGCAACACCATCTGCGCGCTGGTGTCCCACTGTGCGAAGTCACTGGTCGCGTAGCCCGTGGAGTTGAGAACCGACGCGATCTGGAACGCCGCCTGCCTGAGCGCGTTCTCGGAGACGCCGGCCGTCGTCCCGCCCAGACGCGTCGACGGCGCCGCTCCCAGAAAGAGCAGGACCGCGAGCACCACAGTGGTGACGACAATCGCGCCGACGTAGGCCCGGAACTCCGGGTCGCCCAGGAAGAGGTCGATGTCCCGTGTGAGGAGATACCAGAACAGCGCGAAGTTCGTGCCCGCGACGATCATAAACGGGATGACGAGCCACTGCACCGCCGGCGAGAAGGCGCCGATACTGTCTGCCTGTGGCGAGAACCCGCCGGTGGGGAGGGTCGTGAACCCGTGCGAGATGGCGTTGAACGCGTCCATGTTGGGCGCGAATCCGCCGACGTGCAGCCCCAGCAACAGCAGGACGTACAGCACCGTGAACCCGAGATACACGAGCCACAGAACGCGGGCCGTCTCCGCGATACGGGGGGTGAGTTTCTGCAGCGAGGGTCCGGGTGCCTCCGACTCGATCAACTGGGCGCCGTTGACCGCGATCTGTGGGAGGATCGCGACCATCAGGACGATGATACCCATGCCGCCGAGCCACTGCGAGAGCTGTCGCCAGATGAGCAGCGCGTGCGAGTGGCGCTCCAGCGAGATTTCGCCCATGACCGTCGAGCCGGTCGTCGTGAACCCCGACATCGATTCGAAGAGAGCGTTGACCGGGTGTGCGAGCGTGGAGGCGGTCCCCCAGCCGGCGATGACGTACGGCACCGCGCCGACGACAGAGACCGACAGCCACGCGAGGGCGACCAGCAGCATCGACTCGCGTGCGCCGAGTTCTTGATCGTTCGAGAACCGTTCGAGGGCGAACCCGATCGTGACGGCAATCGCCATCGAGATCAGGAAGACGTCGGTGTCCCCGCCGTAGACGAGGCTCGTGAGAAGCGGCACCACCATCGCGACCGCGAGCCACTTGACGACCGTACCGGTGAAGGCGACGCTCGTCCGCCAGTCGACGTAGAAGTCTCTCACACCTGCTCACCCGGGTCTGTGGATACCCTGCGGGGGCCCTGACTGTCGACCCACGCCGTCGAAGTCAGCACGAACACGTCTCCACTGGCAGGACTACCGGCCACGGTATGAAGGTATCGTCGTACGACGAACGCGCGCCGGGCCGGGGGCCTACTGGCAGAGCCCGAGACGGCCGAAGACGCTACCGGGGAGGACTGCGACGGGGAGGAACTCCAGACGCCCGGCAAGCGACAGGTTTTCCTCGGTTTCGACCAAGTGTCTCACATGAGTACGGGTATCGTCGTCCTGAACTTCGGGGAACCGTCCGAGCCAGACCGCGAGGCAGTCGTCGACTACCTCGAGCGCATCTTCTTCGCCAACGCCGACCTCGAGGAGTACGACTCCGAGCAGGCGGCGCACGAACGGTCGCGGAGACTGGCCGAGCGACGCGCACCCGGGCTGATCGAGGAGTACGAGGAGATCGGCGGCTCGCCGCTGAACGAACAGGCGACCCGGCAGGCCGACGCCCTCGGGAGGCGCCTGCGCGAGCGCGGCTTCGACACCACCACCTACGTCGGGACGCAGTACACCGAGCCCTTCGTCGAGGACGCCGTCGCGGCCGCCCGCGAGGACGGCGTCGACCGCGTCATCGGCTTCCCGGTCTACCCGCTGTGTGGCCCCTCGACGAACGTCATCTCTCTGGACGAACTCGAGGAGGCCGTCGCGGACGCGGACTGGGACGTCCCGGTCCAGGCGATCACCGGCTGGCACAAACACCCTGGCTACAACCGCGTCCGCGCCGAGAACATCGAGAGCTACGCCGACCGGGCGGGCGTCGACCTCCAGGACCCGGAGACTGCGCTCGTGTTCTCCGCACACGGGACACCGCAGCACTACCTCGAGGAGGGGAGTCGCTACGACATCTACGTCGAGGAGTTCTGCTCGGTCGTCGCCTCCCTGCTCGGGGTCACGGACTACCACATCGGCTTCCAGAACCACGAGAACAGGGACATCCCCTGGACGAAACCCGAGGTCGAGGACCTCGTCGAGTCCCTGGACGCCGAGCGGGTCGTGGTCGAACCGGTCTCGTTTCTCCACGAACAGAGCGAGACACTCTCGGAACTCGACGTCGAACTCCGCGAGGAGGCCGAGGCAGAGGGCCTGGAGTTCCACCGCGTCCCGATCCCCCACGACGACGGGCGGATCCCCGAGGTGTTCGCGGACCTCGTCGAACCGTTCCTGGCGGACTTCGACCCCGGCTACTACCAGTACCGCCAGTGCCAGTGCCGGGACGTCCCGGGGACGATGTGTCTGAACGCGCCACAGACCACGACCGGCACGGTCGATACCGAGGCGGACACGGAAGCGGGGGCCGACGCCGACGCCGACGCCCGCGCCGACGGCCGTGGAGACGCGGCCGACACCGCCCGCGCCGACGAGGACTGACATGGACGTCGCGGTCGTCGGCGGGGGCATCACTGGCCTCGCGGCCACCCACTACCTCGCAGAGCGTGGCGTCGACGCCGTCGCCTTCGAGGCCACAGACCAGCCGGGCGGCGTCATCCGGTCCCGCCGGATCGACGGCCACGTTGTCGAGGTCGGTCCTCAGCGGATGCGCCGGACGCCGGCCGTCGACGACCTGATCGAGGCTGTCGGGCTGGCCGACGACGTGGTCGAGGCCGGCGACGCGCCGCTGTTCGTCTACGCAGACGGACGCCTGCGGGAGGCACCCCTCGACCTGGAGACCTTCCTGCGGACTGACCTGCTCTCCTGGCGGGGGAAGCTCCGCCTGCTGGCCGAGCCGCTGACCCGCCGCGGGTACCCACAGGAGTCGGTCGCCGGGCTGTTCGCCCGGAAGTTCGGCCGCGAGGCCTACGAGCAGTTCATCGGCCCCCTCTACGGGGGCATCTACGGCTCCGATCCCGCGGCGATGCCCGCCGCGTACGCCCTGGAGTCGCTGCTCGAACGCGAGCACGAGGCCGGCAGTTTCCTGCTGGCGTTCCGCAAGCGCGTCGGCCAGGGCCGCAGTTCGCCGCCGGTCTCTTTCGCGGAGGGGAACCAGCAACTGCCCGAGGCGCTCTCCGAGGCCCACGCCGACCGGATCGAACTCGGGACACCGGTGACCGACGTGCGGCCGGCGGGTGCGGCCGCCGGCCGGGAGGCGCGGGCGACGGCGACCGCCGACGGCGGCAGTCGGTACCTCGTCGAGGTGGACCGGGCCGGGACCGTCGACACGCACGAGGTCGACCACGTGGTCGTCACGACACCCGCAGACACGACGGCCCGATTGCTAGAGGGAACCGCTCTAGACGCCGGCGGGCTCGCCGGCCTCACCTACAACCCGCTCGCGGTGGTCCACCTGACCGCCGACTCCCGGCGGGAGGGCTTTGGCTACCAGGTGGGCTTCGGCGAGGCCCTCCACACACTCGGCGTCTCGTGGAACGCCAGCATGTTCGGCCGTGACGGCCTCTACACGGCCTTTCTCGGCGGCATGCACGAACCCGGGATGGTCGACCGCGACGAGGCGGAAATCGGGACAGTCGCCCGCGAGGAGTTCGAGACGGTGATGGACTGCGAGGCGGAGGTGTTGAACGTCAGCACGCGCGAGCGGTGGTTCCCCGCCTGGGACCACACCTGGGACGCGCTGGCGGGGTTCGAGACACCCCCGGGCGTCCACGTGGCGACGAACTACACCGGCCGGATGGGGATCCCCAGCCGGGTCCGGGAGGCCCGCGAGGTGGCCGAGGGGGTCGCCGAGTCCCTCAGAACCCGGTGACGACCTCGACTCCGGTCGTTCCGTAGTCGGTCATCGCGGCGAGGCGGTCGGACACGGCGTCGAGCGCGACCGTCCGCGAGACCAGCCGGCCGGGGTCGAGCGTACCGGCCGAGGTCAGGCGCAGCAGTTCGTCGTACCGCGAGGGCCATCCCGCGCGATCCGAGCACCGAGAGGTCCCAGCGGGCGATGAAGTCCGCGGGAGCGCCACCTCGCCGCGCTCGGCGTCGGTCGTGAGGCCCGCCTGAACGTGGGTCCCCCAGGGGCGGAGGCTCCGGACGCTGTTCCGACAGGTCGCCCCGCGGCCCAGTGCGTCCACCGAGACGTGCACGCCGTCGCTGTCTGCGGCCTCCCGGACGCCCGCGGGCACGTCGTCCCGGGCGCTCGCGTCGACGGTCGCGGCCGCGATTTCCCGGGCCGTCGCCGGGCGGTTACACGTCCCGCTCGACGGATTTGGCTGTCTCGACGAACGCGCGGACGCTCTCGACGGGGGTGTTCTTGTTCACGCCGTGACCGAGATTCAGGATGTGCCCGCGGGGACCGGCGGCGTCGATCACCTCGCGGGTCCGCGCACGGACGAACGCGGGGTCGCCAAAGAGGTGAGAGGGATCGAGGTTGCCCTGGACGGGCACGTCGCCCAGCCGCTCGCGGGCCTCGGCCATCCCGGTTGTCCAGTCGAGACCCACGACGTCGGCGCCGCTGTCGGCGAGCAGGTCCAGACGCCCGCCCATCCGCCTGACGAAGACAATCGAGGGGGCGCGCAGTCCCGCCAGAATCTCCCGGTGCAGCGGGAGGACGAACTCCCGGTAGTCCTCGGGGGTCAGGGTGCCGGCGTAGGTGTCGAACAGTTGGACGGCGTCGGCACCGTTGTCGATCTGGAACTCGAGGTAGTCCCGCACCACGTCGGCAAACGACGACAGGAGTGTCCGGAACGCGTCCGGACTGCGGGCCCGGAGTTTCCGGAGGGGCATGTTGGTCCGGGAGGGACCGCCGGCAGCGGCGTAGGAGGCCAGCGTGAACGGACCGCCGGCGAAGCCGATGACCGCGGTTTCCGACCCGACGCGGTCGTTCAACCGCACCAGGAGTTCGCCGACGTAGTCGAGTTCGCTCGCGACGTCGTCGTGCGAGCGGTCGCAGTCGCCGGGTCCCTCGACGGGGTTCTCGACGACCGGCCCGACGCCGCTCTCGATGTGGTAGGAGAAGCCCAGCGGTTCGAGGACCGTGAGGATGTCCGAGAACATCACCAGTCCGTCGGGGCGGTAGTACTCCCAGGGGAGGAGGGTGATCTCCTCCGCGACCTCGGGGGTCTTGATAGCCTCCAGGAACGAGTACTCCTCGCGGATCTCGCGGTACTCGGGAATGTGCCGTCCGGCCTGGCGCATCAGCCAGACCGGCGGGCGCTCCGTCCGCTCCCCCCGGGCGGCGCGCACGAGCAGGTG
>CAZUVE010000085.1:0-12301 GCA_964623735.1 uncultured Halobacteriales archaeon | reverse complement strand
CGTGGGCCACGGCCAGGTCCACCTCGTGGATGTTGATGAGGACGGGAATCCCGCGCTCGGCGGCCACGTCGGTCAGCAGCGTCATCACCGTGTTCGACGTCTCCGGGTCGAGGCTGGAGGTGGGTTCGTCGACCAGCAGGATCTTCGGTTCCTGGATGACCGCCCGCGCGATGCCGACGCGCTGGCGCTGCCCGCCGGAAAGTTCGTCGACGCGCTTGTTCTCCATGTCCTCGAGCCCGACCCGCTCCAGGAGCTGGTAGGCTCGCTCGACGTCGGCGGAGGGGAACGTCCGCCGGAAGGCCTGCCAGGTCGAGACGTACCCCAGTCTGCCAGTGAGGACGTTCTCCATCACCGTCAGGCGCTCGACGAGGTTGTACTCCTGGAAGATCATCCCGATGTCGCGCCGGGCGGCCCGCAGGTCGTCCTCCCCGAGCGCCGTCAGGTCCGTCCCGTCGAGGCGGATGGCGCCCCCCGAGGGTTCGGTGAGCCGGTTGACACACCGGACGAACGTGGACTTGCCGGCGCCGCTCGGGCCGATCATCGCGACTGTCTCGCTGCCCTCGACAGTCAGGCTGACGCCTTTCAGGGCCTCGTCGCCCGTGTCGTAGGTCTTCCGTAGGTCCTCGACCTCTAGCATCGGTTCACTCGCTCAGCGCGCCCTCGGTGTACTCGACACCGTTGTACCCCTGGATGACCATGATGTCGAACCAGTGTCTGCGGTACTCGATGGGGACGAACTCGGTGTAGTCGGTCCGCTCGGCGTACCGCGTGCCCGAGAAGTCGGTCTCGAGCCAGACCTCCTCCAGTCCCTCGACGATGTCGGGGTGGAGGTTGTACCGGTAGGCGATGGGGCCGTTCGGGAATGGGTTCGACGCCCAGACCACCTTGAAATCCTCGAAGCTGAGACCGCTCTCGCCCTCGACGGTGTCCTTGAAGCAGGTCGAACAGATGGGGCCGGCGTCGTAGTCGCCGGCGGCGATGCCCCGCGTCGTGTTCGAGTGGCCACCCGAGAACTCGACCGGGTAGTCCTCCTCGGGTGTGACGTCGAACTCCTGGTCGAACAGTGCCGATGGGGCCTGGTGGCCAGAGTTCGAGGCCGGTTCCGAATGTGCGATCTTCACGTCGTCGCGCGCGAAGTCCTCGACGCTCCGGATGTCGTGGGCGTCCGCACGCGTCGTCGCGAACAGCCGGTACCCGAAGGCACCGTCGCTCGCGATGCCGACCGCGAAGGGAACCGCGCCCGCGAGGTTGACCGCGAAGGTCGTCGTGCCGGTCGAGAAGTTGGCCACGTGGGCCCGTTCGGAGCGCATCGCCTCGACGGAGGCCGCGTAGCTGTTGACCTTCCTGAACTCGGCGGTCTTGCCGGTCTTCTCCTCGATGAGATCGAGCACCGCCTGGAAGTCGTCCTCGTAGCGCCCCTGGACGTCCTCGCTGGGACTCTCCGTGAAGACGATGGTGTCGGGGTCGATGTACTCGCTCTCGTCCTCCACCTCCCAGACCGGGTCGCCGTGGGGCACCTCGTCGACCTCCCGGTCGCCCATGTTCTCGAGGTCGGCCTTCTTGCCACGCTCGTAGCCCGCGTCGACGAGCGGCGTCGTGAGGTAATTGTTCTCCGACCAGTTGGGGTTCGCGAACTCGAACTCGCTGCCGTCGGCGAGCATCGGGTCTTCCTCCGCCGAGCCGTCTCCGCCGTCGCCCCCGTCACTTCCGTCGCTCCCGCCGTCGCCACTGCTCCCACCGCCGTCGCCGCCGTCGCTCCCGCCGTCGCCACTGCTCCCACCGCCGTCGCCGCCACACCCCGCGAGGCCCGCGGCGACGGCCACTGCCGATCCTTTCAGAAACGTTCGCCGTCGTCTGTCGATGTCTTCGGACATCTTGTGAAATCCACGACGCTCCTCACATCAAACCTCGTAATATTGATATATTTTGGTATATAGTGTCCGGACCTCTCGGTGCCGGTCTCCCCTCGAAGGAATCGACTGGTACTGGTATAGGGTGCTCAATAGTGGGGGGTACCTGGTGTCGTGGGCGAGTCGAACGGACGGCCTTATACGCGGCGCCGGACTACCATCGGGTAATGACCCAGCCCTTCGAGGAGCTGCCGGCGACGTTGACCGCCGAGGAGTTGCTCGACAAGGCGTTCTCGCGGGCCGCGCGGGCAGGCCGGGCCAAGTCCGGCGTCGACGCCCAGCAGTCGATGCTGCAGACGGCGGCCAACATCGTCTCGGACAACCTCGAGAACGTCGTCACGGGCTGGCCGGACTTCGACGCCCTGGACCCGTTCTACCGGGATCTCGCGGACGCCATCGCCGACGTCGACGACCTGCGGGCCCACCTCAACGAACTCGGGTGGGCGGGCCGCAAGGCCACCGACATCCGCCACGAGTACGAGGGACGCCTCCGGTCGAGCGACGTCGAGACCGCACGGAAGCTCCGCAAGCAGGCCTTCGCCAGGCTGGCGGACATCGTCGAGGAGATCGAGGACGACATCGCCGCGCTGGCGGCTGCCCGCGAGGAGTTGCGCACGCTGCCCGACATCCGCCCCGACGAGCCGACCGTCGTGGTCGCGGGCTACCCCAACGTCGGCAAGTCGTCGTTCGTCAACGCGGTCACCCGCGCGGACAACGAGACCGCCAGCTACCCCTTCACGACGACGCGCGTCAACGTCGGCCACGTGACCCGCGACCACATCCGCTACCAGCTCGTGGACACGCCGGGGCTGCTCGACCGCCCGCCCGCCGAACGCAACGACGTCGAGGCCCAGGCGGCGAGCGCGCTGACCCACGCCGCCGACGCCGTGCTCGTCCTGCTGGACGCCAGCGGGGCGTGTGGCTACCCCACCGACGTCCAGCGCGACCTGCTCGCGGACGTCCGCGCCCGGTTCGACGTGCCGGTCGTCTCGGTGTGCAACAAGGCCGACCGCTCGCGGGACGTGGCGGCCGACCACTATATGAGCGTCACCGAGGGCGAGAACGTCGAGGCGGTCCTCGCGGCCGCCATCGAGGCGGTCGGGTACGAACCGGACCTGCCGTTGGAGGGGTAGTCCCACGACTGCTCGACCGCGGGCCTCCGGCAGACACCCTCGGGCATTTATACACCCGGACGTGACTCTGTCAGGTGCCACGACACCAGATCAGTGAGTTCAGCCCGCGCTACTCCGAGTCTGTGACGGGCGGAGTTGAGCGAATCACGTCCGGGTGGATATAAGCAAATTGAACTCGTCGTCGAGTACTTGGAAACGCACAGACAGCCATACAGCATCGGAGAGCACCCGTCAGAAACTACGACCCAATACTCAATCGCGCTTCGACCGTCGTGAGCGCGGTCATAGGCCGGTCTCTCGGCTCGCCGGCGACGAGCGCACACCGAAAGACAGGGTAGAGAACCCAAGACTGCTATTCGTGGCGTCATT
Source organism: uncultured Halobacteriales archaeon (assembly GCA_964623735.1). Lineage (GTDB taxonomy): Archaea > Halobacteriota > Halobacteria > Halobacteriales > Haloarculaceae > SW-9-67-25. The sequence goes on along the minus strand of CAZUVE010000085.1, from coordinate 8,889 downwards.
GGGGATGGATAGCCGACCGGCGTTACTCTTTATTCTCGGATTCGAGTTCCGCAATCAACACGAACACATTAGCGTTAGGATAGTGTAAAACCAGAGAGTGAGCACTTCGTCACGCGCCGTTTCACCAGTCATTGCGAATATTCTGATGGTCGCAATAGTGGTTATACTCGCCGCGACAATCTCGGTGTTTGCGCTCGGATTTACTGACAAGGCCAATCAGCCCGGGCCTATCGTTGGCCAATCGAGTGGCGAACTCGTGATACAAGATGGAAATGATGGTGGGAAGGTCAATATCACGCACATCGCAGGAGACACTCTGTCGGCTTCTGACCTCGAAATCGCCGTCAATGCACGGGACGCCTGCGGGAAATCTGGTCGATTAGTGAACTTACCGGCAAGTGGGGGGGACCCGCGACCGACGAGTGAGTACGTCCGAGGCGACGATATTTTCGACAACTCATACAACTCAGTGGGTGGGCCAATCGGTGAAGCAGGCGCTCAGTGGCGGGCAGGCGAGACAGCCATATTCCGATTGGCCAGTTCCGAATGCGAACTCAACAGTGGCGAGAGTATTACTATCCGCGTCGTCCACACGCCCACGAACTCGGTCGTAATCAAAGAGACGCTGACCGCGACGTAGGCCAAGACACTTCGTCTGTACAGCCAGTGTCGGACAACAATAGAGGGGCGCGAGAAACGGGCGAACTGCCCGAAAACTCTCACGGCCTCAACGGTCCTCGGCGACCCGTTCGGTTCCGTCCCACTCCGCGGAGTTGTCGCGGGGTTCGTAGCCAAGCACCTCCCTGGCGCGGGAAAGCGAGTAGTACTTGCGATCGTTGTCGGAGATGCCGTAGACGGTCTCGTAGCCGTAGTCGGCCCGGAGAGCGCAGTCGTGGAGGTGGGCACAGTCGCGCGACGAGAGCCACATGGCCTGGCCGCGCTCGTAGTCGACAGGAGGGTGTTCCTCGTTGAGGTTCCCGATGCGGATGTTACAGACCGAGAGACCGTACTCGTCGTGGAAGTACCGACCGACGAGTTCGCCGGTTGCCTTCGAGACGCCGTACTCGTTGCCCGGGCGTGGCAGTTCCGTTCCGTCGAGCAGGAAGTCGTCGTCGGCGCGGTACATCTCGGGTGTGCGCAGGTCGGTCTCGAAGGCGCCGACGGCGTGGTTCGAGGAGGCGAACACGACGCGGTCGACGCTTTCCTCTACGGCGACCTCGTAGATGGTGTGGGTCCCGTCGATGTTGTTCGAGAGAACGCTCCGCCAGGGGGCGCTCGGGCGCGGGTCGCCCGCGAGGTGGACGACGGCACCGACGCCCTCGGCGGCTGCGGCGACGTCGTCGCGGTTCTGCACCTCGCCGGTGACGTACGGGTAGTCGGGCTCCTCGTCGGGCGGACTGTGGAACATGAGCCGCCAGTCGTACTTCTCACCCAGGCCCCGCAGGATGGCCTCACCGACGTGGCCGCCCGCACCCGTGAGCAAGACCGGCTCGTCCATTCAGATGACACCAGCGCGGGGACCGTCAAGTAGCATACGGTTTGTCCCAGCCGACACGAGTGGGAACGCGGTCTCGCCGCGCTCCCTGTCTGGGGCTCGACCTGGCTCCCCGAACTCGCAACCAGCGAGACAGATTGTGATCGTCGCGGGCGGGGCTGCAACAGCGTGCGCCACGTCGGCCGGGAGCGCGTGTCCGGAGGACCGCACGACCCGGGGAAGGGCAGGCATACCACCGGAAATGGCTTACAACCGATCCTATGAAAAGGGGCTCTCTCGTGGTTTGCAGTCGCCGTGGTGGCTCACGCTCCGACTCCAGTAGTTCCCCACCGTATCCGGAAACCCGGTCGTTCGGCCGTCGCACACAGTTCCACAGACGCTTTAGGTGGACGTCCCGAAGGCCAGACATGGCAGACGAGACAGTCACGGTCACACTCACCGCGGGCGGCGACAGCGACGAAATCGACGTGCCGGTAGCACTCGCGGATCTGCTCGCGGAGGACGGAGAGTCAGTCACGACGGTCGTCGGCGACATCGCCATGCTGGGGGTCGTCCAGCAGGCCCACGGCATCGTTCACCACGGCCAGGACGAGGCCGGGGAGGAACTCGAGGCTGCCGAACAGCTTGCGCTTGACCTCTTCGAAGAGCGGTTCGGGCAGAGCTACGCCGAGGTCACCGGCCACTCTCACTGACCTCGTAGGCCAGAACGACGCCCTCGTCGACGCGGTCGACGGCCGCCAGGTCGAGTTCCGGAAACCCCCCGGTGAATCCCTCGCCGTCGGCCAGCGTCGGCGCCTCGCGCCCGCCGATGACGACCGGTCCCACGTACACGGAGAGCCGGTCGACCAGCCCCGTCTCGAACAGCGAGAAGATGAGTTCGCCCCCGCCTTCGACCATCAGCTGGTCGATTCCGTCGGCCTCGAGCCGGGCGAGCGCCTCGGGCAGGTCGACGCGGTCCTCGCCGGCGACGACGACCGTCGCGCCCGCGTTCTCCATGCCGGAGACGAAATCCGACGGCGCGGCTTCGCTGACGAGTAGGTAACTCGGCCCCGCGTCGTCCAGGACGGCGGCGTCGGGCGGCGTCCGGATCCGCGAGTCCGCAATCACCCTGGCGGGATTGGACGGCTCTCCCCGCTCGGTCCGGCGCTCGCGCAGGTCCGGGTTCTTGACCGTCAGCGACGGGTCGTCGGCCAGGATGGTCCCCACCCCGACCATGACGGCGTCGCTTTCGGCGCGCAGGCGGTCGACGCGCTCGAAGTCGGCCGGCCCGCTGATCTCGACCTGCTCGCGCTCGTGCGTCGAGAGCTTGCCGTCCGCGCTCATCGCTGCGTTGACGACGACGCGCACACTCCTGATGGGGCGGACAGGCTCAACAGTGTTCCGGTCTCACAGGCCGCGCGACACCCCGGGCCGCTGTGCCGGTCGATTGATCGTGGCCAGTGTGACTCTTCACGACCGGAGAGTCACAGTTCGTGGAGGTCAGCCCGGGACACGACCGTTCACGTGTCGTGGTCGCGAAAACACGTACTACGGCACTTCCTCGCAGACCCGTCCGTGCAGGCGCTCGCGGAACCGGTGGCTCGCCTCGGCCGCAGTCTGGACCTCGATGACCTGCGTTCCGTCGGCCCCGACCGACTCCTCGAACGCCGCCGCGAACGACGCTCGTCCCTCCACCCGCCGGAACTCCAGGTCGTAGAGGTCCCCTGTCGGCGCGAAATCCAGTCCGTGGGGCGTCTTGAACTGTTCGGTGAAGGGTGGGTCGAACTCCTCGATGGGGAGCATGTGGAAGATGCCGCCGCCGTCGTTGTTGAGGAGCACGACCGTCGCGTCGACGCCACACCGGCCCGGCGCGAGCAGACCGTTCGTGTCGTGGTAGTACGCCAGGTCACCCGTCACGAGAACGAGGGGGTCGCCGGTCGCCGAACCCGCGCCCAGTGCGGTCGAGATGACGCCGTCGACGCCGCTGACGCCGCGGTTACCCAGCGTCGTGACGTCGGCGGCCCGCGGCGGGCCGAAGCGGTCCAGGTCCCGAACCGGCATGCTGTTGGAGACGAACAGCGTCGCCGGGTCCGGCGCCAGACGAGCGACCTCGCGGAGGACGGCCCCCTCGAAGAACCGCTCCCGGCAGGCTTCGCCCACGAGCGACCAGTACCGGTCCTCGGCCCGAACGAACCGCTCGCGCCACCCCGCGTCGCCGCCGTCGGTCACCGCCCCGGCCAAGCGGTCCAGCAGCCGGGTCGGATCCGACGCCACGAGGTCGGTGGCGGTGAACTCGGCCTCGCGCCAGCTCCCGGCCGGGTCGACGAGAACCTGTCGCGCGCCGGCGTCCCGGAGGTACTTTCTGAGGACCTTCGAGGTCGGCGAGGCGCCCGTCCGGACGACGAGTTCGGGGTCGGGCCAGTCGTCGGCGTCGAGGTACGAGTCGTAGCCCCCACAGACCGGGAGGTCGGGGACGTGCGGCCCGAACCGGTGGCCCGAGAGCGGGTCCGCGAGCACCGGGAACCCCGTGGCCCCGACGAACGCGACGAGTGCGTCGGAGGCGGGGTCCGGGCCGGGGGGATCGGCGGGGCCACAGACGAGCAGCCCTCGCTCCGTCGCGTCGACCGCCGTCGCGAGCGCCGCAACGTCGGCCTCGTCGGGTCCGGGACAGCCGCCGGTCGTCCGAACGAAGGGATCGTCCCGTCCCTCGACGGCCAGGGGTGCCTCCGCGGACAGCGACTCCGGGACGTCTCCGGGGACAGGCGTCGGTTCCAGGGGCTTTCTGAAGGGGACGTTCAGGTGGACCGGCCCGGGAGGTGTCCCGGTCGCCTCTGCGACGGCCCGGTCGGCGGCTACGCGCAGCGAGCGCAGTTTCCGCGCGTCCGGTTCCGGTTCGGGCAGCGTCCGATACCAGCGGACTGCGTCGCCGTAGAGTTTCTCCTGGTCGGTCGTCTGGTTGGCGCCGCTGTCGCGGAGTTCGGCCGGCCGGTCGGCCGTCAGCGCGACCAGCGGCACCCGTCCTTCGCTGGCCTCCAGAATCGCGGGGTGGAAGTTCGCAGCCGCGGTGCCCGAGGTACAGACAACCGCGGTCGGGGTGCCGGTCCGCCGGCCGCGCCCGAGCGCGAAGAACGCGCTCGAGCGTTCGTCGAGGTGGGAGTAGACAGTCACGCCCGGGTGGTCGGCGAGGGCGACCGCGAGCGGCGTCGACCGGCTCCCCGGCGACACGCAGGCGGCCTCCAGGCCGGCGGCCGCGAGTTCCTCGACGAGCGTCTCCCCCCAGAGCGCGTTCCGGTTGGGCGGAGTCATTCGAGAACGTCGCGCATCGGGCCGTACTTCAGTTGCAGTTCGTCCCACTCGACGTCGGGGTCGCTGTCGGCGACGATGCCGGCGCCGGCAAAGAGGGTCGCGGCCCGGTCGCGGGCCAGTGCCGACCTGATCGCGACCGCGAAGGTGCCGTCGCCGTCGGCGTCGAACCAGCCGACCGGCGACGCGTACCACCCGCGGTCGAACGCCTCCGTCTCGCGGATGGTCTGCAGGGCCTCGTCCGGCGGCAACCCCCCCACCGCGGGCGTGGGGTGGAGGTCCTCGACCAGAGAGAGAACGTGCTTTTCGACCGCCAGTTCGGCCCGGATCGGCGTCTGGAGGTGCTGGACCGTCGTCAGCCGGCGGACCGTCCGGGCGCCCGCCGTCACTTCCTCGGCGGCCGGCGCGAGCTGGTTCCGGATCGCCTCGGCGACCAGTTCGTGTTCGTGGACGTCCTTCTCGCTGTCCTGCAGCTCCGAGGCGAGCCACTCGTCCTCGGCGGCGGTCTCGCCGCGCCCGGTCGAGCCGGCCAGCGCCTCCGTCCGGACAGTGCGGTCCTGGAGCGTCACCAGCCGCTCGGGCGTGGCGCCGAAGAACGTCCCCGCGCCGTCGGGCTCGAAGAGGAACCGGTAACAGCCGGAATAACTACTGCCCAGCGCCCTGAGTGCGCCGGGCACGTCCACCGGGCCCGCAAGGTCGGCCTGCAGCTTCTGGGCGAGGACGACCTTCCGGAGGTGGCCCGCACGGACCTTCGACACGGCGTCGGCGGCCTGGTCGCGCCAGCCGTCCCGGGAGGGGGTGGGGCGCTCGACACGGATTTCGGGTGTCCCCGACCGGGCGAGTTCGGGCAGGGCGGGCAGCCGCCGCTCCCAGCGGTCGAGGCGCTCCCGGAGGCGCTCCCGGGCGTCGCTCCCGGTCGCGGCGGCGGTCAGCCACGCCCCGTCGGCTGTCAGCGAGAGCTGGAGCTGCGGGAGTACGAACAGCGCGCCGGGGAACCCGTCCCACGTCCCGCCCGGTCCCGGGTCGGCGTGGTCCTCGTGGAACGCGAACCCGCCGTACAGCCGCGGGCGGGCGCCGTCCGGCAGTGTCCCGACCGTCTCGAGGCAGTCGAAGAGTCCCGTGGCCCCGGCCCGGACCGTCTCGAACCGATCGGGACCGTCCGCCACGACGGTCGCCGCGGCGCCGCCGGCCGCGATGGTGGTCGTGGCGTCGCTCCAGGCACACCGCGGCGTCCCCACCGCGGCCAGAAACGACCGGACCGGGGCTGCGGTCACCTCCCGGCCGCCGACAGCACTGGCCGTTCCCGACAGTGGCTCGGTCTGCCCATCGCCACGCACTCGCTCCATCTGTCGCTGCTTTGGAGTCCGGACGTTTGAGCCTAACTATAGGGATGTTCGAAAGTCATTACAGGATCGACCGCCCGGAACGCCCGACGTATTGTCGAGTAACGTATAGTTGTACCGGAAATTGGAAAGAAAACGAGCCTCGTGGAAAGTTTAGTTTTGTCTTTCCGATCGTATCTTTTCGTGATCTGTAACCATCCCCGTCAGGTTTAAATACCCCTCAGTCGAAGCCACCAGTGTTGAGATGCCAAAAGTAGAGATTACGATTCCGGAACATCTCGAAATGCAGATCGCCCAGATGGTCGAGCAAGACGAGTTCCTCAACCGCGAGGAGGCAGTCGAGGAACTCCTCTCGACAGGGTTGAAAGCCTACAAGACCAGCGGGCCGGTCGACGACGAGGAGGAACCGGGGTTCGAAGATGACGGTATGATGGGACACGACGACGAATACGTCTTCTGACTGCCGTTCCCGCGCTCGAGTGCTGGTAGCCCGTGTCACGCTGTCGGCTGTGGGTACGATCCTCGGCCCCGCAGGGTTCCTCACGGGCGTACAGCCGACGGTGCAGACAATGTTTAAACGCACGCCGCTCCAACCTACAGGTATGCACAAAGACGAGCTTCTGGAGTTACACGAGCAGATGGTCACGATCATGGAGTACTTCCGGAACCTCGAACAGGTCGACGCGGAGCTGTTCGACCCCTACGAGGAACTCGACGTCACGCCGGCGGACGTCCACAAGTCGAAAAGCGAGCACAAACACGCGGTGTTCGTCCTCGGGAACGCCCTCGCCAACGCGATGAGCGAGGACGAGTTCTCCGACGCCGGCCGCGTCGGCAAGCGCATGAAGGAACTCGCCGAGGACGCCGAACGCAAGCTGTAGATAGGTTTGTCGTGGCCACCCGACCGGCACGTCGCCGGCGCGCGGTTCCGCAACCGACCGGTCAGTACTCGCGTTCGACGAGGTAGTCGGCGACGCCCTCGAGAAGCCGGCGGGCCTCGTTGTCGGGGAGGACCTCGAGGTGGTCTTTCCCGCTGGCGACGAACTCGCGGGCGGTCTCGCGGGCGAATTCGATGCTGCCGGCGGCCTCGAGTGTCGCAACCGCGTCGTCGATCTCGGCCTCGGTGACGGCCTCGGTCGAGTTGGCCGCGACTAGCCCGTCGACGTCGACGCCCTGCTGGCGCGCGTGCACGGTGACGAGGGTCCCTTTCCCCTCGACGAGGTCGCTCCCGCGCTGCTTGCCCAGTTTCTCCGTCGGCGTCGTCAGATCGAGCAGGTCGTCCTGGATCTGAAAGGCGCGGCCGACGTCCAGCCCGTAGCCGTACAGCGGGTCGACGGCGTCGTCGTGTCCGAGGACGACCGCCGGGATCGACGACGACGCGGCGTAGAGAACAGCCGTCTTCAGTTCGATCATCTCGAGATACTCCTCGGGCGTGACCGCCACGCTGTTCTCGTACCCGATGTCCAGGGACTGTCCCTCGCAGATCTGTGTGCAGGTCCTGGCGAGGCGGGAGAGCGCGCGCACCGACCGGTCGGGGGTCGTCCCCGTCGCGAGCATGTTCTCGAAGGCCTTCGAGTAGAGGGTATCGCCCGCGAGGATCGCCGTCGAGAGGCTGTAGGCCTCGTGGACCGCCGGCACTCCGCGGCGCATCCCGTCGTCGTCCATGATGTCGTCGTGGATCAGGGTGAACGACTGGATGACCTCGATGCTGATCGCGGCGGTCAGGACGTCTATCTCCGTCCCGTCGGCCGCGGGAAAGGCGCGGTAGTCCGTCGAGCGCGGCGCCACGTCCGCCAGTGCCTCCGCGACTAACAGCAGGATCGTCGGCCGGAGGCGCTTGCCGCCGGCCTTCAGCAGGTACCGCGAGGCCTCGTAGAGGTCCTCGGGCGCGGCGAGCGGGAGGTCCTCGTCGATGGCCCCGTTGACGACCGTACGCCGCTCGGCGACGGCCTCCTCGACGGCCTGCTGGCGACCCATGGTCACTCGACCAGCGAGATCATGTTCCCGTTGCGGGTCACGTGCAGGTCCCGGCCCATCGAGTACCCCACGTTCTCCGCGAGGTCGATGTAGGGTGCGTACCCTTCCATGCTCTGGTGGGCCGGGATGACGTTCTGTGGCTGGAGCGCGTCGAGCATCTCGTAGTGGCCCTCGCGGCTGAGGTGGCCCGAGACGTGGACCTCGTCGTAGATGCGCGCGCCCTGCATGCCGAGCAGGCGCTCGGACTGGTAGCGCTGGCCCTCGTTTGTGGGTTCGGGGATGACCCGCGCCGAGAAGATGACCTTGTCGCCGTTCTCCAGTTCGTAGGGCGTCTCGCCACGGCCCATCCGCGTGAGCATCGCGCGCGGTTCGCCCTGGTGGCCGGTCACGATCGGCAGGAACTTCTCCTTGCCGTCGTTCATGACACGCTTGAACGTCCGGTCGACGGACTTGCGGTGGCCGTACATCCCCAGGTCCTCCGGGAACTCCACGAAGTCCAGGCGCTCGGCGGTCCCGGAGTACTTCTCCATCGACCGGCCCAGCAGGACCGGCTTGCGCCCGATGTCTTTGGCGAACTCGACGAGGGACTTCACCCGGGCGATGTGCGAGGAGAAAGTCGTGGCGACGATGCCGCCGGTGTAGTCCTCCATGCTGTAGATGACGTCCTTGAGATGGCGGCGCGCGACGGCCTCGCTGGGGGTGCGGCCCTTCTTCTGGGCGTTCGTGCAGTCCTCGATGTAACAGAGTACGCCCGCTCCCTCGCGGCCGATCTCGCGGAACCGGTCCATGTCG
>CAZUVE010000084.1:0-12475 GCA_964623735.1 uncultured Halobacteriales archaeon | reverse complement strand
TCCATGTGGTCGCGCAGGCCGACGGCCTGCTCCATGAGGTTGCGCAGGTCCTCCGGGACCTCCGGGGCGGTGTCGTGTTCCTCGAGAATCTCGGTGACCTTCTTGCCCGTTGCGAGCGAGACGTCCGGGATCGGCGTGCCGCGGACGCCCTCGTCGCGGAGCTTCAGGCCGATCTCGCTCGGACTGTGGCCCGACTCGGCGAGTTCGACCACGCGCTGCTCGACGGCTTCCTCGTCTACGTCGCTCCACTCCGGTGGGTCGTCTGCCACGGGCCGCTCCGAACCGGAGGACCCGCGGCGGCGTGAGTGCATTCGTGCCATGGTTGGGTTGGAACTGCAGGGGCGACTCCCCGGGCGGCAGCCGCGCCGCGTGCGTCGGTGACGCGAACACGGGCACAATCCCGAGCCGCCCAAGCGGGCGGCGCTGTCGGATTTGCGGCCGTGCGTTCCCACTCGAATTCTGGCGACGCCGCGTGTTAACGGTTTCCCTCTCGATCCCGCCCGATTATTGGCGTTGATACCTGGGCCCCGGATCTTAATTCGGGAGGGGTGGTACTCAACCGGGATGAAACAGCCTGGGGAGCGGACAGCGCAGTGCAAGCGGGCACAGGTCAGCCCGGTCGGGATCGTACTCGTCGTCTTCCTGGTGCTGGTCGGTTCAACGGCAGTGGTGGTGCTCGGGGTGACAGCGATCGGCCAGTCACGGGACAGTCTCTCCGAGCAGCGCGCCGAGAAGGCGACGACCCAGTTCGACTCGAAGGCGGCGCTGGTCGCGCTGGGCAACAGCGACACACAGCGGGTGGACTTCGGGACCGACCGGCAGTCGGGCTACGAGGTCAACGAGGGCGAGGGCTGGATGCGGATCGTCGTCGAGAACCAGACGAACGGCACCACCACAGAGGTGGTCAACGAGTCGCTGGGGACGATGACCTACGATGTGGGCAACAGGACCATCGCCTACCAGAGCGGCGGCGTCTGGAAGCGCGTCGAGGGCAACGAGAGCGTGATGGTCTCGCCCCCCGAGTTCTACTTCCGGGGCGGGACGCTGACCCTGCCGATCGTCAACACCACCGGCGCCGCCTCCGTCGGGAGCACGGCCTCGATCACCCACGAGGAGACAATCGAGAAGTACCCGACCGTCGCCGGCAACGAGAACCCGCTCAGGAACCACCTCGTGAAAGTGTCCGTCCGGAGCAAGTACTACAAGGGCTGGGGGCGGTACTTCGAGGAGCGCACCGACGGCAACGTCGAGTACGACCACGCCCAGAACGTGGTCAACCTGACGCTGGTTTCGCCGGTGGGCCTGCGCAAGATCACGTCGGCGACGTCCAGCCTCTCTGCCAGCGGATCGTTCGAGCTTCAGGGATCGGCACGTAGCGACTGTGCAAACGACGGTGACGACCAGAACGGCGGCAACGAGATGTACACGAACAGCTACAACTCGAGCAAGTCGGGTGACTACTGCGACCAGGCGAGTGCAGGGAACTACGGCCACGAGGGCGACATCATCTACGGAGAGGACGTAAATATCTCGGAGGGGTCGGGTGGCTCGTGGATTCACGGCGACGTCGAGTCGGGTGGCGACGTGACCGTCAGCGCAAGCGGTAGCGGAAAACCGTCGGTCTACGGCAACATCAACTACACGGACGCCTGTATACCCTCCCCGTCCGACTGCGATTTCCGGGTCGAGAACACGACCGCCCACGACACCCACGAGATCGACGGCATCCCGACGGAACGACAGATCGACTACTACGTCGACCACGAGATCGAGGACATCAACGAGAGTGGCAACCCCAGCGGCGCGCCGATCGACAGCAACGACAGGCTCCAGTTCTCCTCCGGCGAGGTCGAACTCACCTCGGGCCGATACATTCTGGAGGAAATCGACCCGAGCACTGGCGACGAGATCATCCTCAACACTACTGACGGGACCGTCGTCGTCGCTGTCCGCGAGGACGTGTCGATACCGGAGAATGTCAACATCAGCGTCGAGGGCAACAAGACCGCACTGATGTTCGTCGGGAACGAATCCAGCAGCCAGTGGGCCTTCGAGATGGCGAAAGATAGTGCCGTCCGCAACGATGGGGACGAAGCCGACCAGTTCCGCCTCTACGGCAAGGAGAATATGAACGTCCGCATCGGTGACGGCGGTGGCGGCGGCAACACGGCAAAGTTCGTCGGCGTGATCTACACCCCGCCCGGGAACAACGGGAACGGGACCGTGGTCCTGAACAAGGGCGAGGTGTTCGGCGGGATTGTCACTGGCACGACGGTGATCGAAAACTCCGGTGGTGCCATCCACTACGACGAGGCACTCCAGCAACGAAAGATCATCAACCCGGACGCAAACGTCCTCAAGGTCACCTACCTCCACGTCTCTGTCAACCGGATCCGCGTCGACTGAACGCGAGGAGGGGTCGCTGCGACCGTATCATCGCTGGCAACCCCCGGCTGCTCTCCGGAAACCGTCGTCTGATACTGCTGATACCTACGCGGGACTGTTCGAGCCCACGGGGGGTTGAGATAACTCACGGGCCCATCGCCGGCAGTACGAGTAGTTACCACGACCGCGATCAGCAAGAACGCCCCCTCGTGTTCGACAGTCCGGGGTTCGCTGCGGTCCTCGCTCGCTTCGCTCGCTTTTCGAGACACTCTTTCCGGTCGGATCTCGCACGCGCCGAAACGCGCTCCCGGCCCCGGCCCCGAAGTGTGTGCGCTCGTTCGCGGGCGAAGCGGACAGGAGCCGGCGAGCGTCGCGTTCGCGGACGATCACGTGCCGGCCGGGGCTGCCGCCGGCGACGAGCACAGTCCGAGCGAAACGGAACCCCGAGCGGATTCTGACCGCGGCCGTGTCGGGTCCGCGGGAATTATGTCCGCAGCGACCGCTCGTTGTGCTGTGAGAACACGACGCGGCGTGCTCGGAGCCCTCGGTGTTGCCCTCGCCGGTTGTGCCTCCCGGTCGGGCGGCGCCGACAGCGACACGACCGTGCCGGAAACCGACACCACGACGCCCACGGCCGCAAGCCACTGGTACCCACACCCCCAGCCGTCGGGCAACCGGACGCTCGACGGCGCGGGGAACCTCCGCGACGCCGACCCGGTCACCATCCCGATCGGGGATCCTGCGTGGCTCGTCGCGGTGCCCGCACAACAGGGCAGCGACTGGGTGGTCGTCTCCGACGACGGAGGCGCTACCCGCTACCGCGTCGTCGGCGGGGAAGTCGTCGACCAGGAGACGTACGACCCGTTCGCCCGCGGGGTTCCGGTCGTCCGCCGGGCCGACGGGTCGGTGACCCTCGTGCGCCCGCCGGCGTCTGTCTCTCCGATGGCGCCGCCGACATTCGCGGACGGCGGGCGGACGCGGCTCGCGCCCGGAACAGACGGCACCTTGCTCGTGACGCGCGGCACGACCGAACGCGTCGACGTCGGTGCGCTCGCCGACGGGCGTGTCGTCCGTGTCTCGGAGGACCGCTACGCGCTGCTGGGCGACAGAACCGACCGGTACCGTCACCGGGCGCTCGGCGACGCTTTCGAGGGGGGTAGCATCGTAGTCGTCGACGCCCGCGGTACGGTAGAGACGCGCCGGACCGTCGACCCACCGGCGGTTATCGAGGCACAGGCACCCCTGGCGGCCGACCTCGACGGCGACGGCCGCCGGGAACTGCTCGTCTCAGTCTCGGACTCGGCCGACGGCGCCCGGATCGCCGCCTTCGCGCCCGGCGGCTCGCGGCTGGCGACCGGCCCCGTCCACGGCAGCGGGTGGCGTCACCCACTCGCAGTCGCCCCGCTTGGGCCCGGCGGCGACCCGGAACTGGCCGTCGTGCGGAAGCCACACGTCGAACACGTCCTCGAGTTCTACCGGTTCGACGGGACGGAACTGTCCGTACGGACGACCCTCCGGGGGTTCCGGTCACACACCTACGGGTCCAGAACCCTCGACGGCGCGCTCGCGGCGGACTTCGACGGGGACGGCACGGCGGAGTTGCTCGTCCCGACCACCGGCCGGGCCGAACTCGCCGCGGTGAGCCGGACCGCGGACGGCGCGGCGGTCGACTGGCGCCTCCCCCTGGACGGGACGCTCCGGACGAACCTGGCCGGCACGGCCGACGGGGGCGGTGGGGTGGCAGTCGGGGCAGGAACCGCCGACGGCCTGCGGGTCTGGCAGGGATGACAACTGCCTTGACGCTGGGTGGCCTACCACAGGTATGAGCGCTATCCGGATCACGTGGGGGACCGGGACCGGCCCGACGGGGACGAGTGCCTACGACGCCGCACTCGCGGGGGCGAACGTCCACAACTACAACCTCGTGACCCTCTCGTCGATCATCCCCGCCAGGACGCCGGTCGAGGTGGTCGGGACCGCACCCGATCTCGGTTCCGCCGGCAACCGCCTGACCGTCGTCCGGGGGCGAGCAACGGTCGGTCCCGAGGAGACTGGCCCGGCCGTCGCCGGCTTGGGGTGGGCGCGCGAGGAGTCCGGCCGCGGCGTCTTCTACGAGGCCGGCGGACGCGACCCGGACGCGGTGCGGACGTCGATCGAGGAGGGACTCCGCCGGGGGAAGGAACTCCGCGAGTGGACGTTCGTCGACAGCGAGACCCTCGTCCGCGAGACGACCGGCCAGGAGGGCGCACACGCGGCCGTCGTCGTCTGTGCGGCCTACGGCGAGAGCACGCCGCTCGTTGCGAAGTCGGCGAACTTTTAAGTACCAGACTCGTAAGGAGAGAATAATCGATGTACGGAAACGCACCATTCCGGGACGAGGGGGCCCGTCGTGACCTCACCCCGGACCAGCGGAGAGCGCTCCGGCGCGACCTCTCGAGCGTCGCCGCTCGCACCCGCGAACTGCTCCCCGACGAGTTCGTCGTCGGCTCCGAGATCACGCAGGACTCGAACGGCCCCCGCGCGACCGTCGCCGTCCAGCCCCCCGTCGGCTCGGTTGTCTCCGCCGACTACGCTCCCGGCGAAGAACCCGACATCGACGACGCCGAGCGCGACGACCTCGCGACGGGGCTGGCCGCCAGTGCCGCTCTCCAGGTCAAGCGCGCGATGCCCGACAACCCCTCGCCGACCGCGCGGTAACCGTACCGTACCCTTTTGTGTCCGTCGCGGACAGCAGAGACGCGACCGCTGTCACTCCTCGACGGGCGGCCGGTAGAACAGCGCGTACCCGAGGCTCCCCGAGGCGGGAACGCTCCCGGCGCCCAGCGCCGCTGTCATCCCGACCGGGGAGAGCGCGCCGACGGCCGCCGCAACCGCCAGCGGCGCGGCAATTCCCACGAGCGACGCGTCGTGCCGGGTGACACTCATCGTTTCCCGCAACGTCGCGCGGGTAATTAAATATTATTACTTTCCCCAGAACGGGTCGCGGTTGCGCTGTCGGTCGAGGTACATCGAGAGGACCTCGCGCTCGTCGGCCGAGATGTCCTCGACGAGTTCCTGTTCGAGGATCTTGGCGTGTTTCTCGGGGATCTCGGTCCAGAGGACGTCTCCCTCGTCGATCTGGCGGCCGACGGTCGGGCCGTCGAGAGAGACGGCAGCGCGCTCGCCCGTGCGGGCCTCCTCGACGTCCTCGCCCTCGTCCTGGATCGACTTCAGCGTCCCCACCCGCTCGGGTTCGTTGCTCTCGAAGCGCGCGACGCGGGTGTTGCGCCGCAGGAGGCCCCCGAGCACCTCGACTCCCACCACTGCGGGGTCGGACTGGCGGAACACGTGGTCCCGGAGGATCTCGAACCGCGCCGGGCGGGTGATGTTCTCGAGAACCTGCTGCTGCTGGGCCTGTTCGATCGACGTGACGTGCTCCTCGTAGGCCTCGACGAGGCGGTAGATGACGTCGTGTTCGAACAGGTCGACGTCCTCCTGGTCGGCCAGATGCCGGGTGTCGTCGAGGACGGCAACGTTGAACGCGAGAACGACGCGGTGTTTGGAATCGGTGGCCGTCCCGGCGACGCGGACGTCCCGCGGGGCGACGTCCCCGACCTCGGCGCGCATGACGGGAATCTCGGCCTCCTCGAGCGACCCCGCGAGCGCCTCCAGGCTCCCCAGGGTATCGGCCTTGACGGTGATTCCCTCCTCCTCGGTTGAGACCTCGATGCCGGCGAGTTCGCGCTCGACCTCGGCAATCACGTCCGCTGGCGGGCGGTCCCGGACGACCCGGACCGGAGCGCCGGCCATCGCGCCGTCGAGGTCCGGGGCGGCGATCTTGACACCGTCGGCCGCGACAACCGAGTCGACCTTCTCGAACCCGGCCTCGGTCCTGATCTCGGCCAACGGCCTGGGTTTCAACAGCGCGCGGACGTCGGTCACGATGGACTCGTCGACCCCGCCGACGACGATCCGGTCGTTCGTCCGGACGGTGCCGTCGTAGACGATGGCGTCGACAGTCGTCCCGAACCCCTGTGTCTCCGTCACCTCGAGGACGGTCCCGGCACCGGGGCCCGCGGTGTCGACCTCCATGTCCTCGCGCATGTACCGCTGGGACAGCCCCATCAGGACCGTCAGCAGATCGGGGACACCCTCGCCGGTCTCTGCCGAGACCGGCACGACGCCGACGTTGTTCTGGAAGTCCTGAACACGCCAGTACATGTCAGCCGAGAAGCCGGCGTCCGAGAGCTGGCCGATGATCTCGTAGAGGCGCTCGTTCAGGTCACTCTCGACGCGGTCCGCCTGTGCCTCGATTGCGACTTTCGAGGGGCGGTCCGCAGTCGGGTTCCACCCGGGCACGGTGTCGATCTTGTTCGCCGCCACCACGAACGGTGTGGCCGTTCGCGCGAGGATGTCGACGGCCTCCGCTGTTTGGGGCTGGAAGCCGTCGTTGACGTCGACGACGAGGATAGCGATGTCGGCGAGTGCTCCCCCGCGCGAGCGCAGCGTCGAGAAAGAGTGGTGGCCGGGCGTGTCGATGAACAGGAGGCCGGGCAGGTCGAAGTCGTCCGGATCGACCAGTTCGCCCGCGATGTCGGAGATGACCTCCAGCGGGACGGCTGTCGAGCCGATGTGCTGGGTGATGGCGCCCGCCTCGCCCTCGGTGACGGCCGATCCTCTGATGCGGTCGAGCAGGCTGGTCTTGCCGTGGTCGACGTGGCCCAGCACCGCCACGATCGGTGTCCGTAGCGCCGCCCGCTCCCCGTTGTGTTCGGACATCCGGTCTCACCCTAGAACTTGTGCGAACACAACCGCGCTCGCCATTTAAGCGCGTCGTATCCGCGACGGCCCGGCGGGAGTCACCGCCCCGGGAGAGCGTGTTTAGGGCCGCCGAAAACATAACTTTCGTGATAGTAATAAGGACGGGGAGGCGTAGCCACACGCATGGTAGCCGTCGAGAACCTCGTCGTCGTGTTTATTGCCGGTCTGATAACGGCGCTGGCGACGGGTCTCGGTGCGCTGCCCTTTTTCGTCTTTGCGGAGATCAGCACGCGCTGGAACGTCGCGCTGTGGGGGCTCGCGTCGGGGATCATGGTGTCGGCGTCGGTGTTCGGCCTCGTCATGGAGGGGGTGGCGGTCGTCGACGGGGGTGCGCTCGACGCCGCCCTCGCGATCGGTCCGGGCGTTCTCGCGGGAATCGTCCTGGTGATCCTCGGACACGAAGCTCTCGAGCGAGCCGACATCGACCCACAGCAGTACGAGCAGGCCGACTTCACGAAGCTGGTGCTCATACTGGGGATCCTGACCGTCCACAGCTTCCCGGAGGGGGTCGCGGTCGGGGTCTCGTTCGCGGAACTCGGGCTGGCCGACGTCGCGTCCGGCGAGGCGGTGACGGTCGCCGGCCTGACGCTGCCCGTTCTGGCGGTGTTTATGACTGTCGCGATTTCGATCCACAACGTTCCCGAGGGGATAGCCGTCTCCATTCCGCTGCGGTCGATGGGGGTCAGCGAGCGGCGGATGGTCTGGTGGGCGGTCTTCTCGAGTCTCCCACAACCCATCGGCGCGGTGGTCGCGTACTACTTCGTGACGCTCGCCAGACAGGCTCTCCCGATCGGATTCGGCTTCGCCGCCGGTGCGATGGTCTATCTCGTCCTCACGGAGTTCATCCCCGAGGCGCTCGACCTCGGCAGCGGCCTCCCGCGGGGCGGCAGGCCGGAACTGGCTGTCGGCGTCGTCGTCGGCGTCCTCGGAATGGTTCCGCTGGCGTTCGCCTGATAGGGCCGGTTGTAAGCCATTTCCGGACCGCACACAGTCGTGCGGTCGGACCGGTAAAACGGTACAACCGACTACGACAGCGGTCTGTGCGACTCTCGATCCGAAGGTATTTATTCAGGATCGGGCTGGGTAGAGACAGGCGCCGGTAGCCTAGCGGACAAGGCACCAGGTTCCGGACCTGGAGACCGGGGGTTCGAATCCCTCCCGGCGCGTATCGCGGGCTCACAGTGTTTCGTGTGAGTCATTACCAGTCTCTCACCACCCCGAGGTGGTGAGGCACCGGTACACAGTCACACTAAACACTATCAGGGAGACTCGTCGGTCTCCAGCGTGAAGCTGGTCGTCGGGTAGGCCGTGCAGGTCAGGCAGTAGCCCCGCTCCATCTCGTCCTCGTTGAGCGTGTCGTTCTGCCTGTGGCGGACGTAGTCCTGTGCGGGACCGTCCTCGATGTGGCCCGAACAGGAGAGACACTGTCCCTCGCGGCAGGCGTAGGGGAGGTCCCAGCCCTCCTCCTCGCCGACCTCGAGGATGTTCTCGTCGCTGGCGATCTCGATAGTCTCGCCTTGCTTTGCGAACTCGATCTCGTAGACCTCGATCTCGTCCTCGGGGATCGCGTCGGGGTCGAACCCGTCGTCTGTCTTCTCCCCACCTTCCGCGAGTTCGCCTTCCGCGCCGGCGGCGATGGCGCCGGCGGCCCCGCCACCGCCGATGGAACGGTTCATCGGCTCGGGGAAGCTCGTCTCCGGGACGGATTCGGCGCGCCGCTCGAGCACCTCGCTGGAGATGTCCTCGGCGGGTTCCCAGCCCGTTCCCTCGGCGTAGTGGACCGCGACCACGACGGCCGTGAGCACGAGTGCCGTGATGACCGCGACAGAGGTGACGTCCGCGAGGCCGGCAAACCAGAGAACGACGAACGCGAGCCACAGGACCAGCGCGCCCCCGACCGCGATGGCGTCTCTGTTCATGTGCGTGGCTATAGCGCACCGGTTTAATTAACTGTTGTTTCCACCGTGTTCACACCCCGCGGCGTCCGGAGGATGTGTGGGACGGGGACGTCGCCTCGTCCGGAGTTCACAGCAGTTCCTCGACGGCGTTCCACCGCTTGTCGTCGTAGGTCTGCCGTCGATCGGTGTCGAACTCCCGCTCGATGCGCCGCTGGAGCGTACGCTTGCCCTCGCGGTCGATCCGGGCCAGCTCGTCGGCCTTCCCGGCAGGCAGGGGCGGCCCGCGTTCCCCGGCAACCTCCGAGAGCAGGTGCCGGGTCAGGTCCGCGCGCAGGTCGGTGTCGGCGGTGAACGCGTAGGGCGCCTCGACGCGGTAGACGAGGTCGTCGCGCGGGTCGTAGATCACGAGGAACGTCACCTCGTACGCGGTCGCGTCGAGCGCGCGGTCGCACTCGACTGCGGGGGAGTCGCCGGCGAGCATCCCGTCGGTTCCCACCCGCGAGCGGAACCAGTTGGTGAACGTCAGCGCGTCGGTCTTCGGGTCACCGTCGTCGTCGAGGCGCTCGAGCACGCGCCGGAAGAAGTCCGCGTCGTCGACCCAGGGGGCGCCGAGTTTCCTTCGGAGCGCCCGGGTGAGCGCCTTGGAGGAACTGTTCTTGACGAACCCGACGAGCGGCACGTCCCGCTCGACGAACGTCTCGACGAGGTCGAGGTAGTTCGCCACGACGTCCCGGGGCTGTTCCTCGTCGGTCAGTAGCCGCCGAAGTTCGGGGTTGCGCTCGCTCCACGTGAGCAGCCCCGTGGGGTAGATGGGGCCGTCGAGGACGAGCAGGTCGTCGACCACCTCGGCCTGGTCGATGGCGTGGACGCTCTCGGCGAGGTACAGCGCCAGCGCGTGGACGACTGTCTGCTCGTAGCGGTCGACGCGGGGGGCGTGGAGGACCCGACGGCGGGCGTATCCCTCGTCGTCGAGGCGCCAGTCGGCGTCCTGGACGTCCACGCTGGGGTCGTTGGTGTGGACCGTCATCACGATGGTCCGGGCGCGGTGGAGGTCGACATCGGATGGTACCGCGGCCATCGCGGCCTGGGAGACGTCGAGCACCAGCCCGTTCTTGAACGTCGTGGGGTTGATGGTGCCCGCGTCGAGGCCGTGCTGGGTGTCGAACGGCGAGGGTTCCAGCGCGATGTCCTCGATCGGAACCCTGTGCCGGCGGACGCCGTCCAGGGGCTCCAGAACCGCGTCGCCGTCGACGTACAGCGGGTCGAGAAACTCCGTCCAGGCGCGGTCGACGAGGTCGCCGTGGTCGGTCTCGTCGACGCTCTCCGTGACCCGGGTGGCCAGCCGGGCGATGCCGTCCACGTGGACGGGATCGAGTGTCATGCCCGGCTATTCGGGCGTCGGAAAAAAAGTGTGGGGGCCTTCGATTCGATACCCCTACCTCATACGGATTGCTGTAAGCCATTGCCGGATTGATTGCACGACGGCGTGCGGTCGTACCGGTAAAACAGTTACAGCAATCCGTATCAGGCGGTGGCCGTGTCCGACAGAGCCGCGACAGCGCGCGCCACTCCACCGGCCGGGAGCGCGTCTTGGCGCGCGACCCGGGGAAGGGCAGGCCTGCCGTCGGGTGGGAATGAAAGGGGGGGCTTTCTGGCTGTTCGCAACAGGTGCGACGGAATTACACACAGCAGTTCATAGAGAGCGGCCGGGGGCTCTCCGGTCAGATGTCGTCACACCGGCAGACGGAAGCGCAGTGAGGAGAGAGTTGACGTGACTACACTCCCCAACGGCTACGCCCTGCCCCACTCGTCGAGCATCCGCTGGAGGGCCTCGGCGATCTCCTCGTAGCTCTGCATCGAGAGCCCGTCTGTCGTGATGAGCACACCCTTGCGGTCGAGGGCAACACGGAGCAGGTAGCCGTTCTCGAAGGCGCGGACGGTGAAGTTGTACTGGCCCAGTTCCGAACTCTGGTAGGCGTTCTGGGTCTCGCGGTAACCCCGCCACTCGTGGCCGACGAACGTGTTGAGATCCGCGTCCCGCTCCAGATCACCGCGCAGGTAGAGCTGGTCGAAGTCCGACCGCGTGAAGTATGTGACCGACCGCAGGCTGTCCCCCGTCGCCGTTCTGGCGGTAGTGACGATGTGTTCCGCCTGTTCGTCCGACAGGAGTTGAGACTGCATACCCCACCCCTGTCGGGCCGGATACATAACTCCGCTGTTCGGGGCCGTCGGCGTCACCCTCGCCCGGGGCCCCGTCTCCCAGAAGCGAAAACGTCGTAGGCGTTCTCCCCGTCGTGTCAGTATGAAGGTCGGTCTCGTCATCCTGGACGGGTGGGGACTCGGTCCCGGCGAGCACGCGCGGGACGCGGTCGCCGCCGCGGAGACAGCGAACTTCGACCGCTGCTGGCGGGAGGGCACTCACACCACACTCGAGACGCACGGCCGCCGGGTTGGACTCCCGGAGGGACAGATGGGCAACAGCGAGGTCGGTCACCTCAACATCGGCGCCGGCCGGGTCGTCAGGCAGGAGTCGGCCCGCGTCACCGACGCGATCGCCCGCTGGCGCGACAAGCGCACGGTGGGGCCGCCATGTTCCGACGAGGGCAGCGGCCCCGACCCGGATCCCGATGCCGTGCCCATCGACGAGAACGAGGTCATCAGTTCCGCGCTCGCCAACGCCCGCGAGAGTGACAGCTCCGTCCACTTTCTCGGGCTGGTCAGCGACGGCGGCGTCCACTCCTACCAGTCCCACCTCCACGCCCTGATCGACCTGGCGGCCGAACGCGGCGTCGAGGCCGTCACCCACGCCTTCACCGACGGGCGGGACACCCCGCCGAGGAGCGGCGCCGGCTACCTCGAGGACCTCCAGTCCCACGCCGCCGACCGCGGGACCGGCCACGTCGCGACCGTCTCCGGGCGCTACTACGCGATGGACCGCGACGGCAACTGGGAGCGTACCAAACGCACCTACGACGCCATCGTCGGCCGCGAGGCCGAGCACACCGCCGGATCCGCGGTAGCGGCCGTCGAGACCTCCTACGAGCGCGGCGAGACCGACGAGTTCGTCGAGCCGACGCTGGTCGAGGGGCGGCCCGCACTGACGGGCGACGACGCCGCCGTCTTCTTCAACTTCCGGGCCGATCGCGCGCGACAACTCACGCGGCTGCTCGCGGACATCCGTCCGGAAGCGTGGGGTGGGGATACCGACCCGCCCGACCTGTGGCTGGTGACGATGACCGAGTACGACAGGCGGTTCGACCTCCCGGTCGCGTTCCCGCCGCGCCAGCCCGAGGACACCCTCGGGGAGGTCCTCTCCGGGGCTGGCCTGACCCAGCTACGGATCGCCGAGACCGAGAAGTACGCCCACGTCACCTACTTCCTGAACGGCGGCC
>CAZUVE010000083.1:0-12605 GCA_964623735.1 uncultured Halobacteriales archaeon | reverse complement strand
TGTGTCCCGGTACGACCGCACGCTGTCGTGTGGTGGATCCGGCACTGACTTACAGCAATCACTATCACGCAACGGCCCACAGCGCACTGGAGCCCCACTGCAGTCGACCGGTCACGGCACAGCGGAGAACGAGCGCGGGTCAGAATGTACCGTGACCGGCGATTTTACAATAACTTAGTACAAAGACAGAACAAGATGTTAGACGCTGGCATCTGTCCGGAACGACGGGAGGTACTGCTTGCCGGCGGGACGGTTATCGCCGGTGGACTAGCAGGGTGCGCAGGCGGAACCGACGGGAACCAGTCGAGCCAGTTCGACGAGTCGGATCCGGTGGTGACTCACGAGCGGTTCGGAAAGGGAGAGACTTCGCTCACGTACCAAACGAGTACGTTCTACACGCCGATCGAGGCAGAGAGTGACCAGCCTGCGGCAGCACCAGCGCTGAAGACACAACACGAGGAATGGGCCGAGGCCCATCCAGAGTACCGGATCGAGGTCAACTATCCAGCCTTCGGACAGTGGAAGGACAACCTTCTGACGAGCGCAGCGGAGGGCAACGCCCCCGATGGCTCGACGCTGGATTCCAAGTGGGTGGCTGACTTCTACGAGTACCTACAGCCACTGAACGATCACGTCGACGATATCGACGACTTCTTTCCGTTCGTTCGGGAGACAGCGATGCGGGACGGCGACCTGCTTGCCGCGTGGAAGTACACGGGGTGTCGGTGCCTGTACTACCGACAGGACCTCCTCGACAGGTACAACAACGGCGACCCGCCAGCCACGTGGGAGGACCTCCTCACGGTCGGACAGGACATCGTCGAGAACGAGGACATGGACGCGTACATGTTCCAGTCGTCGAGCGCGCTCGCCAGCCTGCCCTACTTCTGGAGTTCGGGAGGGGAACTCGTCGACAGCGAAGGCGCGCCGGTCCTGGACCAGAGCAGCAACCGGCAGGCGCTTATCAGTGCGCTGCAGTTCGTCCGGAACCTCGTCGACACGGGTGTCACGCCACAGCGGGTCGCGAGTGTCGAGGAAGTCGAAGCCCTCCCCCGGGAGGGCCGTGCCGGCAATCTGGCGATGTTCATCGGGAACAACGACCAGATCGAGCGGAACCTCAAGAACCCAGTCCAGCAGGACGGCGACATTCCCGACGACCGTTGGGAGCGCTGGAGGGTTGCGAAGATCCCCCGGCCCGCAGACGGCGAGCACACGACCGGAGTCGGCGGCTGGGCCGAGGGCACCTTCCGAGAGGGCGACAGCGACGGGGCCGCCGCGATGAAAGACTTCATCGGAAAGTTCGTTGCGCCCGAGGCGATGGGGCGGTACTGCGAGGCGGCGGCCCTTCTTCCGACCCGCGAGTCGGTGTTCAACGACAGCGACCTCTACAACCCCGACACGCCGTATCAGGACCGCTTCCGGGAGTTTCTCAAGGATGGCGTCGCCAGACCGGCGCGGCCGATCTACAGCACCATCGCCTCCGAGTACGTCGTCGCAATCGAGAACGTCGTCACCGGCCAGTCGAGTCCTGGATCGGCAGCAGAAACGATGATCTCCAAGGTCAACGAAGCGTACGAGGCGACCTGATGAGCGACAACGTGGCGGGAACGAACAGGTCGCGGTGACAGCCGTGGCAACTGCCGGTACCAGGACCGAACGGCTGTTCGAGCGCGTAGGGTACGCCAAGCGCAAACTGCTCGAGCATCCGCTTCCCTGGCTGGCCCCTACGCTGCTCCTGCTCGCGGTGTTCCAGCTGTACCCGATGCTGGAGGCGATCCTGATGAGTTTCACGAACGAGAGTCTCGTCAGGCCGGAGACACAGTTCGTCGGACTCGAACAGTATCTCAGGCTCGCAACTGACCCCCAGTTCTGGGATATGATTCGAGTGACCGCGATTTTTGCCTTCTCCAGCGTTGTTCTGCACGTCCTGTTTGGGCTGATTTTAGCGCTGGCGATCGACTACGGCGTCAGACGGAGTCTCCCGGGCCACCTCACGACGCGGGTGTCCGTGTTGCTCGCCTGGATCGTCCCCGGAATCATCATCGGTCTCGTCTGGAAGGTGATGCTGGTCGAGAACCAGTTCGGCGCCGTCAATCACTTCATCGGCCTCCTCGGTATCGGCCCGGTCCCGTTCCGGTCGGACCCGACGCTCGCCCTCATCTCGACGATAATCGCTGGCACCTGGCGGGGCACTGCGTTCACGATGATCATGATATACGGCGGCCTCCAGCGGGTGCCACAGCGCCTCTACGAGGCCGCTCGGGTCGACGGCGCTGGTCGCTGGGCCCGTTTCCGCCACGTGACGCTCCCGCAACTCAAACCTGTCCTGTTCGTGACGACGGTGCTCGTAACGATCTACTCGCTGAACACGTTCGACCTGATATTCGCGCTGACCGGCGGCGGCCCCGGCCGCGCGACCCAGGTGCTTGCGCTGTTCATGTATCAGGAAGCGTTCCAGGACTACGCCCTCGGCCGCGGAGCGGCGATCGCCGTCGTCATGCTGGTCGCGAACATGTTGTTGACCGGAGTCTACCTCTACGCCTTCGACGTGGGGGACGAAATATGAGTGAGAACCCTCCCCAGGACGAGGAAGGCAGCGGGACTGCCGACAGGCGTCCAGACGGCGGCGCCTCGGAGGTCGGAGTGGCGGCCAGCGGCGACGCGGCGCCGGAAGACCGACCCGCTGTCGGACGAGTCCGGAACCGACTTGCTGAATTCGGGACGCTGGATCTCTCCGTGTACGCTCTCTACCTGTTGGCGGTCGCGTTTTTCGTTTTCCCCGTGCTGTGGGTGGCGTCCGCTAGCCTCCGTCCGCCCGGTGAACTGTTCAGCTATCCTTTCCGACTCCTCCCGGCGGAGATTTCGCTGTCGGCGTACCGTCAGGTGTTCCGTGCCGGGATGGTCACCTGGCTGTTCAATTCGACGGTCATCACGATCGTTGGCGTCGGGGGCATCATCGCCGTGTCGGTGCCCGCGGCCTATGCCTTCTCGCGGTTCGAGTTCACTGGCCGCCGCGGGCTGCTCGGTATCGTTCTTCTCTTCCAGATGATTTCCCCGGTCATCATCATCGTTCCCCTGTACACGGTGATGTCGACACTTGGCCTGTTGCGCACTCGCGCGGGACTGATTCTCCTCTACGTCGGCATCCAGACCCCCTTCTCCATCTGGCTTCTCAAGGGCTATTTCGACACTATTCCGAAGGAACTGGACTACGCGTCTCGCATCGATGGCTGCAACCGACTACAGACGCTCCGTCACGTGCTCTTGCGACCGGTCGCGCCGGGCATCGCCGTCGTCGCGATCTTCAACACTGTGCTGACGTGGTCCGAGTTCGTTCTCGCGTTCACGGTGCTAGGTAGCGAGAGCCGCCTCCACACGATCTCTATCGGTGTCTACAAGTTCCAGGGACAGTATAGCAACGACTGGCGGGCTATCGCAGCCGCGAGCGTCATCGGTATGCTCCCGCTCGTGATCGTGTTTCTCGGCCTCCAGCGGTACTTCGTGAAGGGACTGATCAAGGGCTCACTGAAGGGACAATGACTGATAGCGATCGACCGAAGGACTCACACCTCGAGTTGCGGACCCTCGACAAGACGTATTCCGGAGGCGTGACTGCGGTCGAAAATCTGTCCTTGTCGCTGGCCCGCGGGGAGTTGCTGGTGTTGGTCGGTCCCTCTGGCTGTGGGAAATCGACGACGCTGCGGTGTATCGCCGGTCTCGAGGAGCCGACCGACGGTGACATCCTCATCGGGAGGGAGTCCGTGACCGGACGCCGACCCGAGGACCGGAATATCGCCATGGTCTTCCAGAACTACGCACTCTACCCACACAAAACCGCCCGACAAAATATCGGGTTCGGGCTGCGGATGACAACGGACCTCTCGGAGGAGACAATCGAAACACGCGTCGAGGATGTCGCCGACACGCTCGGAATCACCGGATTGCTGGAGAAAAAACCGGGATCGCTCTCCGGTGGGCAGCAACAGCGGGTCGCCCTCGGACGGGCCATCGTCCGAGACCCGTCGGTGTTCCTGCTCGATGAACCGCTCTCGAACCTCGACGCGACGCTGCGTAGCCGGATGCGAACCGAGATCCAGCAACTCCAGCGCAAACTGGACGTGACGACTGTCTACGTGACCCACGACCAGGTCGAGGCGATGACAATCGGAGACCGTATCGCCGTCCTTCGGGATGGGCAACTCCAGCAGGTCGACACCCCCATGGCCTGCTATCACGAGCCCGCCAACCGGTTCGTCGCGTCGTTCATCGGTGAACCCTCGATGAATCTGCTCGACTGTCGCCTCGACCCCACGGGGACGGCGCTGACCGGAGCCGTCAGCTACCCGCTCGACGATCGACTGGCCGCTGCCGCCAGCGAAACCCAGGAACGGAAACAGGGTGTGACGCTCGGCTTCCGCCCGGAGTCCCCGACGCTGCTGGCCTCGGCCGACGGCGACGACGCGGACGCGCCGAGTTTTACCGGTCGGGTGGATGTCGTCGAACCGGTTGGCGAACGGTCCTTCGTCTACGTCACGCTGGCGTCCGGGCCGCAGGTGACCGTTGCGGCTCCGGGCGGGACGCCAGTCCGCGAGGGCGCGTCGGTCCACGTCCGGGTTCCCCCGGCTGGCGTCCACCTCTTCGACGCCGCGACCGGGGAGGCACTCGTCCACCCCGACCGCAGCGAGCAGCCAGATGTAGCAGGGGTCACAACCGGGGAACTCGACCGCGGGTAGCGCTCCCTACGCGGCCGTTTCGCTGATCATGGTGTAGATCCGGTTGGTCCAGTCGGCCTCCAGCGGCGGCGTCGGCCCGTCGGCGGTGCCCTGGATAGCGCTCGCCTCTCGCCGGACGACCGGCGTGTGCGTGTCGTGGATGGTCCAGTCTCGTCCCCGGAGGTCGGCGAGCGCCCGGCGCGTCCGGACCGACGCGACCGACCGGGCCGTGGCGGCGGCGTTGCGCGCCGTCCAGTAGGCGGCGTTTAGCATCGGCCTGTCGACGGTCGCGTTGGGGCCGTATCCCTCCGGGTAGACCCGGACCGACTGCGTGGGGATGTCGACGAGGACCCTCCCTTCGGCGGCGAAGAACTCGACCTGTCTGGTTCCGTGAACGTTCGAGTGGTGCTGGATCGTACACGTGACCTCGTCCGCCGTCCGGTAGGAGACAGCGACTCCGTCGTAGGCCACGTCGGGGTCGTCGGTAGTCGAGATCCGGCGGACGTCGACGGCGTCCTCGCTGGCCGGGTAGCCGGCGGACCGCAGACCGACGTACACCGGATGGACGAGGCCCTCGCCGAACTCCCCACCGGGAAGGTCCAGCACCCACTCTCCCCGTCCGGGTTCGGTGGGATCGTTGTTCTCCAACCACCGGACAGAGACGCCATGGAGACGGCCGAACTGGCACTGCTCAACGAGTCGCCGGGCCCGTACGAGTGGCGGGTAGTACACCTGATTGTGGACGACAGTCGCCCGCAGACCCGTCTCGTCGGCGGTCCCGATCAGTCGCTCGTACTCCTCGCGGGTGGTCGTCACCGGCTTCTCGACGAGAACGTGTGCGCCGGCCCGCAGACACTGGATGCCCAGCTCGGTGTGAGTCCCGACTGGTGTGCAGACGTGCACCCAGTCGACTGACTCGCCCGCGATCAAGCTCCCGACAGCAGTGTACGGCGTCACGCCCCACTCTGTGGCTCGCCTCTCTGCGACGGACTCGTCGACGTCGACGACCGCAGTCAGCCGGGTGCCGGGCGTTCGTTCGAGCGCGCGTCTGTGCCACCCGGCGACGTTCCCCAATCCAACGATGGCGGTCTGTATCACGGCCACCCGTTGGGGCGTCCGAAACATAATGTTCGGGATGGAAGCCTCTGGCCGAACTGTCATCTCGTACGGAGTGCTGTGACTGTTTACCGTTGCGACCGCATCCGTCGTGCGGTCGATCCGGCACTGACTTACACCAATCAGTATCAGCCCGCGACACACCCGTTCACGTGACGTGGCCACGAAAGCACTCGCAAGAATTACGATCGGTGTGACTTTTCACCTCACTTTCGACACCCATCTTTGACCGCGACAGCCTTTTTCTGTCTTGCGATTTTTGCGAAGTAGTTAGTTCACCAATACTTCCTGTGACCAGTTGTGACGACCTCATCGTCGTTTGAGGTGGATCAATCGAATGAGCGAAGATTATGCTGAGAAGCTCTCTTGAGTGTATTCCCGGACGATTCGTCATCGTTAGCATCTGGACCCGATATATGAGATCTAGAAATTTTTAATTTCGTACAGTAATTGCAATAATCGACAGAAGGAAAATCAACTGGTCGAAGATCTTCGGGTGTCGAAAGTGAGGTATCAGCAAACTGGGACGGCACGTCTCCCTCAGAGAGTGTTCGAAGCCCTTGCTCGGACCGGGCAGCGTTCATTCGCTCACAAATCGCCGTTCCGCTTGCTCGGGGTCAATACCGCCCCCGGTGATAGAAGCCTTTCAACAGGGGAGTACTACAAAATTCCTGTAAGTGAAAGTATGTCTTCCACTACCTCCGGACCGGCGGAGGCGACTGGTAGCCGGTTCGGCCGACCCGGACCGCCGGGTGTCGCGGGCGGCAGTGTTTTGTGGCCGCCGCGGGAACGACCGGACATGGGCAGGCGAACCCGCGCACACGTGTACGTCTCCGGGACGGTCCAGGGTGTGTACTTCCGCGCGACGACCCGCGACGAGGCCCGGGATCGGGACGTCGACGGGTGGGTGCGCAACCTCGACGACGGCCGCGTCGAGGCGGTCTTCGAGGGACCAGCGGGGGCAGTCGAGGAACTTGTCGAGTTCTGTCACGAGGGCAGTTCTGGCGCCCGCGTCGAGGACGTCGAGGTCACCTACGGGGACCCCCAGAGCGAGGACGGGTTCCGCGTCCGGTGGTGACCGACCGGCGGGGAGCGGAACCTCCAAGACGCGGCGGACGAACTGGAAGACAGTGAGGTCGCGCCGGCAGGTACTGGGCTGGTTCGGGCTGGCGGTGGCCGGCGGGACCGCCGGCTGTGGCAACGACGACGACCCGGGACCGGGACTGTACGCGCCCAACACCCAGGTTATCCACAGGGCCGGGGACGACAGGTTCGACTACCCGGAGGACGTCGCGGTCCGGGTCTCCGTCGAGAACACGACCAGCGACCGGCAGGAGGCGATTCTTCGGACCACACTCGAGTACGCAGAGGCCGACAACGGGACGCCCGCGGTCGTCGAGTCGTGGACAGACGAGCGCGACATCTCGATCCCCCGGGGGACGTCGCGACAGTTCCTGATCGTCTTCGAGGGCGTCTTCGGGGAGGGCTACGACGAGAACGGGTTGCGGGCCCGCGCAGAGATAGTCGGGGAAACCGTACAGTTATTCGCCCCCCGGCCCAACCAGCGGGCATGATTTCGGGCTCCGAGATGGGAGTCGTCGACGGGAACGCCGAGGCGCTGGGGGTGCCGCGCAAGCAACTCATGGAATCGAGCGGAAACGCGGTGGCGCGCGCAGTCGGGGACATCGTCGATCCGGGTGCGTCGGTCACGATTGTCGCCGGCCGGGGTAACAACGGCGGTGACGCCCTCGTCGCGGCGCGCTTTCTCGACGACCACGACGTCCGGGTGCTCCTCCTGGGCCGGGCAGAGACCATCACCACGGACATCGCCCGGGAGAACTGGGACGCCCTCCAGCGCAGCGAGTACGAGACAGAGGAGGTCCGGGACTCGGTGGCGTTGCGCCTGGGCGAACCGGACCTCTTCATCGACGCCATGCTCGGGACGGGCGTCAGGGGCAGCCTCCGACAGCCCGCAGCCTCTGCCGCCCGCGGGATGAACGACGGCGACGCACCTGTGCTCTCGGTCGACGTTCCCTCGGGGCTGGACGCCGACACGGGGGACCTCGCGGCCAACGCCGTCGAGGCCGACCACGTCGTCACGTTCCACGACACGAAACCCGGCCTGCCGGACCTCGGGGCAGACGTGACCGTCGCCGACATCGGCATTCCGGAGGCAGCCGAGACGTTCGTCGGGCGCGGCGATCTGCTGCGCGTCTCGCGGGATCCGGACAGCCACAAGGGGGAGAACGGCGAGGTGCTGGTCATCGGCGGCGGCCCCTACGTGGGCGCGCCGGCACTGACCGCCCAGGCCGCGCTGCGGGCCGGCGCCGACCTCGTCAGGGTGACCTGCCCGACGTCGGTCTCCCACGAGATCCAGGGGTACTGCGAGGACCTCATCGTCCGGCCCATGGAGGGTCGGAAGTTCGAACCCGGGCACGTCGGGCCGGTGCTCGAGTTCGCAGCCGAGCACGACGCCGTCGTGGTCGGGCCCGGTCTGGGCGACGACCAGGAGACCATGGAGGCTGCCCGGGCGATCATCGAGGGCTACGGCGGCCGCGCGGTCGTCGACGCCGACGCCCTCCGGGTCGTGCCCGGCCTCGGGACGGACGCGACGCTCGTCTGTACGCCACACCAGGGCGAACTCGTCGGCATGGGGGGCAGGACGGCGACCGACTGGCGGGAGCGGCGCGACCTCGTGTCGGAGTTCGCGGCCGACCTGGGGCACACGCTGCTGGTGAAGGGCCAGTACGACCTGATCTCCGACGGTGACCGGACGCGTGTCAGCCGGACTGGCAACGCGGGCATGACCGTCGGCGGGACCGGCGACGTCCTCGCGGGCGTGACGGGCGCGCTACTCGCGGTACACGATCCGGTCAACGCCGCTGCGATCAGTGCGTACGTCAGCGGCCGCGCCGGCGACGTCGTCCGCCGGGACCGCGACGACGGCCTGATGGCCAGCGACATGCTCGACGCCATCCCGCAGGCGATGCGCGTGTCGTGATCGTGATAGCCTCCCGACAAGACCCGTTACCGGCGATCCGGGGACCGTCGGCGCCACGGCGGGAACGCCCTGCTCGACCGCAGGCTCGGGGCCGGGAGCGCGTCTCGTCGCGCGACCCGGGGGAGGGCAGGCCTGCCGTCGGCGGGGCGGGACCGAAAGGGGCCGGCCGCTCGACGACGGCGGCCGGTGGCTTTCTGGCTGGTCGCGGTCGTCGCGTCGTCCGCCCCTCCGGTTCGGGGAGTTCGGTCGGAAGCTTACGCACAGTCCCTCGCCTCAACAGTTCACGCGGAAGCTTCGACGAGGTCGCCGGCCTTCGCGCGGGACTGTTCGACAACGGCGGGCCGGCCCTCGAACTCGATTGTGACCTGGTCGCCGTACTCGACAGCCTCGACGTGGGCGTTGTCGTGGATCCAGGAGACGACGCTCATCGTCTCGTCGGTCATCGGCAGGACGAGTCGTTCCCGCTCGAAGTCCGGCAGATCGGCGTGGATCCGACCCCGGAGTGCGTCGACGTTCGCACCGGTCCTGGCGCTGACCGCGACCGGGTTCGGGGCGAGCGCCGACAGCGCGTCGCGCTTGCGTTCGAGTTCCGACTGCTCGACCGTGTCGATCTTGTTCAGGACGGTGACGATGGGCGCCTCGTTGCGCTCGTAGAGGGTGTCGTGACAGGTGACGAGTTTCTCGCGGATCTCCTCGATCGGCTCGCCGACGTCCACGACCAGCAACACGAGGTCGGCGCGGTAGACCGCGTCGAGGGTGGACTTGAACGACTCGACAAGCCAGTGGGGCAGGTCCGAGATGAACCCGACGGTGTCCGTCACCAGGACGTCCCGTCGGTCCATGTCTGCCCGCCGCGTGGTCGTGCCCAGCGTCGTGAACAGGCGGTCCTCGGACTCGGCGGTCGTGTCGAGGTCGGGGTGGCGACCCTCGTTCTCGTCGACGTCGAGGTCCGCCGCGAGTTGCCGGAGCAGCGTCGACTTGCCCGCGTTCGTGTAGCCGGCCATCGCCACGAGGTCGAACCCGGACTCGCGGCGCTGCTCGCGGCGCTGCTGGTCGGTCTGCTCGATCCGCTCGAGTTCGGTGCGGATGCGGGCGATCCGGGCCTTGATGTCCTTCTCGCGGCTCTCGTCGTACTCGCCCAGGCCCATGAAGCCCGGCCGCTCGTCGCGCTTTGCGAGGCTGGCTTTCGCCTCCGCGCGCGGGAGTTCGTACCGCAACTCGGCGAGTTCGACCTGTAGCTGGGCCTTCCGGGTTCGTGCCCGCTGGCCGAAAATCTCCAGGATGAGCCGGAAGCGGTCGACGACCCGCACACCCGCCGGGAGCTTGTTCCCGATATTGAACGTCTGGTAGGGGCCCAGCTGGTTGTCCAAGACGACGGCCGACGCCCCCCGTGTCCGGACGACGCCGGCCACCTCCTCGACCTTGCCCTCGCCGAGGTGGTAAGCGGGATCCTCGGACTTGGTCTGTGTTACCGCCTCCACGACCTCGTACCCCGCGGCCCGCGCGAGGTCACGGATCTCCGCCGTGTCGGCCTCTCCCTCGTCGACCCGTTTCGTGATAACGGTCCGTTCCGTGGTGGTGTCGTTGGCCGTCACTCGCCCGGCTCTACGGTGCCCGGATATATAAATCCGGGCCGCACACGGCCTCTCACGCCACCTGCGCGTCCGGCCCGTGGCGCTCGCGCTCGATCAACGCGTCGGGGACCGGTCGGGAACCGTACGCACTATCGGGTGCCGATGTCGTCCTCGTCCTCTATAATCCTGATCTCGGCCTCGCCGCTGGAGACCTCGTTGACGAGGTCGTAGAAGTCGTTCTGGAGGCCAGCCGGGAACTCGAGAACGCCGATCCAGGAGCCGTCCGGTTGCCACTCCTCGCGGTCCAGGTCGCCGAACTCCCGGACTCTGGCCTGGCCGCTGCCCGCGTGGTTGGCGGGCAGGTGGACGGCAACGGTGACAGTGTCGAAGCGGATGGGGATCACAGGCCGGAGCGCGTCGAGCGCGTCGTCGACCTGGCTCTCGACCGGTTCCATCGGATCGACCCGGAAGTCGGTCTCCTCCAGGGCCGACTCGACGCGCTCGGGCGGGTGGGGCGCGTCGTCCATCTGGGGGTTGACCGCGTTGCGCGCGATGTGGTTGATGAGTTGCTTGCGCTTCTGTTCTTGCATCTCGCGGCGCTGTTCGGCCGTGATCTGGATCTCGCCCCGCCGGATCACCTCTGGGATGACCTCCAGGGGGTCCGTGGTCCCGAAGACCTCCTCCAGGGCGTTCTCGGGCGGGCGGTCGCCGCGGGAGGCGTTCTCGAAGATGTCCTCGGCGGCGATGACGTCCTCCAGGTCGTCCTCGAACTCCTCCCGGGAGATTGCGAGCGCGGCGTCGGGGTCGACGAGCACCTCGAACCGCTCGCCGTGTGACTCGAGGCGCGCCGTCACCGCCTCGTCGAGCGATATCATGGGGTGGAGTTGCGCGGGGGCGCCTAAAGGTGTTTCCCGGCGGCTACTCCTCTCTGTCGGCCAGCAGGCCGGCCCCCTCGAGGTAGGCGGTCTTCCCGTCGTCGTCGTGCCGGGTGAACAGTTCGTCCTCGACACTGATCGTCGCGAGGCCGAGTCCCTCCGGGGAGAGTTCGCCGTCGTTGACCGACGCGAGCGCCTCCAGCGCCAGGCTGACGCCGCCGTCGAGGTCCAGTTCCTCGCTGTAGTTCTCCTCGAGGTAGTCCCGGATGTCGCCGCGGTCGGCCCCGACCGCCAGGGCCTTCCACTCGTAGGGAGTCCCCGACGGATCGGTCTCGTAGAGGCGGGGCTCGCCGTCGGCGATACCCGCGATGATCAGCGCGACGCCGAAGGGCCGTGCGCCACCGACCTGCGTGTACTGCTGGATGTAGTCGGTGACCTCCTTGGTGAGCGTCTCGACGCCGATCGGCTCGCCGTAGCGGAGTTCGTTGACCTGTGCCCGGCGGCGCGCGAAGTCGATGAGCTGGCGCGCGTCTGCAACGTGGCCGGCGCTGGCGATGCCGACGTGGTCGTCGGCCTTGTGGATCTTCTCGACGCTGTCCCGCTCCATCAGCGGCGACCGGACCCGCTTGTCCACCGCCAGTACTACCCCGTCGCTCGTCCGGACACCGATACTCGCGGTCCCGCGCTTTACTGCCTCGCGGGCGTACTCAACCTGGTAGAGACGACCGTCCGGGGAGAAAATGGTGATCCCCCGGTCGTACGCCTGCTGTTGATTTTGTCCTTGCATAGCTAGATGTCGAGCGCCGTCGTGCGCGTGAACGAACCGCCGATCCGCGGGTTGACGCACCCGCTACGGACCGACTCGGACCGTTCTGCCTCCCGGAACACGACGTCTCTCTGGTCCGGCTTTTCCCGTCGGCGACGCATATACTTTTCTTCACGCGTTTGTGCTGTCCGGCAGTGCCCCCACAATCTGCGGGGCAAATGTCGGACACGACCCGCGGTGTTCCCTGCGCAGGGAGCGTCGCGGACGCCGTCAAAAACGTTCGTGTTCATGATACTAGTCCTAAGCGTGACCTACATAAAATGCCATCGGAACACCGAAACCGGGACGGGAGATCTGAACGTGGTCGTCGACTCGGCTTCTCGTACTGTCGGCTATAGTCGCGTGAGCAACATCGGCACCCTGGGTGCCGAACATCTTCACGGAGTTATAGTGATTGCTGTAACTGTTTACCGGTACGACCGCACGACAGCGTGCGGTTGATCAGGCAATGACTTACAGCAATCACTATACAGCAATCACTAGCAGTGTATTCGCCGGCTG